>NZ_JAPPTO010000015.1:0-168972 GCF_027587135.1 Vibrio sp. MM46
TTTTGAAGCTGCTATAACTGTTGAGCGCTTTTTACCAAGCGATGCGGGTTATACGCCATGCCTAAACTACACCGATGCAAATGGTCAACCAGCTGTGCACTCCTTTGGTAGTTTCCGATTTAATGCCAAAATGAAAGTGGGTTGTTTTGTGGGCGTGGTTGCTCAAGCAAAAGCAGGTATCAGTAACAGAAGACCGGAAACTGGTGATGATGTAGGGATATTGTTTGACCCTCATGTGAGCATGGGCAACGCAGGAGGCGGTCAAATAGGCATCAAGGCCAGTGTTTTTGGTGGTGGCCAGTTAAGTGGTGAGTTTGCAGGTGGAGTTCAATGGAAAGCACCAGAAAACGATAAAATCACAAACTTTAACTCTTTGGCTGAAATTCAGACTGAAGGCAATGTTTCCGTTGGTGGTGGTTATAACGCAGATTTTGAGCTCTATTTAGATGGTACAAAGTTCTTCCTTAAAATCTCAGCCAAACTGGTTTGGGGGGCTGGCGGCGGCGGTGGCTTTTCTGTCGCTATAAACGCAGAAGAAATTTGGAGTCTAGCGAAAGTAATCTGGCAAGGACTTCAATATGTGGATTATCGGATGCTACAAAACATTAATTCTCTGGCTTATGAATATTTAGTTGACGCTACTTACTTTGCGTTTGCCCTTGCCAAAGGTTTTGTTGCCCCACACGATGCATTAAAAAATGCCATTGCTAAAGGCGAGGACACTATAGAAAAAATTAGGGTTGCTCGGAAAAAAAGGCTTGACCTAGAAGCAGAGGCAATTACTTTAGCTGACAGAGTGCTGAACGATTTGGCACGTAGTGGGGTACCTTTTGATCAGCTTCTTCCCGAGGCGATAGGCAGAATGCTAGATACATTAACTCGGACCTTCACATTTAACTGGGAAGAGAAGCAAGAGGCGGCGATTTGTAAACTACTCGAAGAAAGTACCTATAGTTGGCACAAGTTTGAAGAAATTCTTGCGCGAATGAATGACAAAGGAGAAAAAGCTGCAGGTGAGCAGGTCCTCTTTGAAAACATTCAACGTATTAATGCCTTACTTGACGGTAAGCAACAAACTCAGTTCAATAATTGGGTAGCGACCTTAGCAGAAACGAACTCGGCAGATAAAGTTGCAGGGGCACCATTTACTCCCTACGATAACAGTGCTTTTACTCTAAAAAGGGAACGGGTACAGCAACAATATGCTTCGCTATTTGGTAGTAACGGTAGCTACCCTTACGCATAAACATAAACAAACTGGCCCCGTAGGCCAGTTTAAATTTACTTCGTTATTGGTTTCGGTTTCTGAATTGAACAACGAAAGCTCAAGCTTGGATTATAGGTATCCGACTCTATATCTTGTCCGCTACGTCCAAAGGTCATTTTGTTGCTTACGCTGTCACGTATAACTTTTTGGGTTCCTGTTTTTGGACCTAAAGGGTTCGCTTCCACTGAACTCAGGTAATAGTCTTTTTCGTACCAATCATTAACCCACTCATAAATCCCATTGCTCATTCCATAAATACCAAGCGGATTAGATGGCCAACGTCCAATATATTCCTCGCTACTTCTGCCAGTATTTACTTCCGATGCCTTTACATCTACGTATCTCTCCGCTGTTGGAGAGAAATATTGCCCTTCAGAAAGAGAGCGGTAACCGTCATTGGTCGCATAATAGTAATGCTGTCCACGACTTCGTGCGGCATATTCCCATTGCGCCTCTGTGGGAAGATCAAAAGGCAAGCCTGAAACTTCCCCAAGCCACTGACAGTAGTCTTTGCTCTCTTGCCAAGTTTTTGTTTGAGCTGGTTTGTGGTTTTTATAATGCCATTTCATTAACTCAGAGTATTCTTCTGTGTCGCGTTGGACGATATCTTTAAGTTGTGCGTAGCCTTCCCATTTGTTCGCACCTACTGGTAGTTGATTAATCTGTCGCATCCACTCCATATCGATAAAGCTTGCTTCATACTTAGATATCGAATAGGAGTCGAGGGTCACTTTGTGTAAGTACTGAGCACCAAACATACTACTCGCAAAATGACTTAAACACTGCGCATCAGGAGACCAATCTAAACGGTTCTCAGATTTTGTTGGGAAATCACAATCCATCTTGAAATCGCCCATATCAAAGCTTCCGCCTTCGACGAACACCATGTTCTCGATAGCTCGTACCACCACTTCTGCCGCTTTCTGCTTCTGCTCTGGAGTTGCTTCTGGGTAAAGCTCATTGATATTCGACACAATCGTATCGATTTGCTTTTGTGAGACCGTCTCGCTAGACACCTTAATTGCTGAACTTTCGCTATTGCACGCAACCAATAAGGGAAGCATACAAGCCATACCTAACCATCTGTTTTTCATTTGGTATTCCTTTTACTTTATGTACATATTTTACGCAAAAATAAAAGATGAGAACAGTTTCAAAGGCACTGTATGACTAGTTATAACGACGGCGTTCCTGTTTTTTGTTTAGGGAGGAGGCGAGACTGTGCACAAGTGAGTTTAAGCATGTGGTGCTTATTTAGGGATGAAATGACAATACTGTTTGAGTAGACAGGAGGGAAATGTGTTGGCTCATATCTTGTCTATTCTGTAAGTGGTTTTGGTTGTTGAACTGAACAACGGAAGCTGTGGGTTGGGGAGTAAGCGTCAAGAACAGGATCTTTACCAAAACGGTCAAAGGTTTTTACTCCTCCACCATCTCGAACGACCTTTTGAATACCATTTTCCGGTCCTTGCGGGTTGTGTTCAGGTGAGTTTAGGTAATACTCTTTTGCATACCAATCATTAACCCACTCCTGAATACCATTACTCATCCCATATACCCCCAGAGGATTTGCTGGCCATTGGCCAATATATTCTTCACTGCTAGTGCCACTATTTACTTCTGAGGGCTTTATATCGACATACTTACCAATATTCGGGTCAAAATGTCGTCCTTCCCGAATGGAACGATAACCATCATTGGTTGCATAGTAATAATGCTGTCCGCGACTCCTTGCCGCAAACTCCCATTGCGCTTCTGTCGGAATATCAAATTCTAAAGTGGAAACTTTGCCCAACCACTGACAGTAATCCTTTGCCTCTTGCCAAGATTTTGTATATGCAGCCTCATTGTTTTTCAAATTGTATTCAATAGCTTTCTTATATTTTTCATCTGTCCGCTCCATAGGCTTTGTCTTCAAAGGAATTACACTAATGAAGTTAGTGAGGGCTACCGGTAATCCATTTATTTGACGCATCCATTCCATATCCATAAAACTGGTCTCATATTTAGACATAGAGTAAGAATCGAGGGTGACTTTATGTAAATGTTGCGCACCAGAAAGGTTGGTAGCAAAGTTAAAACATTGCGCATCAGGAGACCAATCTAAACGGTTTTCAGTTTTCGTTGGAAAATCACAATCCATCTTGAAATCACCCATATCGAAGCTTCCGCCTTCAACGAACACCATGTTCTCAATCGCTCGGACCACCACTTCTGCCGCTTTCTGTTTCTGATCTGGAGTTGCTTCTGGGTAAAGCTCATTGATATTCGACACAATCGTATCGATTTGCTTTTGTGAGACCGTCTCGCTAGACACCTTAATTGCTGAACTTTCGCTATTGCACGCAACCAATAGGGGAAGCACACAAGCCATACCTAACCATCTGTTTTTCATTTGGTATTCCTTTTACTCTATGGGCATATTTTACGCAAAAATAAAAGGAGAGAACAGTTTCAAAGCGACTGTATAACTAGTTATAACGACTTCGTTCCTGTTTTAGGAAAGAGTCTGGTTGTTGCGAATTCTAAAGCATGCTGCCTTGTTAGGTTTTATCTCAATAGCAGACGTATCGATCCCAAAATGACCTGTGACTTTGCCTATTGTATGAATAGATGCTTAAATTGCATACAGAAACGCTTATATTGGGACGAAGAACTGCATGATTTTGTCCTATACGGGATCGGTTATTGGGAATTGAAAGTGGAAAAAGTTGAATCAGAAGATGCGCCAAAGATTGATGTGAAAGAAGTAATTGAACAACGTAGACTTAGTAAAATAAAGATGGCTAACAAACGTCTTAAGCAGGCATTTAAGCAATCCTCTATGACGTACTCAAAAGTTACCATTAGAAAAATGAAATTCCCCCGAATACTGTAAATCAAGATCATGAGAGTCTGTGTAACACTTAAGTGCTTAAATCAGGTTTAAGATACCACGCCATTGCGAAACAGTTTGATTCTTGAATTTCATGCCCTGAATTTAGTCAAAAGGCTGTTGAACAAATTGTTCTTATGAGATTTTACTGCGTTCTAAACACATTTTGGGGCACTTCTGTGTTACGAAGTGCCAACTGTGAAGGTTCTGGACAGAAACAGTTTAGAGCTGTCGCCCTAAACTGTTAGGCATTAATAAGCTGAGTTTGGGTAAAGCCCAACTTGTTTAGGTCTACAAGTTGGGTGGCAATTCCTTACTTAAAAATGAAATGCTACGAAGACAAGTAATACACAGCTAATGCCTTGTCGTTATAGTCAGTACAGTTTGACTTTAGAAGTAATCGCTGCACATTTTTGTCATAAAAACCTCCCTCGGGAACTAAAGCTTTAAAGTTAATTGAATCACCCCCAAGATCGTGAACTTTGATTTTTTTATCTAGTTCAACCGCCTGCATCTTCTTCACTAATAGTGAATTTTGCTCTGAGTTGTTTGAAGCTACTAACTCATGGGAAGACTTAAGCCAATCTCGGTACATAACAAAATTCGCACTTGTTGATTTACAAAACGAATTCAATGCTTGAGAGTCTACAGGAGCCATCGTGACTTTATCGTAAACCTCACTCCAAGGATAATTAACTATTCCTTGGTTCCGATGTTGAGCGGCATGAAACTCAACCCATCTAGATTCACTGTCGGTTACAATTACCGAGCCGGTTACTTGTGCTAAAAATAAGCCCATCTCGTAGTTTGGGGCCATGCTAAATGGCATAAACTGACCGCCTCGTCCACTGGCTAGGTCTTGGAGGGGGATTAACGGATCAATTTGAGCTTTCTCATCTAAAGTATCACTGACATCTTCAGCTTGCTTGTCCGTCAAATGAGGAAACTCGCTTAATAACATTCTCTTTCGAACATCTCTAGGCTTCGAATATGTGGAGTTTAAAAGGTCTTCTGTCATCAAATGCAAATACAGCAGACGATCTGACGGACTAATGAAAGTTCCTTTTCTGGAAGTTGCCATATCTAGCATTTCACGATGCAAGCTATAGTCGAAACAACAAGGATCAGGAATGAGATTTACCAACCCTAAACCAATATATGGCTCAATAGTTAACATGAAGTAAAAATCTTTCAGGGCCTGATATTTGTAACTACTAGGTGTTTCAACAGGACTAAATTCAGGCTTTACATTATTAGGATTGATAAATGGGTGTTGAATCAGAAACTCCTCAAAATGAGGGGCCATAGTAAGTGCGTGTATACCTATCCTTCTAACATCTAATGGGCCAGCATAAAGTCCACGAAACTTACCATCAGGTTTAGGCAACATAGAATAGATATCGGTATCATTGGGCCATAATACGGAATAGAACCTATAAATTTCTGACACCTGATCATCTGACAGTTCGCGCCTAACATCATCCCACGACTTTCCGTTGTTGAGCCCGAGTATATCTCTGATTGCATTACACAATGCTAGATTTCGTTCCCTAATGCTTAGCACCGACCAAGTTGAACGCTTATCTATCGGTATATCTCTACAGCACTTCTTGTACTTTCTACCACTACCGCACCCACAATTGTCATTGCGGCCTAGCATTTTTTCATCAATTGTCTTTTTGAGATAACTACTTTCGGGATTTTTTCGGCCAAATGCGTCTTGATAATGAACATGACCATCATCAAATTTTGCAAACATCTCCCCACCATAACGATAAAGTTCGCTAGGTGGTGGTAACAATACATGTTTTAAATGAGCCCAATCGCAATCAACTTCTTTATCAGGATGTAGCCAAGCATCAGAGCCCGCAGCTACAGACTCATTTGAACGACTTTTGATTATATAGTTAATCTTGGTTACTTCTTCATCTGACAACTTTCGAGTATTGATAAACTCTATTGCATTCACCATGCTTTGACGCATCTTTACAGCGTTAGCGCGAGGCTCTAAAGGGTCTACTGATTCAGGGGCTTTTGCATATTCAAGGTTGGTCAAAATTAAGCATCTATTTTTATCCAATGGAAAAATAGTTTGTGAGCCCTTTAGGGAAATATCTGGATCGTTGGGGTATTCACATAACTTTGAGTCAGGTGGGCACGCATAGTTGTATACCGTAACGGGATGGTCTGAAACTATAAATTTAACCGCTGAATCTTCGGCTGAAACTAGTTCTCGTACTCCCTCAGCCCACAGAGTACAATGCAACGACCTTACTGACTGCATTTCTTCCATCAGGTCATTTTGACTAAGCTCTGGATAATGGCTTTTTATCCAATCTAAGCCCTTTGGAGTTCTGATTTTCTGGGCATCTAAATACGAAAAGAAACTTTCAAAATGCTGAAGCCACTCAGCTGGATCATCAGTTAGAAACGCCCTTACAGCATGTGAGCCGTTGTCATCAATATACCCAAACAGTTTCTTCTCAATCTCATCGTTGATTTCATCTCCAAAGAAAGTGGTATATAGGTCTTTTTGATAAAAACGTTGGGTCGGAGTCTGCCATTTTTTAGATGGAGGGATAATTTTGATGTCCCCATTAGGCAATACAATTGATTTTTCCTTGAGATGGCAAAGCTCATTTTCTCGTTCACTAAAGAAACCCTTTTGATGCCATTGAGGTACGTAATGATTATCTCTTGTTTTAGACATTCAATCACCATAAGTCACTATAAATAATGGGGATTATACTGAATACTGTTATCCAACAAACTTAAAAATCTTGATATCCCTCACTGATATTAGATTTCATTGCCATAATTTTTAGCAATACGATAAAAATCGACAAAATTAAACTCAAGGTTTCGAAATCACTCTTCTGAAAACGATCAGCCAATAGTACTTTGAACTGTCGCTTTCGGATAACTTTTGGCAGGGAAAACTAACGTTAACCACATATGAATAAGTATTTACTCTGAATAATAAAGGGGCAAAATGTATGGTACGCCCCGTTTTGCAAGTGATTAAGCAAAATAACAGAGTTGGTTTGCGCTAATGTATTCAGAGTCTATTTGAGACCGTCATTAGTCCCAGCTCTACGATGAGATCCGCGCCAGATTGTCCTCATAAACGTGAAAGCACTTTCAATGCTGTTCTGCCCCTCAGGTCTTCAATCTGGTGGTCTAACCGTTTTGTCATCTTGATTTATCATGTGCAAATTTTGGTTATGCTTTTACTTCAAATGCTTTGTGAGAGCTCATCACCGACCATGCTATGCGAGCTAATTTATTCGCTAATGCGACAACGGCAACGTTGAATGGTTTACGGCACTTCAAATCAATAAGCCACGAACCGAAGTAACGCTCCGCAGAAGCATCTCTCCACATGACAGCTCTAGCCGCATGGACAAATAATTCTCTCAGCTCTTTATTTCCCCGCTTTGATATACCCAGCAATCGAGGCTTTCCTCCCGTTGTATATTGAAACGACACTAACCCTATCCATGCTGCAAAGTTTCGCCCATTAGCAAAGTCTTTTGGGTCGCCGACAGAAGATAAGCAACAAGAAGCTGTCATAGGCCCTATGCCTGGTATCGTTTGAAGTAAACTATATAGCTCATTTTCTTTATTGAGTTCGACTAGTTTTTGGTCTTGAACAGCGATCTTTTCATTTAGTTGGTTGTAGTAGTCCAATTGGTCACGAAGCTCAAGAATGATCTGTGGTGGGACTATAGCCTCTTTATCTGCTAGCCACTGGAACAGCATTTTCATATTGGCATGCCCGCGAGGAAAGCTAATACCAAACTCTAGTAAGATTGATCCGATTCTATTCATACAGGAGGTTCTTTCGCGAATATATCCTGTTCTGATTTTCCTAATCACGGTACTAATTTGAGCTTGTTCGCTTTTCGGAGAGACAAACCTCATATTAGGTCTCGTGGCAGCTTCGGCAATGGCATCAGCATCAATGAAATCGTTCTTGTGGCTCTTAACGTATGGCTTTACATACTGTGCAGGAATTAGCTTGACCTTATGATCATATTCTTGGCATTTTCGAGCCAACCAATGCGCACCACAGCACGCTTCCATTGCTATGGTTGCAGATTCTTGCTGTGAGATAAAATGAATGAGCTTAGCTCGGGTCAATTTGTATCGGAAAACTTCACGGCCAGAATAGTCGTGGCCAATTAGATGGAAAACAGACTTACCGAGATCTATACCAATAACTTTAATAGCTGACATGATGGCACCTCTAAATGTTCATCGACTATGATAATTTTAGCGTAGGTGTGGGGCGTACCATCTAATTAACGAGTTTGAAACTGCTAACTCAACAGTTCTTTCAGGTAGCTATTCCGTTTATGAGAGTGTCTAGGTGCCTCGGTGATCTGCCTCATGTCATCACTACTTCCAACGATATGAATTTCGCTTTCTGCTCTTGTAATTGCCGTATAGAGCCATGCTCTATCGACTATTCTGCCTTTTTGCAGAGCGATGATGATACGTGGAAACTGTGACCCTTGAGCTTTATGTAGGGTGATTGCGTAACCCAACTCCATGCAATCGAGTACAGATTGTGTAATCTCGACCTTTTCACTTGTATCTAGTGTCACTTCACCGTAACTATCACCAGAAGGTTTGACGTTGGTTAGTGTGCCAAGTGAGCCGTTCTGAATGCCTTTATCATAATGGTTTTGCGTGAATAACACGGCATCATTCATGCGAAGTGGCAAAAAGAACTTATCACCATTGATTTCGAACTCAAGGCTAGTGCTATCTGGGTTAACGGCTTGTTGGGTGAGTTTATTGATTTCTGATACGAGTGCCTTGGTTGGAGCCATGACGCGACTGTTTTCAGGACACTGTTGGTAAAGATCACAACAGACTTTGGCAATGTCTGTTTTACTGGTTTCGTGAAAGTGTATTGCTCCCGTACTTAATCGATCAGGCACCACACCTTGATTGATGAGCTTTGAGTATTCGGGGATACCCGTTGAACCTTCCTGTCTCTTGACGATATCTAACTTCGTATTAGCCACCGTTTTTGCTTCAACGATGTCTGCCAACATTTTGCCGCAGCCGATTGGTGGAAGTTGGTCGGGGTCGCCAGTGAATATCAATCGTACAGAGGGGTGAATGTGATTCACAAGACGATACATGGTTGGCAAGTCAATCATGCTTGCCTCATCAATCACCAGTAGGTGATTTGTTTTCTCGACACTGGGTTCTATGGGGGCTTCACACAGCAATTTGGCAATGGTTGAGGTAACAAAACCGATGGACTCATGAAGTCTCATTGCAGCACGACCGCTGAGCGCAACGGCGTGTATTTCAAATCCAAGTTGATGGTAAGCCCTGAGAGCCGTTCTGAGTAACGTTGTCTTGCCTGTTCCTGCACCACCCGTAATACAGCATACCGAATTATCCAGACACGTTGTTACGGCTTCGATTTGTTTAGGGATTAATTCGTAGGGAAGCTCCGCAACCGCAGAGCAATACGCAGCATTGGCGTTTTC
This sequence comes from Vibrio sp. MM46, assembly GCF_027587135.1. Classification (NCBI taxonomy): domain Bacteria; kingdom Pseudomonadati; phylum Pseudomonadota; class Gammaproteobacteria; order Vibrionales; family Vibrionaceae; genus Vibrio; species Vibrio sp. MM46. The sequence goes on from NZ_JAPPTO010000015.1 coordinate 9,656, forward strand.
ATCAAACAAGTCATTCCGCTGAACCAGTGTATTTAGCCGTTTGGCAACGACACTTTCCATCAGAAGTTGCGCCGTTGGATGGTAGGTTCCTGTGTCGGGGTTTAAAATGTACTGAGCTTTATCATGACCTGATTGGAACGCCTGAGTGACCAGTGTTTTGTCTTTCAGTAGCCTGTTGAGGTAAGGGCGCACATTGGCATGAGTGGTATAGGTGTGACCTTTTTCAATCTCCTTGCGAATCGCCATTTCCAGAGCAGCGCTGAGCCTTCTTGGGTCATTCTTCGCAACATCGCTCTTAAAATCCGTTGCCTTGATAATATCTTCAATGGCACTGAACGAAAGACCAAAATCCATCAAAGCATAAGGATTATCCTTAATTACCTCTATGGAGGCTTCACCGTGATGCTTGAGCAGCCGTTGCTGCACACTGGCGGGGATGTTGTGCTCACTCATCCAGTTGCAATGTGCCAGATTTTTATATTTGGCGTACCCTTTAAAGAGTGCCTCTACTGAATCTTCGCTCAGAATCGATGTCAGACGCTTTCTGGACTCTGGGGTGTCATTTCTCAATGTGGCATGGAAATCTTTCCCCAAGAGCTGCCAGAGCGCTCTGGCTTTGTTTTCCCCTATGCCTTTGAAGTCATTTTCTTTAGCAATAAATCGTATCAGTTGCTCACCTGTTTCGGGCAGGGAGCATTCAATATGCTTGGGGGATTCATACGTGTGTTGCTGCATTACATAATCGCCAGTTTCAACAGCTTTAACTTGGCGAGAACCTTTGACTGACCAATGCTGACCTAACGTGGGTTGCACAGGGATACGATTAGGGTCGGCTATAATGGTGACGTAATACTTCCAACTGTTGATTTTGTAAGAGTCCTTCGCCAGCGGTACACCGCTGAATATCACCACCTTGGTCGAGCGATACGGAATGCTGGTTACGCGCATCTGATCTTCATGTAGGACAGTATTCATCGTGGCATCAACCCCATTTCAGATAGGGTCTCTGATAGCTCCCCAAAGCGCTCAAGTCGTTTTTCCAGCTCTTTTACCTTAGCTTTTAATTCAATGTTTTCAGCCTCTAATGAGGATACTCGTTTTGAGTCGAACAGCTTGCGGTTGGCGGTATTGTCATAGGCTTTTGGTTTACCTTCGTTTTTCTTAGCTGAGTTGGTCAAAGGTGGCAGAATGCTTCTATCACGCAGCTCATCTTCTAATGCTTTGAGTGCGTCTTTGAGAGCAGGGTTTTGGTTAAGGGCAGATTTACCACAGCCGATCCCTTTCGCGACTTCGATGCGATTGAGCTGGCCTCGGTAGATAATTTGTTTAAAATCATCATCGTTTTGTGTTGCTACCCAAACCTTAAATGCCTCAAGATTGTGCTGCGCTTTCTGCTGACCACTTGCCATTATAAGTCCTCAATTAGATTAGAAAACACAAAGAGTTGCGTTTAGGTCTTTATTTACTTTCCTCGATACTCCGCATCGCTCTTTGAAAAATAGTCATTACATTTGGATCGCTTTGACCGATATTGGCGATTTTTTGAATAAAAGCTTGCAGATAACCGATTTCATCTTTTGCCACTTTTAATTCCGCTTCTAGTTGAATAACTTTTTCTGCTAAATCAATATCTTTTTGTAGATAGATAAGTAGCTCAGTATTGTCAGTGGAAACAGGTTGCCCTTTGAGTGAGCGCTTTCTATCCTTGTATTCATTTTTTATATTGAGATATTTATCAAGTGTTTGCCGCGTCGTAGTGATCGCAAGGCTAGACTCAATCTTCGTAACTAATAAATCCCAAGTCAGCTTTCCTTCCCAACTTCTAATTAATGCTTGAATGGAGATTTGTTGATCAGTGTCTAATGATTTAGTTGCCATGTGTATTTTCCTATACTGATCCCAAAAAGCCTAAAAAGTTATCTTTAGCCGAGTCGTTATTAGTTTTGCTTGTTGCAGCAAGAGCCGCTTGAAGAGCTTCTTTCGCATCAGGTAGCGATAGCTTGCGTTCTGTTACTGTCTTAGTTTCTAAATCTGTAATTCGCATGACATTTGAACGAGTCAAAAAGCGAACAATAGCCCCTTCTTTGATGGAGTCGTCTGATAGCACTTCAATAAGACTCTTGAGCATACAAGTATTTTGGTAGTGGGTTTCATACCATTGCTGCATTCCTTCACTGGTTGCAAAGTTAATGGCCTCCTGAACTTGCTTAAGGTTGTGTTTTTGGATTGTTAAATCCTTATTTAGTAGTTCAATCGCATCTTTATCATGCGCAATATGGCATGAGGATGAACAGAGTGTGCATTGTGTTTCAAATTCCGTCATGTAAGTGCAAGGGGTTAACGTTAAATCTTGGGTGCAAAAGCCGACTTCACTGACAAAAGTTGGGCTTAAGTTATCGGTGGCATCATCGTATTGAGCTTTACTCTGTAGGCGTTTGCCAACCTTATCTTGTACTTCTTCCTCGGTTTCTTTTTCATATAAAATATCACTGATCACTGAGGCATTTTGGGCATCAGCAGTATGAATATAGGTGAGTGTTTGCTCAGGGTTTTTACGGCCAGACAGCATCGTTATGAGTAAGTGGGGCAACCCCTTATTGGCTAGGTAGTTATTTTGCCAATGCCTGAATTGGTGAGGGGTGATTGCGAAACCTGTTGAGAAACCATGCCGCTCAAAGATGGTTGTGTAACCGTTTTTGCCTTTTTTGATGTTTTTATCAAAAAAAGCACCTAAAGATTCGATGAGAACTAACAGGAAGTGAGAGGATTGCCGAGTGTTTACTTGTTTTTCTGTATAGGTAAATAAAGCTTGCCCATAATCGACACGCTTGGTCTTAGCGTTATTGTACCCTGACATAGCTTGTTGATTAGTAGTAATGTAATGGTTTTGAAATTCCTCAACCGTCATTTCTGTTTGACCATTGAAATATTTACTCAATTGCTTTTTATCGTTGACAGGAGCGCCAACAAGTAAGGATGCATAAGGACATCGGGATTTAATTTCTAGTTTATCGAGTGGTAACAGCTTGGTGATGTGTTTGATAAATAAAGGGAAATTTTTACGTTTTGTTGCATCAATCGCACCCTTGGTATCGTACGTAACACGGGCATAGCCGTCGCTGTCATCATAAAAGCCCAATAAAAAACCAAGCTGGATCAGGTTGGTCGGTTTACTGTCGTTGGGTTTGAGTGCATCTAGGTTTTTGGTACTTGGCTTAAACTCACCTAACACCTTTTTTAAACTTAGGGTTGGGTTTTGATAAAACCTTGCTAATACTCTCGCTGGCTCAGTTACAAGAGCGGTATAGTGTAATGCTCGGTCTAGGCTTTCGGCCATTTCAGCATTGATATGATTCTGATAGTCTTTATATCCTTTTGACCCACGCCAATTAAGGTAGTAGACAGTATTAATGTTGTTATTGACTACTTCATTATGGGCTTTCACTCGTTGCTTGGTTAGTAACACTTGCTCTGCTGCCGCTCGATTGGGGGACGACATCGCAAGTGCTGACATGGTGCAAACATAACTATCGAGTTGACTCGTTGTTGGATGGATGAGAGCAGCCCAAGAATTAGTGTTCTCTTTATTCTTGATGTCTTGATAAGGCGGGATTGCATCATAAAAGATCGCCCCGAGTGCCAATAACGCCTTTTCATCAGGCAGTTTACTGTTTTCAGCCTCGATAGCGTCATCACCGCTTTTGGCTCTTGTTGAGTTTATCTCCCTAGTTAAGTTCGGAGCTATACTCGCTGGAAGCATCTTATGGGCTTTTAGCCACTCAAAAAATGCAGAAAGAGACTGGATATTCTTCATTTCATCAATGGTGTTTTGAATCTCATCCAGACTGGAAGAAGCGACATTTTCATTAAGAGCAATAAGAAGTTTTTTTGCCGCAGTGACTTTATCTTTCCTCCTATTGTTAGAAATATTTTCTTTTAGTACATCAAGAGCAAAGGTAAAGAGTAGATGGTGCGTATGTTCATCGAGCCTGTCTTTATGAGAAAAAGTTGAGTTAATGTTGGCGTTGGGCTGATTATCGTTATTAAAAAGGAAGTTAATATGGATGCCTTTGTTGCTGGTAAAGGTAACAGCAATGTCCTCCCACGTTGCTTGCTGACCTGATGGCGCGGTAAAACCAAGTAATGGCTGTTTTTTCTTTTCGGCGATATAAGCGTGTTGATTGGTTATGTAACGGTTGAGTGTGTTCATTTTTCATCTCCAAGCTTAGCCGTTTTTCTCTCTTCACAAATCGCTATAGTCGCCTTGATGTAAAGAATGATTTTCTTGAGGCGTTTGACTGTCGCAGGGTGTGCTGATTGACTATTTATCACCAGTTTTCTTTTCGCTTTATCAAGATATTGTTGATGGTTTGCCGTTTCTAGAGGTCTAAAGTTGTCGCAGGGATAACAGGCCATAGGCGCACCGCCTTTTGACTGACAACTGGAGCAGTTAGCAGGATTGAGTTTATGGCCAATTTCTTCATCAAACCTGCTTTTTACTTTGAAATCATCGTGCGCTTGTAACTCTTTTACCGACAGGCTATCAAATCGCTTGATGATATGGTTCCCAGCATACGCCTCATCAACTTTAACTCGCTCTGAGGTTTTCAAATCAAGATAGGGGGTAATCGATTGAATGGTGACACCTGTTATAGCAGCAAGGTGGGCAGGGCTTAACCCATATTTTGCACCTTGGGTGAGAATGGTGTGTCGCCAGCGGTTGTTACCAAGATTCAAAGAATCGTTTGGACATCTATCGCTGTTTGGCTTGAGTTTGTTTTCGAATAAATAACGTATATTCTTTCCAAGGTTGACCGAATTCATATGATAGGCTTTTGAGGTATCGCTATTGGAGATAAACAGTTCTGCTTTAGATTCAAAACGAGAGCTAAATAAGCTTTGGTCAGGCAATACAGGTAGGCGTCTCATGAGTTCTTTGGTTTCATCTTCACCTAATGTAATGTGTTGTATAGACAGCGAATGTAAAAGGAAGTGTTCATAAACCTGATAGTAACGCAAAAGCAGTCGAGAAAAGTCTGACTCTAGGCGGTGTGAGCGTGATTCCGCATCACCTCGAAATTGTCCATCCTTGCCTTTAAAGGTGCGAACGTGCAATTGCTCCACATCTGAGAACAAGTGTTGAGTAACGGGTTTCCAGTTAAGGTTCGGTTCTTTATGAGATAAAAAGGTTTCCCCTACAGGTAAAACATCACACCATTTAAGTTGCACAAGTTGGGTTGGTCGTCTTATCAGGGCGAGAAGTAACTGACTGGCTATGACATTCCGTAGTGCGGTAAACTTTTGTTGCGATAGTATTTCCCCGTCTAATACTTGCTTCGTTTCAATTCTTAAGCTTTCAAGAATATTGTCGTGCTCAACTTCACTGTAAGCACCCGTTTTTGGGTCAAGAATGCCTTTCATTACACCTTGGCGCTTTAAATTTTCATCTTTAACTGTGTCATATAACGGTTGGAGAGTATGACAGGTATAACCATTTCTTGGGTGGCATAGGGCGTTTAAGCCATCTCTGACACTTTTCTTGTAAGTATCTAGTGTGAGCCACCACGCCTGAAAATCGTAAATGTCGAGATATTTTACAATGGATTTGAGGGTGCAAACGTGGCTGTTTAGAGACTTATAAGTGTAATGCTTTGCGGCATGTGCTATTGCTAATCTTAAGTCCAGATAAGTATTAGTATTTAGTTCATTCATCCAATTTAGATATAAATAGGATTTATAACCAAGCTCCCACGTATCTGAAAGCACATCAAAAGAGTAACCATCTTCTCTTACATTGAATATGCGCTGCCCATCGTATTCCTTTTTTAATGTTGCGATATGGCTATGACTCATGACCACCTCCTAACCTCGGAACAGTTTTAGATTGGGTTCTAGCGGAAATATCAGCCACAGTGACCGCCAGTTGATATTCGTTATAGACGGATGCCATTTTCGAGTCTTCAACCCAGCCCATTGCATATTTGCGTAAATCTTCAATTTTTTCAGGCGTTAACCCATGCTCTCTCGCCTTGTCTTCAAAAACTTCATTCCATTTATGACGAAGCTTGTGAGGGTGGAGCTTGATACCTAATGCCTCACCAAATTTATCTACGATTTTGTGAATGGATTTATACGTGAGCGGTTGCCCTGATGTTGTCCCTTTTTCTGAGATGAACACAAAGTCATGTTCACGGGTGGTTGTATTTTCTGCTCGCACAGTTTGTATGTAGAGCTTGATAAGCTTCATTAACTCTGAGGAAATAGAAACCGATAGCGCTTTGGTTTTATTTGATGGGCGTTCTAACCTTGGATCAGTCGGATCATTGGGAGTTCTGGTCAATAGGAAGCGAGGGTTATCCCAATCGTCAATCAAGTCACTGACTTTTAGCTTTAAAACCGCACCAACACGAACCCCTGTGTTAATTAGGATTTGCATGATGAGTTGGTTTCTTAATTTGCTGGATTTAAATGGATTCTCAGGTGAACTCTCTTTGATGATTTCAAGCAAATAAAAGAACTTATCTGAAGGTATTACCGACTCAAATGCATCTTTAACGATGGTGTTATTTTTACGTGTGCCACTAATAAACGTGTTGATGTATAACTTAAACTTGTTGAATTGGTCGTCAACTCTGACTTGAGTATCAGTTGGCTCTTGATCATAGTGGTGGCAAACGAACAAGTATTCGATATAAGCTCTAAGTCGGATTAAGCGTTGACGTAATGTGTGTGCAGAAACTTGTGGTTGGCTATGTGAAGTCGCATGGATGGCATCTCTTATGCGCTTGTCAGAAATTGCTACGGTATTACTTTCATCAATAGTGCCTTCATTAGCATAAAGCTTGCACGATCTAACAAAATCATCGACCTCTTGCCTTGAAAGAAATTCACCAGAGCTGACACGCTCAACAAGATCGATACCTTGCTCGATAAAATAACAGTATAAAAATTTCAGCTCATAGGCGTATTTTTTTAGTGTATGAAAAGCTGGAGCTTGAGTGCTTGCTTTATTCTTTCTTGCCGAAAGTGGGGAGTTATGGTTTCCGTTAAGATAAGCATTAAGGTACAAGCAAGCGGGAAATACACCAGATCTTACAATGAGGGGAAAGCTGTACCCATCGGCATCTTTATAAATTTTTACTGCAACATTTTCACTTAATTCATTCATTACAAAATCGCAAGTTGGTTACATATTAATCTAATATGGTTGCACTTGGTGGTTTTGTAAAGTAAAAAAATGGCTCATTAAAGAGCCATAAAAGATTTAAGTGTATTTATTTCTTCTTTTTCTTTACACTTTCTTTTGGTGGAGAGTATTCACACAGGTCTTCGATGATACAACTACCACAACGCGGCTTTCGTGCAACACAGGTGTAGCGACCATGAAGGATCAGCCAATGGTGTACATCAAGCTTAAACTCTTTTGGCACCACTTTAAGAAGTTTTTCTTCCACATCGTCGACAGTTTTGCCCATCGCAAACTTTGTACGGTTCGAAACACGATAGATATGCGTATCTACCGCAATTGTTGGCCAACCGAATGCGGTGTTCAGTACAACGTTAGCTGTTTTACGACCCACACCGGGTAACGCTTCAAGCGCTGCGCGATCTTCTGGCACTTCACCGTTGTGTTTTTCGAGCAGGATCTTACAAGTCTTAATGGTGTTTTCGGCTTTTGAGTTAAACAGACCGATGGTTTTGATGTATTCCTTTAAACCATCGACGCCCAAATCAAGAATGCCCTGCGGTGTGTTGGCAACTGGGTAGAGTTTGTCTGTTGCTTTGTTCACACTTACGTCTGTCGCTTGCGCAGAAAGTAGTACGGCGATAAGGAGTTCAAACGGAGTACTCCAATTGAGCTCCGTTTGAGGATTAGGATTGCTTTCTCTTAATCGTTCGAGAATTTCAATTCTTTTGACTTTGTTCATTGCTGACTTCCAAACCCGTCTTTGCGGTTTATGAAAAAGGCCCTACGAGTGGTAGAGCCTTGATTTTAGAATTTTTACATTATGCGTTAGTTACGCGAGCACGCTCAATGGCTGGTTTTTCTTCTTTTGGCTGACGTGCCTGAATTGAGCTATCGATAACATTTTTCAACGCTATCAAAAGTCCTACCCCGATGAAAGCGCCTGGTGGTAATAATGCAAGTAGGAAGCTGCTATCGAAGTGGAATACTTGAATGCGCAGTGCTGCAGCCCAATCGCCAAGGAGTAGGTCTGCACCATCAAACAGGGTGCCATTACCGATAAGTTCACGCATTGCGCCAAGTACAACCAGTACAGTTGTCATTCCCAGACCCATCCAAAAACCATCTAGTGCTGCTGGCAGTGGATCATTTTTAGATGCGTAAGCTTCCGCACGACCAATGATAATACAGTTGGTTACGATCAGAGGAATGAAAATACCAAGAGATAGATACAAGCCGTAGGCATAAGCATTCATGAGCAGTTGAACGCAAGTTACCAAAGAAGCAATGATCATAACGAAAACGGGAATACGGATTTCTTTTGGTACGTAGTTACGAATCAGTGAAACCGTCACGTTCGAACCGACAAGCACCAACAAAGTCGCAATACCCAAACCAAGCGCGTTGGTAATGGTGGAAGAAACCGCAAGTAGAGGACACAAACCCAGAAGTTGCACTAGGGCTGGGTTATTACTCCACATGCCGTTTTTCATTAGCAGTTTATTTTCACTCATGGTTGCCTCCTGCGCAGTCTAGGGGCTGGTTCAGAATCTCATCACGAGATTTATTAACATAGTTTACCGTGTTTCTTACCGCTTTCACTACCGCGCGAGGGGTAATCGTAGCACCAGTGAACTGATCGAAATCGCCACCATCTTTACGAACGCGCCAAGAATTCCAGTTACTTTCTGTCACTTGTTTACCCGTGAAACTCAAAATCCAGTCGGTAACACGTAAATCGATTTTATCGCCCAACCCCGGTGTTTCTTGATGGCTTAGGATACGAGTACCAAGGATCTTGCCTTGGTTATCGATGCCAGTGATGATTTTGATTTCACCGTTGTAGCCATCTGGAGCGATGGATTCAATCGCCATTGCCGTTGGTTGACCATCTTTAGTTGCGATGTAAGTTGGCATCGCTCGAACCGTACCTAGATCGGGCGCTGACACCATCGTACACGCTGTAACAAGATTGTTGTCATGCATTTCTTCCGGAATCACTTGGTTAAGAACCGACAGCAATTGCTTTTGTTCCTGAAGTTTAATTTGATCTTTTGTTAGGTACTGAGTCAGTGCCACAAGACCGGTTGTAGCACAAGCGAAGATCGCAAGTGTCAGACCATTTTTTCTAATAGCGGTTAACATGTTTACCTCAGTGACCGTAAGTTCTTGGTTTGGTGTAGTAGTCGATCAACGGTACACACATATTGGCAAGCAGAACGGCAAAGGCAACGCCATCTGGGAAACCGCCCCAACTACGAATAATAAATACCAATGCACCAATAAGCGCACCAAAAATCAAACGACCTTTCACGGTAGTGGATGCTGATACAGGATCAGTTGCGATAAAGAATGCGCCCAACATCGTAGCACCCGAAAGTAGGTGGAAGATTGGTGAAGCAGTTTCTCCTGGTGTGATTAAGCTAAATACTGTGCTAAACAGCGCCAAACTGCCTAGGAAGCCAACAGGAATGTACCATTGGATGATGCGCTTTTTGATCATAACCAGTCCACCGACTAAGTAAGCAAGGTTTACCCATTGCCAACCGATACCAGCAAGACCACCAAACATAGGTTGTGATAGCACTTCACTTGGTGTCGCACCAGTGTGGATACCGGTTTTAAATGCGTCTAATGGGGTTGCCATTGTCACGCCATCCACTCCAGCGCGAACTTGTTGTAGTGACAAGCCATCAAAATCATAACCAGTGAAGATCAGAGATAACGCGTCTGCAAAACTAACGTGCTCAGACATCAATGAAACAGGTGCGCTCCAACTTGTCATCTGGACAGGGAAGGAGATAAGTAGCACCACGTAGGCGACCATCGCTGGGTTAAATAGGTTTTGACCAATACCGCCGTATAGGTGCTTCGCGATCACGATGGCAAAAATCAAGCCGATGACCATGATCCACCACGGAGACCATGGTGGGATAGCAACGGCTAATAACCATGCTGTCACGATGGCACTGTTATCACGAAGTGCATGCATTGGTGAACGCTTACGCACAAGCATGACTAGCGCTTCTAGCGACACCGCAACCGCAATAGCGAACACAAGTTGAATGATGGTGCCCCAACCAAAGAAGTAGGTTTGAGCCACTAAGCCAGGAATTGCACACAGCGCTACCCATTTCATCAAATCAGGCGTACTACGACGGCTGTGAGCGTGTGGTGAACTGGCAATAAAAAACGACATTACTCGTTCTCCTCAGTATTGTTCTTATTCGCTTCTTGCTGAGCCTTACGCGCTTTAGCGCGGGCAATGGCAGCGGCAACTGCAGCTTTCTTCGGATCCACTTCTGGCTCTTCAGAAGGCGCTTCTTCAACGGATTCAGATTGTGCTTCTTGCTGAGCCTTACGTGCTTTAGCGCGGGCAATGGCAGCGGCAACTGCAGCTTTCTTTGGATCCACTTCTGGCTCTTTAGAAGGCGCTTCTTCAACGGATTCAGATTGTGCTTCTTGCTGAGCCTTACGTGCTTTAGCGCGGGCAATGGCAGCGGCAACTGCAGCTTTCTTCGGATCCACTTCTGGCTCTACAGAAAGCGCTTCTTCAACGGATTCAGCTTGTGCTTCTTGCTGAGCCTTACGTGCTTTAGCGCGGGCAATGGCAGCGGCAACTGCAGCTTTCTTCGGATCCACTTCTGGCTCTTCAGAAGGCGCTTCTTCAACGGATTCAGCTTGTGACTCTTGCTGAGCCTTACGTGCTTTAGCGCGGGCAATGGCAGCGGCAACTGCAGCTTTCTTCGGATCTTCAACTTGCTCTGCAGGCGCTTCCGCTTCAACAGACTCTGTTTGTGCTTCTTGCTGAGCTTTGCGTGCTTTAGCGCGAGCAATGGCTGCGGCAACAGCGGCTTTTTTCGGATCTTCAGCTTGTTCAGCAGGAGCTTCCGTTTCTACAGGTTCTGTAGAGTTTTCTTGCTTAGCTTTGCGCGCTTTTGCACGAGCAATGGCAGCAGCTACAGCAGCTTTCTTAGGATCACCGCCTTGCTGTTCAGACGTTTCTGATTCTACAGGTTCGGTTGAATCCTCTTGTTGTGCTTTTTTCGCTTTAGCTCTGGCGATAGCTGCCGCGACGGCTGCTTTCTTGTCACCAGCTTCAGCAGGTGTTGATGTGTCTTCTTGCTGAGCTTTCTTGGCTTTTGCACGGGCAATAGCGGCTGCAACTGCAGACTTCTTATCGTCAGCATTATCCTCAGATGTGTCACCTTGCTCTTTTTGTGCTTTACGCTCACGAGCAATACGTTTGCGCTCTTCGCGTAGCTTCGCCATTTCTGAGTTATCAGGTTCTGCTGCGCCAGATTGAGCCGCTGCAGCTTGTTTTGCTTTTGCTTTGGCAATCGCGGCAGCAACCGCTGGTTTCACTGCTGGCTCGGCTTTCGCTTCAGCGTTCTCTTTTTGCGCTTTCACACGAGCGATCGCTGCTGCAATCGCATCGTCACCACCAGATGCTTTCATGTCTTTACGACGATCATCCGCGGCTTTCTTGAAGCGATTCTCACGTTCTGCTTTTTCGCGTTCCATACGCGCTTTTTTCTCTTCAAAGCGCAGTTTAGCTCGTTCAGCGGCTGCCGCTTCTTGAGCGCGAGTACGGATTTCAGCTTTCGCTTGACGATAATATTGAACCAGTGGAATCTCACTTGGACACACAAATGCACACGCACCACATTCAATACAGTCTTTTAAGTTCAGCTCTTCCAGCTTGTCGTATTCTTGGCTTTTCGCATACCACTGGAGCTGCTGTGGCAGTAGTGAGGCAGGGCATGCCTCAGCACATTGGCTACAACGAATGCATTCCATTTCGTGTTGGTCAGAGGCGATCTCACGACGTTTCGGTGCCAGAATACAGTTTGCCGTTTTAGTGATAGGAACCTGAGCGTGAGGTAGGGTAAAGCCCATCATTGGACCACCCATGATCAGACGCTGCAGCTTTTTATCTGCTTTGTAGCCAAACTCGTCTAAAAGTGCTTGTACTGGCGTGCCAAGAAGCGTCCAAACGTTACGTGGTTGCTTGAAGGTCTTACCCGTCAGAGTCACGATGCGATTTACTACAGGTTCGCCATCGATCACTGCACGCTTAATTGAGTAGAGAGAACCAACGTTTTGAACCAGGATGCCAATATCGGCAGGGATAGCGCCGCTAGGAACTTCTTTGTTGGTCAAAATCTTAATGAGCTGCTTCTCACCACCTGAAGGGTATTTGGTTGGGATAACGCGGATCACTATGTCTTTGTTCATCGCCGCTTGTTCCAGCGCCTTGATTGCTGCTGGCTTGTTATCTTCAATACCGATGATGGTCAGTTTTGGCTTAAGGATATACTCGACGATCTCGATCCCTTGGATCAGTTCGTCAGCATGTTCTTGCATGAGTTTGTCATCGGCGGTGATGTAAGGCTCACATTCGGCTGCGTTGACGATAAGAATTTCGGTACGTGCGATACCCGATTGGATCTTCTTAGCAGTAGGGAAGCCTGCGCCACCCATGCCAGAGATACCAGCAAGGCGAATCACATCGATTAACGCATCAGCGGATTCTTGAGTGTAATCGGCAACGGGCGTTTTCTCACACCAAGCATCGTTACCATCAGGTGTAATCACTGCGCACAGTTCGCTCAAACCCGATGGGTGAGCAACGGTTCGTGGCTCAATAGCCGTCACTTGACCGGAAGTTGGTGCATGAACCGGAACGGTAAAGCCACTGTCTGACGCCGTTAGCTGTTGACCTTTTAACACCTTGTCGCCAACAGCAATCAATAGATTACCTGCTTTACCTATGTGTTGTTTTAGAGGTAGGACGATTTCCGACGGAATGGCTGCATGAACCAATTCAGTTTTGTTGGATTGCTTTTTGTTTTCTGCCGGATGCACGCCGCCTGGGAAATCCCAGAGCGAACCAGTACGAATTTGTTCAATCAAAGACAACATACGAAACCTTATTTAATTGAATCAGTCACGTTCGCTGCACTGGCAGCATCCGTAATGTTAACTACTGGAATAGCGTTAAGCTTCCACTTCCAGCTCTCTGTGGTAGTTTCCACAGGAATCATTTCAATACAGTCAGTTGGACAAGGAGCAACGCACAAGTCACAACCGGTACACTCGTCTTTGATAACGGTATGAAGGGCTTTAGTACCACCAACAATCGCATCGACAGGACACGCTTGAATACACTTGGTACAACCGATACACATGTCTTCATGGATGAAAGCAACGGTTTTGACTTTGTTGTCGAGATCGTGTGCCGACTCTTCCGCTTCGACACCCATCAAATCCGCCAGTTTTTCAATGGTCGCTTGACCACCTGGGGGACACTTGTTGATTTGATCGCCGTTAGCAATCGCTTCTGCGTATGGACGACAACCTGGGTAGCCACACTGACCGCACTGAGTTTGAGGAAGAATAGAATCGATTTGATCGACGATCGGGTCGGCTTCTACTTTGAAGCGAATCGACGCAAAACCGAGTATGGCCCCAAATACAGCGGCAAGCGCTGCAAGGGCAATGATCGCAATTAAAATAGTACTCATTGTCTACTTCACCAAACCAGTAAAGCCCATGAAGGCAAGAGACATAAGACCTGCGGTGATCATTGCAATCGAAGCACCTTTAAACGGTACAGGTACGTCAGCTGCAGCAATACGTTCACGCATTGACGCAAATAGGATCAATACCAAAGAGAAGCCAACTGCCGCACCAAAACCGTAAATGATCGATTCAATGAAGTTGTGGTTTTCATTGATGTTAAGCAGGGCAACACCCAAAACAGCACAGTTCGTTGTAATCAATGGTAGGAAGATACCCAACAGACGATAAAGCGTCGGGCTGGTTTTGTGCACGACCATTTCGGTGAACTGTACAACAACAGCGATCACCAAAATAAAGCTCATGGTTCGTAGATATTCGATGCCCAGTGGACGTAAAACATAGCTTTCCACTAAGTATGCACACACAGACGCGAGCGTTAGTACAAAAGTTGTAGCTAAGCCCATGCCAATTGCTGTTTCCAGTTTTTTAGACACGCCCATAAAAGGACACAAGCCCAAAAACTTCACCAGTACAAAGTTGTTCACCAGCACAGTGCCGACCAACAACAAAATATATTCGGTCATAGTTATTACGTTCTTAAAATCCGATCCCAATATTATCGTGTTTTGTGACACCAATAACAACCAAAGAACGGTGTGGTTTTATGCACCCGATGGAAAATTATACGTGTATGTGATGTGAGTGGATGGATTAATAAGAAATTGAAAAGTTTGGTGAATGGTTGTTAACAAAGGAAAACGCAATTTTCGTCACTGATTTAACGCACGCTTTGCTGGCGGCTCCACTCTTCATTATCTTGGATAAAACGAAATAAAAATGCTCATACCCCTAATGGGCTAGGGGGATGAGCTAAGGTTAACGTTTCTAAATTGACTTACAGTTTTTCTGTAAAGGTGCGGCTGATAACGTCTTGTTGCTGCTCTCTCGTTAGCGAGTTAAAACGTACTGCGTAACCAGACACTCGAATCGTCAATTGAGGGTATTTTTCAGGATGTTCAACCGCATCTAACAGCATCTCTCGGTTGAGAACATTAACATTGAGATGCTGACCACCTTCAATCGCAATAGCCTCATTGCTTGCTTCATGATGGAAGTACCCATCCATTAGTGCTGCAAGGTTCTTCTTCTGGCTTGACTCATCTTTACCTAATGCGTTGGGTACAATTGAGAAGGTGTAAGAAATGCCATCTTTCGCGTAAGCAAACGGCAGTTTGGAAACCGAAGCTAACGAAGCAACCGCTCCTTTTTCATCACGACCATGCATTGGGTTTGCACCTGGACCAAACGGCATACCTGCGCGGCGACCATCTGGCGTGTTACCCGTTTTTTTGCCGTAAACCACGTTAGATGTGATGGTTAGGATCGACTGAGTTGGCACAGCTTCACGATAAGTGTGCATCTTCTGAATTTTTTTCATGAAGCGCTCTACTAGATCACAAGCGATGTCATCAACGCGTGGATCATTGTTACCGAATTTCGGGTAGTCACCTTCGATTTCAAAATCAACGGCGATGCCATTCTCGTCGCGAATCGGTTTCACTGTTGCGAATTTGATTGCAGCTAAAGAGTCTGCCACCACAGATAGACCCGCAATACCACACGCCATGGTTCGATGTACGTCACGATCCATCAGTGCCATTAATGACGCTTCGTAGCTGTAACGGTCATGCGAGTAATGGATGATGTTCAACGCAGTGACATATTGAGTCGCTAACCATTCCAACATGTTATCGAAGCGCGGCATTAGTGCGTCAAAGTCGAGAATTTCATCTTGAACTTTTTCTACAGATGGACCTACTTGCGCTTTAGATTTCTCGTCTATGCCGCCGTTGATTGTGTATAGCAGCGCTTTTGCAAGGTTGGCTCGTGCGCCAAAGAACTGCATGTGTTGACCAACAATCTGTGGACTCACACAACAAGCTATCGCGTAATCGTCGTTATTGAAATCTGGGCGCATCAGATCGTCGTTTTCGTACTGAACGGAAGACGTATCAATTGACACTTTTGCTGCGTATTGCTTAAACGTCTCTGGTAATTGCTCTGACCACAGGATCGTCATGTTTGGCTCTGGTGCTGGTCCCATAGTATGCAATGTATGTAAGTAGCGGAATGTCGTTTTAGTTACGAGCGTGCGACCATCTACCCCCATCCCAGCCATGGCTTCTGTTGCCCAGATTGGGTCACCAGAAAACAGTGAATCGTATTCTGGTGTACGCAGGAAGCGAACCATGCGCAATTTCATGATGAAGTGGTCGATCATCTCTTGCGCTTGTGATTCATCAATCAAACCATTTGCGATATCGCGTTCTAGATAAACGTCTAAGAAGGTTGATGTTCGACCCAATGACATTGCAGCGCCATTTTGTGATTTAACCGCCGCTAGGTAGCCAAAGTAGGTAAATTGAATCGCTTCTTGTGCTGTTTTTGCGGGTAGCGACATATCAATGCCGTATTTCAGACCCATTTGACGAATGTCTTCAAGTGCTTGAACTTGATCGGCAATCTCTTCACGCAGGCGAAGTGTCTTTTCAAGATCACTGCCACGCTCTAGGAAAGTTTGTGTTGAGTTGTATTGCTCTTTTTTATCTGCTTTTAAGAATTCGATACCGTAAAGGGCGATACGTCGGTAATCACCGATGATACGTCCACGACCATAAGCATCTGGAAGACCAGTAATGATGCCTGATTTACGACACGCTAGGATCTCTTTGGTGTACAGATCGAAACACGCTTTGTTGTGAGTTTTGCGGTATTCGGTGAAGATCTTTTCTACGGTTGGGTCTAGCTCTCGACCGTACACTTCGCACGAGTTTTTCACCATACGAATGCCGCCATTGGCGATAATGGCACGTTTGAGTGGCTGTTCGGTTTGTAAGCCAACGATCTTTTCTAAATCTTTGTTGATGTAACCCGCATCGTGAGAAGTAATTGTTGATGGCAGAGCGGTATCGAAATCAACAGGCGCGTGTGTGCGGCTTTCTTGTTTAATGCCTTCAAGCACTTGGTTCCACAATGCTGACGTAGATTCACTTACCTCAGCTAAGAAGGACTCGTCTCCTTCATAAGGGGTGTAGTTTTTTTGGATGAAGTCACGAGTGTTGACAGCATTTTGCCATTCACCAGCAGCGAATCCAGTCCATGCGTCAAGCATATCAGTCGTCGGAATAGTCATTAGTAAATCCCTAAGTTATTGATAAATAGAATGGAGGCGACGAGTAGGACGGAACCATTCTTAACCCTTTCAATCGTATGGACTTACTATCTATGAGTAAAATGAATGCTTTTCATTTTTTAAATGATTAAAATGCATTAATATTTAAATCATAGGTTTATGGTTGGCTTTTGCTTTTGGAACCACACATTTAATGCTTGGTATCGTGAATTTATCGGCGAATTAAAAGTAAAACAGAGTAATGAGCAGATTTGCCGTCATTCGAATTAGGAAGAAGCGGTGTGTATGAAGAGATTGTGTAACTGTATTTACTAAGCTTATTTGTGCTGAGATTCTAGAGGAGCAGATACGAAAAAGCCGCGTCTTTGGACACGGCTTTGTCGGGAATTTGGCTCCTCCTGCTGGATTCGAACCAGCGACCTGCGGATTAACAGTCCGTCGCTCTACCGACTGAGCTAAGGAGGAATTGCTTTGCTTGAAAGCGGGTCGAATCTTACCGAGCACCTATATTTCTGTCAACACCTAAAAAACACATTTCTAGTAAAAAATAATGGAATTTTATCTTTACTTTCTTGTAATCCTTGCCAGTAAAGGGCTGGAGTTACTTATCCACCAAATTTGTGGATAACTATGTTGATGAGATCTGAGTAAAGAACTTTTATATGCAACAGTGTTGTTTTGTTTTGAATTTTTAAGCAGAAATAGGCACTGAATAAGCAAATAAAACAGTGATTTATTTAGATTGACGCAGAATTAGTTAAAGTGGATAAAATTTAGCCTTTTGGGGATAAAGGATAATATTAGGTCTTTCTGGGGAAAAGTTGTGGAAATTAAATTGTGATGATTTGGGGAGTATCACCAAGTAGGGCGAAAGACTATAACAGAGTCACCAGACTAAGGCTAGATCAAAATAGAGAAAGCACAAAAATTAGTAACAATGAGCTATAAATCTAAAATAGACGTAGATTTCATCTAATAAGGTGTATATATATACAGCCAAAGTGCAGTAAATTTGAGGAAGGGTATGAGTAAAGTTTATGAACTGGTCTCTGAGTATCAACCATCTGGTGATCAGCCAACCGCTATCAAACAGTTATTGGAAGGGTTAGACGCAGGTCTTGCTCATCAGACGCTATTGGGTGTAACTGGCTCAGGTAAAACATTCACGTTGGCAAATGTGATTGCGCAAGCGCAGCGTCCTGCCATCCTCCTTGCACCCAACAAAACGCTGGCAGCTCAGCTGTATGGTGAGATGAAAGCCTTCTTCCCAAATAATGCCGTAGAGTACTTCGTCTCTTACTATGATTACTACCAACCCGAAGCATACGTTCCAACGACGGACACCTTTATTGAAAAGGATGCTTCAGTTAACGCTCATATTGAGCAAATGCGTTTATCGGCCACTAAAGCCTTACTAGAACGCAAAGATGCGATCATCGTAGCGTCGGTATCGGCTATTTATGGTTTGGGTGATCCGGAATCGTATCTGCAAATGATGTTGCACCTGCGTCGTGGAGATGTGATTGATCAGCGTGATATGCTGCGCCGTCTTGCAGAGTTGCAATATTCTCGCAATGACGTTGCATTCGAACGTGGTCAGTTCCGCGTTCGTGGTGAAGTGATTGATATCTTTCCGGCAGAATCAGACCAAGATGCGGTCCGTGTCGAAATGTTTGATGATGAAGTGGATTGCATTAGCGTATTCGACCCTCTGACTGGAGTGGTGAAACAGCGTGACTTACCACGTTATACCATCTATCCAAAGACTCACTATGTGACTCCGCGTGAGCGTATCCTTGATGCGATTGAAAGCATCAAAGATGAGCTTGAAGTTCGCAAGAAGCAGTTGCTAGATAACAACAAGCTTCTAGAAGAGCAACGCATCAGCCAACGAACTCAGTTCGATATTGAGATGATGAACGAGCTAGGCTTCTGTTCAGGTATCGAAAACTACTCCCGTTACTTAAGTGGTCGAGCGGAGGGTGAGCCGCCCCCAACACTATTCGATTACTTACCTCATGATGGTTTACTGATCATCGATGAATCGCACGTTACGGTTCCACAAATTGGTGCGATGTATAAAGGTGACCGTTCGCGTAAAGAGACGTTGGTGGAGTTTGGCTTCCGTTTACCTTCAGCATTGGATAACCGTCCGATGAAGTTTGAAGAATTTGAGGCGATTTCTCCACAGACGATATTTGTATCAGCGACACCAGGTAACTACGAGCTGGAAAAATCAGCCGATGAGATTGCTGATCAGGTTGTACGCCCAACGGGTCTGCTCGATCCGGAATTGGAAGTACGTCCGGTATCGACTCAAGTTGATGACTTGTTGTCTGAAATTCGCATTCGAGCGGCGAAAGATGAGCGTGTTCTGGTGACAACGTTAACCAAGCGTATGGCAGAAGACTTGACCGAATACCTTCACGAGCACGATGTGAAAGTTCGATACCTTCACTCAGATATCGACACCGTTGAGCGTGTAGAAATTATTCGCGACCTTCGTTTAGGTGAGTTCGACGTGTTGGTAGGGATCAACTTGTTGCGAGAAGGTCTCGATATGCCCGAAGTATCGCTGGTGGCGATCTTGGATGCAGATAAAGAAGGTTTCTTGCGTTCAGAGCGTTCATTGATTCAGACCATTGGGCGTGCAGCTCGTAACATCAAAGGTAAAGCGATTCTTTACGCAGATTCGATCACTAAATCGATGAAGAAAGCAATGGACGAAACGGATCGTCGCCGTGAGAAGCAAAAGGCATATAACGCAGAGATGGGCATTGAGCCTCAAGCCTTGAAGCGCAATATCAAAGACATTATGGAGCTGGGGGATATCACTAAGTCCAAACGTCAACGGAACACTAAGCAAGTTCCGTTATCGAAAGTGGCAGAGCCTTCGCAAACCTACGAAATTATGTCTCCACAGCAGTTGGAGAAAGAGATCAGTCGTCTAGAAGCGGCGATGTACCAACATGCTCAAGATCTGGAATTTGAATTAGCAGCGCAAAAGCGTGACGAGATTGAGAAGTTACGCGAGCAGTTCATCGCTAACAGTTGATTGATTGCTTCATTCCATGCCCAAGTGTTTGTGTTTACATAAATCGCTTGGGCACTTTCTTCCCCCATACTCAACAGACAAAAAAGAAGCCAATAGGCAGTCGGATCTATTGGCTCGTTTTGTGAACATATCGTTCACTAACAACGTCAGTTGGCTAGGTGACCCGAGGGGTCATTAGTTTAAGAGCATGGTTTGTGCCATAATTTAACCTGTTGATATTCGGTTTAGTTTATTTAGAATACCCACAATCTTACGAATGATTATTTGCAAAATGCAAAGCGTAATGCGATTATTATTTAAAACACAACAAAAAATCGGCTAGGCTATGCAACAAATAACAGAAGGTCAAAAGTCTCGTTATCTACTAATGGTAGAAGACACCGCATCTGTCGCGGCATTGTACCGTTCTTACCTAACGCCACTCGGCATCGATATCAATATTGTTGGTACAGGCAGAGACGCAATCGAAAGTCTGAACCACCGTATTCCTGATCTTATTCTGCTCGATCTTCGTCTACCTGATATGACGGGGATGGATGTATTGCACGCAGTGAAGAAAAGTCACCCAGACGTGCCAATTATCTTTATGACTGCCCATGGCTCTATCGATACTGCGGTAGAAGCAATGCGTCATGGTTCTCAAGATTTCTTAATTAAACCATGTGAAGCTGACCGTTTACGCGTCACGGTAAATAATGCGATCCGTAAAGCTACCAAGCTTAAAAATGAAGCGGATAATCCGGGCAACCAAAATTACCAAGGCTTTATCGGCAGTAGCCAAACCATGCAGCAGGTTTACCGCACTATTGACTCGGCGGCGAGCAGTAAAGCAAGTATTTTCATCACGGGTGAAAGTGGTACTGGTAAAGAGGTGTGTGCCGAGGCAATTCACGCAGCAAGCAAACGTGGTGATAAGCCGTTTATCGCCATTAACTGTGCTGCCATCCCTAAAGATCTGATTGAGAGCGAGCTATTTGGTCACGTAAAAGGTGCATTTACTGGCGCGGCAAATGACCGACAAGGTGCGGCTGAGCTTGCTGACGGTGGCACTTTGTTTCTTGATGAGCTTTGTGAGATGGACCTAGACCTCCAGACAAAGTTACTAAGATTCATTCAAACGGGGACGTTCCAAAAAGTCGGTTCTTCGAAGATGAAGAGTGTGGACGTACGTTTTGTTTGCGCAACGAACCGCGACCCTTGGAAGGAAGTGCAAGAAGGGCGTTTTCGTGAAGACTTGTATTATCGTTTGTACGTGATCCCATTGCACCTTCCACCGCTGCGTGAGCGTGGCGAAGATGTAATTGAGATTGCTTATTCGTTGCTTGGTTATATGTCTCACGAAGAAGGCAAAAGCTTCATCCGCTTCTCGCAAGAGGTGATTGATAGGTTCAATAGTTATGAATGGCCGGGTAACGTTCGTCAGTTGCAAAACGTACTGCGCAACATTGTGGTATTGAACAACGGCAAAGAGATTACGTTAGACATGCTGCCACCGCCGTTGAACCAGCCAGTGGTTCGTCAATCGGCATCAAAATTTATTGAACCTGACATTTTGACGGTGTCAGACATTATGCCGCTTTGGATGACTGAGAAAATGGCCATCGAGCAGGCGATTCAAGCGTGTGATGGCAATATTCCACGCGCTGCGGGCTACTTAGATGTCAGCCCATCGACGATTTATCGCAAGTTGCAAGCTTGGAATAGCAGGGACGAAAAACAAAACGTATGAGTATGAACGTATTAAATCAGCAAAAGATTGAAGAGCTGTCTGCTGAGATAGGCAGTGATAATGTGCCCGTTTTGCTTGATATTTTTTTAGGGGAAATGGACACCTATATAACCCGATTATCTGATCTTAAAGGCAATGAGCAATTGATCTATTTGAAAGAGATCAGCCACGCACTCAAAAGCAGTGCCGCAAGCTTTGGTGCAGATCGACTGTGTGATTTGGCTATTGCGATCGACCGAAAAGCGAAGTCGAATCAGTTAGCCGAGCAGGGTGAGGATGCCACAGAAATGCTCGCTTTGCTTGATGTCACACGCGATGCCTATCGCTCTTGGACAAACTAGCGCTTTGTTGACGCTATTCAATGAGCACTAAAACATAAAGCCCTTCCGGTGTGGAAGGGTTTTTTATTCGATCACATTGCTCTAGCTGGAGTCGTTTTCTCGATGCGAACTTTCTAGTTCGACGGCAACTGGTTTTCAATCGCAAGTTTGAGCTTGTCTCGATCATGACGCCAATCGCGATTAGTAGAAGCTAACGACTCGGTGACCACATTCCAGTTCTCAAGCACCTCTGGCTCTGTTTCTTCTGCCAATACGACATCAATCTTTCTTCCTTGGCAAGCACGCTCGCACCATTCGAGTTTTTGCTTCATTGTCATACGCCCAGCAGGACCATACTCTGGACTCAAGTTGGCGACAAAAATCACTTTTGCAGTTTGATTTGCGGCAATAGCTTTACCCAATTCAGGTAGGAGCAGTGGCGGCATAATGCTTGTTAAGAAACTTCCGGGACCAAGAATGATGGCGTCAGCTTCAGCAAGTGCTGTCACAGCTTCTTTGGTTGCGGGAACTTCTGGTGATAGATCGAGACGACGCAAATCGGTATCCATCTCATCGACGTTGGTTTCGCCCGTAACCCATTGCCCATCGACCGATAATGCGGTGAGATCGGAAGGGTGCTCAGACATAGGAAGAATGTTGACGTCGACTTTCAACATATTGCGAATAAGGTTAATCGCTTCTAATGGGCGTACTGATAGGTTATCCAGAGCGGTCAGCATTAGGTTACCTAGGTTGTGTCCGTCGAGTTCGCCAGTACCTTTGAAGCGATATTCGAACATCATGGAACTGATTGATGGTTCAGTGATCAACTGGTTGATACAGTTACGCGTATCACCCCATGCAATACCACCTTGGCAATGGCGAATACGACCGGTTGAACCGCCATTGTCGGTTGTTGCAACAATGCCAGTTGCATTGCTGCCAAAATCTTTTAATGCTGCCAACATACGGCCTAAACCGTGACCACCACCAACTGCGACCACTTTCTTATCGGTGTAGATATTCATTACGTTCTTCTAATAATCTTGTAAAAAACGACTACAATTTAACTTAATGAGTGCCAAAGGGGTACTCACTAAGCGGTAAATTGTGTTTCTAGAGAGTTTTTTATCACTCAAGTCTGGATTCCATTACAAATATTAAGTATTTTACACGGCAAAGCTATCAGGGGTTTACCTCCTCTGGTTGCCATAACTCCGAGCTCACTATGCTAAGTCTAAGGATAGGCGTTTTGAGCCAGTGACATTCTGTCACAAGGGCATAATTGGAAATGATTATGCCTCCCGTGTTTGGAAAGGTGTTCCGTGGCGCAACAATTCGAAGACAAATTTCATCGTAAGTTCTATTACTTGCGTCTGTCTGTGACTGACGTATGTAATTTCAAATGTACCTATTGCCTTCCTGACGGCTACAAGCCATCGGGCAATAAAAACTCGTCTTTTTTATCTCTCCCTGAGATCAAGCGTGTCGTAAGAGCGTTTGCAGATTGTGGTACCTCAAAGGTCCGCATCACAGGTGGTGAGCCGAGTTTACGCAAAGACTTTACTGACATTATCCACTCTGTCGCAGCGACGCCTGGCATCAAAAAAGTCGCTACAACGACTAATGGCTACCGCATGGCGAAACAGGTTGCTGATTGGCGTGAAGCTGGGCTGACTAATATTAATGTTAGTGTGGATAGCCTTGACCCCCGCATGTTCCATCAAATTACTGGTGAAAATAAGTTCACTGAGGTGATGAATGGTATCGAGCGCGCATTTGAAGTGGGTTATGAGCAAGTCAAAGTTAACGTGGTGCTGATGAAAGACCTCAACCACAGTGAGTTGCCTGCTTTTCTTAACTGGATTAAAGACCGTCCAATCCAATTGCGTTTTATTGAGTTAATGCAAACAGGAGAAATGGATGAGTTGTTTGCTAAGCACCATGTCTCTGGTGTTGCGATCCGAAATCAATTAATCGCCAACGGTTGGTTACTGAAAGTCCGTTCTCATAATGATGGACCTGCTCAGGTTTTCGTTCATCCTGATTACAAGGGTGAAATTGGTCTTATCATGCCTTATGAAAAAGACTTCTGTGAGAGCTGTAACCGACTTCGTGTCTCGGCTATGGGTAAACTGCATCTTTGTCTGTTCGGTGAACATGGCGTGGAGTTACGTGACCTGTTAGAGCGCGACGAGCAAGAAAGCGAATTGATTGAACGTATTCAGGCACAGTTGCAAACGAAATCCGTAAGTCACTTCTTGCACGATGGCAACACTGGTATGACGCCGCATCTTGCGTCTATCGGCGGTTAACTCCAATCAGATTTCACATCAGGAGCAGACGTGGCTTCTGATGATTTTTCCAGAATCGATACCTTGCGTATCAAAAAGCAAATTAAAGAATAGGTGAACAAATGGGTCACGCTGAAAGCAAATTTCAACCTGCAAACATTGCCGTTCTAACGGTATCTGACACTCGTACTGAAGAAAACGACACCTCTGGTGGTTACCTAGTTGAACACGCGAAGGAAGCAGGTCATAACGTCGTTGATAAGCAAATCGTAATTGACGATATGTACAAGATCCGTGCGATCGTTTCCCAGTGGATTGCGGATGAAAACGTACAAGCAATCATGATCACTGGTGGTACTGGTTTCACTTCACGTGACAGCACTCCAGAAGCGCTTAAGCCTCTATTCGATAAAGAAGTAGAAGGCTTTGGTGAGCTATTCCGTTTGGTTTCTTATGAAGAAATTGGTACTTCAACCATTCAATCTCGTGCGATTGCTGGTTTCGCTAACCACACTGTTATCTTTGCAATGCCTGGCTCTACAGGTGCGTGCCGCACAGGGTGGACGAAGATCATCAAGCAACAACTAGATGCAAGTCATCGTCCTTGCAACTTTATGCCACACCTATCTGTATAACCTTTCCTAAAAGCGAAGGAAAAACCATGACCCAATTTACACATATCAATGCGTCTGGCGAAGCGAACATGGTCGATGTATCAGCGAAAGCGGAAACGGTTCGTGAGGCGCGTGCAGAAGCATTCGTTCACATGGCACCTGAAACTCTGCAATTGATTGTTTCTGGCCAACATCATAAAGGTGATGTGTTTGCAACCGCACGCATCGCTGGTATTCAAGCGGCAAAAAAAACGTGGGACCTAATTCCACTTTGCCATCCTCTATTGCTTTCGAAAGTAGAAGTACAACTTGAAGCAATTGAAGCTGAGAGCATGGTACGCATTGAATCCGTTTGCAAGCTAGCAGGTAAAACTGGTGTTGAAATGGAAGCGCTAACGGCAGCTTCTGTAGCTGCATTGACGATTTACGATATGTGTAAAGCGGTACAAAAAGACATGGTTATTGGTCAAGTTCGTCTTCTAGAGAAGACGGGTGGTAAATCTGGTCACTTCAAGGCGGAATAATGATTAAAGTTCTTTTCTTTGCTCAAACGCGTGAACTGGTTGGTATCGATGCGCTTGAGCTCGATGATCAATTCAACAATGTTGAAGCGATTCGTGCTCACTTGGTTGAAATTGGTGAAGGTACAGAAGGTAAGTGGGATCTCGCCCTTGAGCCTGGTAAATTGCTCGCTGCAGTAAACCAATCTATTGTCCCACTGGATACTGAAGTGAAAGAGGGTGATGAAGTTGCTTTCTTCCCTCCAGTGACAGGAGGTTAAGATGGATCCTCGTGTTTCTGTACAGGCTGAAGACTTTTCTGTTGATCAAGAGTATCAGCGCTTGTCGGAAGGCACTGCGTCTGGAGCCGTTGTTACGTTTATCGGTAAGGTTCGTGATATGAATCTTGGTGATAATGTGATCGGTCTGCACTTAGAGCATTATCCTGGAATGACAGAAAAAAGCCTGATCGATATCTGTAATGAGGCGGAGTCACGTTGGCCATTACTTGGGGTCCGCGTGATACATCGTGTTGGTGACCTTGATACCGGCGATCAAATTGTGTTCGTAGGAGTCTCAAGCGCTCATCGAGGTGCGGCATTTGATGCTTGTGAATTCATTATGGATTACCTAAAGACTAAAGCGCCATTCTGGAAAAAAGAACGTACAACGAGCGATAACCGCTGGATTGAGTCACGAGATACTGACCATCAAGCTGCGCAGCGTTGGGAAAAGTAGAACCGTTTTTTATTCTGCGACCAAATCTAGTAAAGCCAGATGTTCATCTCATCTGGCTTTTTCTTTTTTACGATAAAAACGGAGTTTACTTCCTACTTTGACCTGCTGATAAATTCATCACCTTTCCTTCCTTTCACCTCTCGGTGACCTTGTTCACAATAAAAAATATCGAACAAGATATATGCAATTATTAATTAGACTCAATGTGTCACAAATGTTAATTTTTATACATATATCTAGCATAAGATGCTACCAAAGAGTTTGAATTTAGATTTATCGACAGTTTTGCCTGCCAAATGAACTCGCAAATCTGCATTTATCTACCCAATACAAACTATGTAGTATTTATTGCTAAATATGAGCACTAATTACAGAATTATTAGTTTTTTTGCTACATTTTTATGGCAAATTACTTCAATGATTGCTAATGTGTGCCGCAGTCTTTGTAAGGTTTTAGTGTTTTGTGCTCAGAAAGTGTACTAAAAAATTCTAAAATTCTGACCGTTCCAGTCCCTTGCAGAGAAGTCATGGATGCTAATGAAAAACTTGGAGTTTTACGCATGTATAAGAACAAAATCACCAAAGCCCTTCTTCTAGGTGCTGGTCTGGCAGTGGCTGCCTCTTCTTCTACCGCTTTCGCTGCTGACGTTCCAGCAGGCACTAAACTAGCAGATAAACAAGAACTCGTTCGTGGTAACGGTACTGAAGTTGCAACAATCGACCCGCACAAATCTCAAGGGGTTCCAGAGTCGCATGTGATTCGTGATCTTCTTGAAGGCTTAGTGAACCAAAATGCAGACGGCGACACTATCCCTGGTGTAGCTGAGAGCTGGGAAACCTCAGACAACAAAACTTTCACCTTCCATCTACGTAAAGACGCAAAATGGTCTAACGGCGATCCTGTAACAGCGCAAGATTTTGTATACAGCTGGCAGCGTGCGGTCGATCCTGCGACGGCTTCACCATATTCTTGGTACATGGAATACACCAAGATGAAGAATGCAAAAGACATCGTTGCGGGCAAAAAAGACAAGAGCGAGCTCGGTGTTAAAGCGACTGACGACCACACGCTAGTGGTTGAGCTAGATACCGCCGTTCCTTACTTTGTAATGATGGCTGGTCACACAACAATGAAACCAGTACATAAAGCGACAGTTGAGAAGTTTGGTGATCAGTGGACGAAACCAGAAAACTTCGTAGGTAACGGCGCTTATGTCGTAAACAACTGGGTTGTGAATGAGCGTCTAGAGCTTGTTCGTAACAACGAATACTGGGATAACGACAAAACGGTTATCAACAAAGTAACGTACCTTCCAATTGAGAACGGTGTTGCTGAAATGAACCGTTTCCTATCTGGTGAAATTGATTTCACGTCTAAACTGCCGACAGAGCACTTTAAACGTCTGAAAAAAGAGCACCCAGAATCAGTATCGGTTGAAGGTAGCCTGTGTACTTACTACTACTCATTCAATACTAAGAAAGAACCATTCAACGACGTTCGCGTTCGTAAAGCGATTTCTTACGCTATCGACCGTAACATCGTAGCAAACGCAATTCTTGGTCAAGGTCAGAAGCCTGCTTACTTCCTAACGCCTGAAATTACAGCGCATTTCAACCCTGAGCTACCAGCTTACGGCAAGATGACGCAAAAAGAGCGTAATGCAGAAGCGGCACGCCTATTGGCTGAAGCGGGTTACGGTAAAGACAACCCACTTAAATTCTCTCTTCTATACAACACGGATGAGAACCACAAGAAACTAGCAGTAGCACTAGGTTCTATGTGGAAGAAAACTCTAGGTCTAGACGTAACGCTAGAAAACCAAGAGTGGAAAACTTACCTATCGACTAAAGACCAAGGTGATTTCGAAGTGGCACGCGCCGGTTGGTGTGGTGACTACAACGAAGCATCTTCATTCCTAACCCTAATGGTTAGCTCGAACACAACTGGTGGTCAGCACTGGGGTAATAAAGAGTACGATGCTCTGATTGATAAAGCGATCAAATCGATTTCTGAAGAAGAGCGTACCAAAATTTACCTAGAAGCTGAGCAACTGATGGCGAAAGATATGCCAATTGCGCCTATCTACCAGTATGTTCGTTCTCGTCTATTAAATCCGCACGTTGGTGGTTTCCCTGCAAACAACGCGGAAGAAAAGATCTACACCAAAGATCTTTACATCAAAGCTGACTAATTAAAGTCACTTCAAAACTATAAGAATAAGGCTCACACGCACCATTGAAGGAGCGTGTGCAGCCTATCATTTACATTTTAACTGTCACAGACTGAAAGAGTGAGTTTATGCTTAAATTCATCGCAAAAAGGATATTTGAGGCGATCCCAACCATGTTGGTTTTGATCACCGTATCTTTCTTTCTCATGCGTTTCGCACCGGGTAACCCATTCTCGAGCGAGCGCCCATTACCGCCAGAAGTTATGGCGAACATTGAAGCTAAATACGGTCTAGATAAGCCTGTATTTGAGCAATACACCACATATTTGACCAACGTTATCCAAGGTGATTTTGGTCCTTCATTCAAATACTTAGATTACACAGTAAATGAGCTAATCTCTGTTGCATTACCAGTATCAGCGAAGGTTGGTTTTATCGCCTTTATCTTCACTGTAATTTTGGGGGTGACGGTTGGAACCATAGCCGCACTCAAG
Organism: Vibrio sp. MM46; assembly: GCF_027587135.1. Classification (NCBI taxonomy): domain Bacteria; kingdom Pseudomonadati; phylum Pseudomonadota; class Gammaproteobacteria; order Vibrionales; family Vibrionaceae; genus Vibrio; species Vibrio sp. MM46. The sequence goes on from NZ_JAPPTO010000015.1 coordinate 38,475, forward strand.
CAGAATACTTGGGTGGACTACGCCATAATGTCAACGGCGATGCTCGGGGTAGTTATGCCGTCCTTCGTATTGGCTCCTGCTCTGATTTACTTGTTCTCTCTCCATTGGAATTTATTCCCCGCGGGTGGTTGGCATGACGGAGGGTGGCAATACATTGTGCTACCTGTGATCGGTATGTCATTGCTCTACGTGGCGACTTTCGCACGTATCACTCGTGGCTCGATGATCGAAACATTGAACAGTAACTTTATTCGTACCGCTCGCGCAAAAGGTCTAAGTTACCGTTACATCATCCTGAAACACGCACTAAAACCAGCTCTGCTTCCTGTTGTGTCATACATGGGGCCAGCGTTTGTAGGTATCATCACAGGTTCGGTTGTTATCGAGACCATTTTTGGTCTGCCTGGTATCGGTAAGCTGTTTGTCAACGCTGCCTTCAACCGTGACTACTCGCTAGTAATGGGTGTGACCATTCTGATTGGTTTCCTATTCATTCTATTCAACGCTATCGTTGATATTCTGCTAGCAATGATTGACCCGAAAATTCGCTACTAACAGGGAAGTATGGTTATGTTAACGAAAAAAGAGAATCTTGAAGCGGTCGAGAAATTTGCAGAGAACCTGGAAGTTGAAGGCCGTAGTTTGTGGCAAGACGCCCGTATCCGCTTTATGCGTAACAAAGCGGCGATGGTGAGCTTGTTCATTCTTGCATTGATGACCCTAGCGGTAATCTTCTTACCGATGATTGCCCCTTACGCTTTTGATGATACTGACTGGTATGCAATGCACGTTGGTCCGAGTGCTGAGCACTGGTTTGGTACAGACAGCTTAGGTCGAGACCTTTACGTACGTACGCTGATTGGTGGTCGTATCTCTCTAATGGTTGGTGTTCTAGGTGCATTAGTTGCGGTTGTGATTGGTACACTTTACGGTGCGGCTTCTGGCTTCATTGGCGGTAAAGTTGACCGTATCATGATGCGTATTCTTGAGATCCTATATGCGGTACCGTTCATGTTCCTAGTTATCGTACTGGTAACATTCTTCGGTCGTAACATTGTTCTTATCTTCGTCGCTATCGGCGCTATCGCATGGCTAGATATGGCTCGTATCGTACGTGGTCAAACGCTAAGCCTGCGTAGTAAAGAGTTTATTGAAGCGGCACACGTTTGTGGTGTGAGCAACTGGAAGATCATCACTCGCCACATCGTTCCAAACGTATTGGGTATCGTAGCGGTTTACTCAACACTACTTATCCCAAGCATGATTCTAACGGAATCATTCCTTTCATTCCTTGGTCTTGGTGTACAGGAACCAATGACAAGTTGGGGCGCACTTCTACAAGAAGGCTCACAAACAATGGAAGTAGCAATCTGGCAGCTGGCATTCCCAGCAGCGTTCATGGTTGTGACTCTATTCTGCTTCAACTACGTTGGTGACGGTCTGCGCGATGCGCTGGATCCAAAAGACAGATAATTAAAAATAGAAAGAATAAAGGAAGCAATGATGAGTTTATTAGATGTCAAAGATCTGCGCGTCGAATTTACCACGCAAGATGGTATCGTAACCGCAGTAAACGATTTGAACTTCTCTCTGAATCAAGGCGAGACCCTAGGTATCGTAGGTGAGTCTGGTTCAGGTAAGTCACAAACTGTATTCGCAATCATGGGTCTACTGGCTAAGAACGGTATTATCTCTGGTAGCGCGAAATTTGAAGGTCGAGAAATCCTTAACCTTCCAGAAAAAGAGCTTAACAAGGTTCGAGCGGAACAGATCGCTATGATCTTCCAAGACCCGATGACCTCTCTTAACCCATACATGAAAGTCAGTGATCAGCTGATGGAAGTACTGATGCTGCACAAAGGTATGGGCAAAGCAGAAGCATTCGAAGAGTCTGTTCGTATGCTTGAAGCAGTAAAAATCCCAGAAGCCCGTAAGCGTATCACTATGTACCCACACGAGTTCTCGGGCGGTATGCGTCAACGTGTAATGATCGCAATGGCGCTGCTGTGTCGTCCAAAACTGCTTATTGCGGATGAGCCAACAACGGCATTGGACGTTACGGTTCAAGCGCAGATCATGGATCTGCTGAACGAGCTGAAATCTGAGTTCAACACTGCAATCATCATGATCACGCACGACCTTGGTGTTGTTGCAGGTTCATGTGACAAAGTACTGGTTATGTACGCGGGTCGTACCATGGAGTACGGCACAGTGAACGAAATCTTCTACAACCCAAGCCACCCATACGCAGAAGGTCTATTGAAGGCTATTCCTCGTCTAGATACAGAAGGCGAGATTCTGCCAACGATTCCTGGCAACCCGCCAAACTTGCTTCGTCTACCACCTGGCTGTCCTTACCAAGATCGCTGCCATCGCGTGATGGATCGTTGTAAGCGTGAAGCACCAATTCTGACGCCATTTGGTGATGGTCGTCAGCGTGCATGTTTTTCTGAATGGGAGGCTTGGAGCAAATGAGTACAGATAAAAAGCTAATTCTGGATGTATCTGATCTGAAAGTTCACTTCAGCATTGCATCAAAATCTGCGTGGCCTTGGTCAAAACCTTCAAGCCTAAAAGCGGTAGACGGCGTAAACGTTCGTTTATACGAAGGCGAGACCCTTGGTGTAGTAGGCGAGTCCGGTTGTGGTAAATCGACATTTGCTCGCGCCATCATTGGTCTGGTGGAAGCAACAGACGGTGAAGTGGTTTGGTTGGGTCAAGATCTGACAAAAATGAAAGACGTCCAACGCCGTGAAACGCGTAAAGAAATCCAAATGATTTTCCAAGATCCTCTGGCTTCTCTTAACCCACGTATGACGGTTGGTGACATCATCGCTGAACCATTAGAGACATTCTACCCAGAGCTGACTAAGCAAGAAGTGAAAGACCGCGTAAAAGAGATGATGGCGAAGGTAGGTCTTCTACCAAACGTTATCAACCGTTACCCACACGAATTCTCTGGTGGTCAGTGTCAGCGTATTGGTATCGCACGTGCTCTGATTTTAAAACCTAAGATGATTATCTGTGACGAGCCAGTATCAGCACTGGATGTATCGATTCAGGCTCAGGTAGTTAACCTATTGAAAGAGCTGCAAAAAGAGCTTGGTCTTTCATTGGTGTTCATTGCGCACGATTTATCAGTTGTGAAACACATTTCTGACCGCGTACTGGTTATGTACCTAGGTAATGCTGTGGAGCTGGGTGAAGCAGATGCGTTGTTTGCAGATCCAAAGCACCCATACACTCGTGCACTAATGTCTGCTGTGCCTATTCCAGATCCGGAAATTGAACGCAGTAAGAAGATCCAGATGTTAGAAGGTGATCTACCATCTCCGATCAGCCCACCATCGGGCTGTGTATTCCGTACTCGTTGCCCTCAAGCAACGGATGAGTGTGCAAAGACAAAACCAAATATCCAAGGTTCTGATATTCATGCAGTTTCTTGTTTGCACGTAGCGGTGTAATTAAATTCGGCCTGTGACGGGCTTAAGCGCGGCTCCTTTTATAGGGTCGCGCTTTTTTTATGCCTACGATCTAGGCTTGATTTAGTTCATTCGAAATTCTTGAACAAGTTGAACTAAGCGGTTGGATTTTAAGCTTTGCATGATTCGCTAATATAGTGGAAAACAGAATCTGAGGAGAGCAGTCATGGGTAAGTTAGTTGAAGGTGTTTGGCACGATGTATGGTACGACACTAAATCAAGTGGCGGTAAATTCGTGCGAGAAGATGCAGGGTTTCGTAACTGGATTAAAAACAAACCGGATGCAACCTATCAACCAGAGTCTGGTCGCTATCACTTGTATGTTTCACTTGCTTGTCCTTGGGCACACCGAACGTTGATTTTTCGCAGTCTCAAAGGGTTAGAAAAACACATCGATGTCACCGTGGTGTGTCCTGATATGCTAAACGAGGGCTGGCAGATGGGACTGCCTGAGCCATTATTTGGTCACTCCCGTATGCATCAAATTTATACTGAAGCTAAACCGGATTACACTGGTCGAGTAACAGTGCCAGTATTATGGGACAAGAAGACCAATACCATTGTGTCGAATGAATCGTCAGAAATCATCCGAATGTTTAACTCTGAGTTTAATGAGTTAACAGGCAATCATGATGATTATTACCCGGAGCAGCTTCAAAGTGTGATTGATGAATGGAATGATGACATCTATCCACACGTGAATAACGGTGTTTATCGTTGCGGGTTTGCCACAACTCAAGAGGCGTATGAAGAAGCTTTTGATTCACTCTTTGATGCTTTGGATAAAATTGATGCCCATCTTGCGACGCATCGCTACTTAGCAGGTAATAAAATCACTGAAGCGGATTGGCGCTTGTTTACTACTCTTGTGCGTTTTGATGCGGTGTATGTTGGTCATTTCAAGTGTAATAAACAACGTATTGCTGATTACGCAAACATTCAAGGTTATTTGAAAGAGCTGTATCAAGTAGAGGGTGTGGCAGAAACCACGGACTTCTACCACATAAAGCGTCACTATTATTTTAGCCATACTGGCATCAACCCAACACAAGTGGTACCAAAAGGTCCTGAATTAGATTTGGATTCACCTCATGGTCGAGAATCTACCTAAGTTTAAAACCTCTAAGAAAAGCGCCATTTGATGTGGCGCTTTTCTTTTTTCTCAATATCTTCTTAGCATCACAGCTTCTTCCTACCAATCACATAAACTGATGATATAACAACCGATCTTTGACCGAGGTGGGGTATGGATATCAATGAGTTTGTCAGTGGCGAGCATCTAATTTGGAATCTGTTTGTTGCTCTGCTTTTGGGTGCGATTGTGGGAACACAACGTGGCTGGGTGATGCGCAATAGCGTCGAAGGCAGTCGCGTTGCAGGTATTCGCACCTTTTCTTTAGTCGGTTTGCTTGGTGGCTTGGTTGGGATTCTTGCCAATCTGTATACGCCTTTGTTACTTGGCTTTGCTCTTATTGCTTTGGTTATTCTTGCTTGCATTGCGTTTGTTATTCAGCAAAGAAAGAGTGAAGACATCAGCATTACTGGCGTCGTCAGTTTAGTCATTACGTTTGTTCTTGGTAGTTTGGCAGTATCCGGTGAGCCTGTTCTTGCTGCGGCAGCTGCCGTTATCACCGCAGTTGTTCTGGACAACAAGAGAGAACTTCATCAGGCGCTTCAACGCCTCCAAGAGTACGAGCTTGATGCCGCTTTGCGTCTGCTGCTCATTTCCATCGTCTTGTTGCCGCTCTTACCCAATCAAGCTTACGGTCCTTGGAATGCACTTAATCCTTATGAGATTTGGTGGATGGTGGTGTTGATTGCCAGTATTTCATTTGTGGGCTACTTTGCGATTAAAATTGGTGGGGCGAAGCGAGGCATTTTGTTTACTTCTGTCTTCGCTGGCTTAAGCTCATCTACTGCGCTCACACTGCAGTTCTCCCATCTTTCACGCGAACAATCGAGTATCAGCCCTTTGCTAGCAAGCGGCATACTATTGAGTTGCGGTACCATGTTTCCTAGGCTGCTAATTGTGCTGTCAGTGATTAACCCTCAGTTAGTGACATTGTTGTGGCCCATCGTCATGATTATGATGATTGCTCTTTACTTCCCTGCTTGGTGGATATGGCGTCGAAGTGAGGTAGGGAAGGTGGAACAATCAAATAAACAAACCAATCCTTTGGCATTGCAATCGGCGTTGTTCTTCGGTGTCGTATTGGCTGTGATTATGCTGTTATCGCATGCACTGGCTGATCTGTTTGGTAATGCTGGTGTTCTGATACTATCTGCGCTATCCGGCATTACAGATGTCGATGCTATTTCCCTTGCTCTTGGGCGACAAAGTACCCAAACCCTAAGTGTGGAAACCGCGGCACTGGGTATTCTGATCGCGGCATCAGTCAATACAGTGGTGAAAATGGGGATGGTTGTCGCAATAGGGGATAAGGCATTGTGGAGAAGAGTTGCGCCCGTCATGGTTGGATGCGTGCTTTCTGGCGCTATTTTGTTTTTGGCTTTGTATTGATTTATCCGAACATTAAATGAAAAAAACCTCGCCGTGGCGAGGTTTTATTCTTTGGAAGAAGCGAAGTTATTAGTTAACTGCTTTTTCTTTTGCTTGGTCAGCTTGATCTGCCTGAATCGCAGTTAGAGCAACTGTGTACACGATATCGTCTACTAGTGCACCGCGAGATAGGTCGTTTACAGGCTTGCGCATACCTTGAAGCATTGGACCGATAGATACTAGGTCTGCTGAACGTTGTACCGCTTTGTAAGTCGTGTTACCAGTGTTTAGGTCTGGGAATACGAATACTGTCGCTTTACCTGCTACTGGAGAGTTAGGCGCTTTAGAAGCTGCCACGTTTTCCATGATCGCTGCATCGTACTGTAGAGGACCGTCGATCACTAGATCTGGACGTTTCTCTTGAGCAATCTTAGTCGCTTCACGTACTTTATCTACGTCTGCACCCTTACCAGATTCACCAGTAGAGTAAGAGATCATAGCAACGCGAGGGTCGATACCGAATGCCGCTGCAGAATCAGCAGATTGGATAGCGATTTCAGCAAGCTGTTCAGCTGTTGGATCTGGGTTGATCGCACAGTCACCGTAAACCAATACTTGGTCAGGTAGCAGCATGAAGAATACAGAAGATACGATAGACGCATCAGGTGCAGTCTTGATGATTTGGAACGGAGGAACGATAGTGTTTGCTGTGGTGTGAACCGCACCAGAAACTAGACCGTCTACTTCGTCGTTCTCAAGCATCATTGTGCCTAGGAATACTGAATCTTGTAGCTTCTCACGAGCAACAACTTCAGTCATACCTTTCGCGCCACGTAGCTCAACTAGACGAGCAACGTAGTTTTCACGAACTTCATCAGAGTTGATGATAGTTACGCCAGCACCTAGCTCAACGCCTTGTTGTGCAGCAACGCGACGGATTTCGTCTGGGTTACCTAGAAGCACACATTCAGCGATGCCGCGCTCAGCACAGATAGCCGCAGCTTTAACTGTACGTGGCTCGTCACCTTCAGGAAGAACGATACGCTTACCAGCTTTACGAGCGAACTCAGTTAGCTGGTAACGGAATGCTGGTGGGCTTAGACGACGAGACTTCTGAGTACCTTCAGTCATAGACTCGATCCAGTTACCGTCGATGTGACCAGCAACGTGCTCGTTGATGAACTCAATACGCTCTTTATCGTCTGCAGGTACTTCGATAGAGAAGCTCTGTAGGTTTAGAGAAGTCTGCCAAGTGTTACCTTGTGCTTTGAAGATCGGTAGACCAGTTTCGAACGCTGGCTTACAAAGACCAGTGATCTCTTCAGGGATGTCGTAACCGCCAGTCAATAGAACTGCACCGATATCAACACCGTTCATTGCTGCAAGTGCTGCTGCAACGATTACGTCTGGACGGTCTGCAGAAGTAACAAGTAGAGAACCTGGTTTGAAGTGCTCAATCATGTTTGGCAGAGAACGTGCACAGAAAGTGATGCTCTTAATACGACGAGTCGCAATGTCACCTTCGTTGATGATGTCAGCATTTAGGTGCTGAGCCATATCGATAGCACGAGTAGCGATCAGATCGATGCTCCATGGCACGCAACCTAGTACACGAATTGGAGAAGTGTTGAAGATTTCCATCACTTTCATTTCGTTTTGCTTCGCGCTGTCTGCATCATCAAAGATTTCAGATAGGTCAGGGCGAGTACGGCCAGCTTCGTCAACAGGTGCGTTTAGCTTGTTGATGATTACGCCAGAGATGTTCTTGTTCTTAGTACCACCGAAGTTAGAACATGCTACTTCGATGCGCTCTTTAAGTTGAGCTGGGTTATCTGTACCAGGAGTTGCAACAAGAACGATTTCCGCGCCTAGAGTCGCTGCGATTTCCGCGTTCACTTGGTTAGCGAATGGGTGCTTACGAGTTGGTACTAGACCTTCGATAAGCGTTACGTCTGCATCTTTGTTGATTTGGTTGTAACGCTCAACAACAGTTTCTAGCAGCTCGTCCATGTTGTCGTTACCGATTAGGCTTTCAGCAACAGACATCGCTAGTGGTTGACCGATCTTCATATCGCTGTTGTAACCAACGATAGTTGAAGTTAGATCAGGTTGATCACCGCCAGAACGTGGCTGTGAAATTGGTTTGTAGAAAGAAACCTTAACGCCTTTGCGCTCCATTGCGCGAAGAACACCCATGCTTACGCTAGTTAGACCAACACCAGCACTTGCAGGGATAAGCATAATAGTACGAGACATTCGTAGAGTACCTTTAGCTATTGGGGGATAAAAGCTCAACTCTTATTCCATGAATAATTCAGAGAATAGGAGTTAAGCCCCTAAGAAATTCTTTTGGAAGAAAAACTGGCTAGCCGAGTGGCTAGCCAGTTCAATCTATTAAAGACCTGCTAGGCGTGCAGTGTCTTCAGCAATTACTAGCTCTTCGTTAGTAGAGATAACCATTGCTGGGATACGGCTGTTAGCTGTAGTGATAGTACCTTCGCCGCCAAAACGTGCTTTAAGGTTAGCTTCACCATCAACTTCGATACCGAAGATACCTAGACGGTTTAGAACCATTTCACGGATAGGACCAGAGTTTTCGCCGATACCGCCAGTGAACGTGATTGCGTCTAGACGACCTTCCATAGAAGCAGTGTAACCAGCTACGTACTTAGCTAGACGGTGACAGAACACGTCCATTGCACGAGTTGCTTCTTCTTTCTCACCGTAGTTGTCTTCAACGAAACGACAGTCAGAAGTCACTTCAGTTAGACCAGCAAGACCAGACTCTTTAGTTAGCATGTTGTTGATTTCTTCAACAGAGTAACCTAGAGCGTCGTGTAGGTGGAATACGATAGCTGGGTCGATATCACCACAACGAGTACCCATTACTAGACCTTCAAGAGGAGTAAGACCCATAGAAGTGTCTACAGATTGACCGTTCTTGATTGCACAAACAGAAGCACCGTTACCTAGGTGACAGTTGATGATGTTTACTTCTTCAACTGGCTTGTTTAGTAGGCCTGCAACTTCACGAGTGATGAATAGGTGTGAAGTACCGTGCATGCCGTAACGACGGATACCGTGCTCTTTGTATAGTTTGTATGGAAGAGCGTATAGGAAAGACTCTTCAGGCATAGTTTGGTGGAACGCAGTGTCGAATACAGCAACGTTTTGAAGCTCTGGGAAGTTGTGTTTAGCAGCTTCGATACCGATGATGTGCGCTGGGTTGTGAAGCGGTGCGAAAGTCGCAGCGTCTTGAATACCTTTTAGTACGTCATCAGTGATTAGTGCAGATTGAGTGAACTGCTCACCACCGTGTACGATACGGTGACCGATAGCGCCTAGGTTAGCTTTAAGCTCTGGCTTAGAAGCAAGAATAGTTTCAACCATGAACGCTAGTGCTTCTTCGTGTGCTGCACCGTTGCCTAGTTGAGCTTCGTGTTTACCGTCAAGTTTCCACTTGATACGTGCTTCAGGAAGGTGAAGACATTCAGCAAGACCTGATAGGTGCTCTGCACCTGTTTCTGCATCAACAACAGCAAATTTAAGAGAAGAACTACCGCAGTTTAAAACTAAAACTAGCTTAGACATGTGTGACTACCTGTTATTCGTCTGATCAAAATCAGTTAAAGGATGAAAAATTAATCACAAGAATAGACGATACCGCCAAGGGTGCGTACTAATCTTGGTCAAAAATTGTTCTAATTCCGTATAAATGAATAGTGATGAACCCATCCACCACTATGAAGCGATCCGTGCAGAATAAAATCTCGGAGTTGCTTAAATTGTAAATAACGGCAACAATGAGATTGAGGGTCTGCAAAGGATAGCGATAATAGGCAATGATAACAAAAAAATTTTGAAAGAATATTAACTTTCATCAATTTTTTGCGCCTTCAGTTGAAATGTTCAACTATTTTTTAGTGAGAGAGCGGTATGAGCAAACAAGTCGGATTGATCCATAGCCTGAAAGACGGCCAGAGTTACATGGAGATCTGGCCGGTTCGTAAAGAGCTGAACGCCATTTTTCCCGAACAACGCATTATTAAAGCAACACGCTTTGGCATTAAAGTGATGCCAGCGGTTGCAGCAATCAGTGTGCTCACTCAAATGGCTTTTAACAATTATGATGCGCTTCCTCAAGCCATTGTGGTTGCACTGTTCGCAATCAGCATGCCACTGCAAGGCATGTGGTGGTTGGGCAGCCGTTCCAATACTAAGTTGCCACCTGCCTTAGCATCGTGGTATCGAGAGCTGCACCAAAAAATTACCGAAACAGGATTTGCTTTAGAGCCTGCTAAAGCGCGTCCAAGATATAAAGAGCTCGCAGTAATTTTAAACCGAGCTTTTCGCCAACTGGATAAGACTTCATTAGAGCGTTGGTTCTAATCTTCTTGTTCGGTCATCAACTCATTGAAATGGAGTGTGCTTTTAGCCACTCCATTTTTTATGCCCGCAACATGGTTTTTTACTCTTTGCTTATTTGTAATCACCGCCTCTCGTGCCGATTGTGAGATCACAAATGTTACTTTGTTGTTAAATCTTACTTTTCTTTCCTCAGACTTAGCGTTAATAATGATAATTAGATGCACAAAAAGTGCGCAGCTATAAACACAACATCCCATCTTCTACTTCAAAGACTCGTGAGTACGTCAGCAACATTGTGCTTGCAGTTCAAGGACGAAGAAACATCAAGGAGTCATGATGAAAACAAAACGTTTACTCGCCATTGCTATTCTTGCTACGACCACGGCTTTTTCTTCCGCTAGCGTTCTGGCTAAAACCGCGACAGTCGCGGTATCACAGATTGTTGAACACCCTGCTTTGGATGCAACTCGTCAAGGGTTGTTAGACGGTCTGAAAGCCAAAGGGTATGAACAAGGGAAGAACTTAGAGTTTGACTACAAGACAGCGCAAGGTAATCCAGCAATCGCGGTTCAGATCGCACGCCAGTATGTAGGAGAAAGCCCGGACGTCCTCGTTGGTATAGCAACGCCATCAGCACAAGCTTTGGTCTCTGCGACTCGCTCTATTCCTGTTGTGTTTACTGCAGTGACGGACCCTGTTGGTGCCAAGTTGGTCAAATCGATGAGTCAACCAGGAAAGAATGTCACAGGACTCTCTGATTTATCTCCGGTCGCACAGCACGTTGCGTTGATTCAGGAAATCTTACCTTCGGTGAAATCCATTGGCGTGGTTTACAACCCAGGGGAAGCAAATGCCGTCACCTTGGTACAGTTATTGAAAGAGAGCGCAGAGTCAAAAGGATTAAAAGTTGTTGAAGCGACGGCACTGAAAAGCGCAGATGTACAATCTGCAACTCAAGCTATTGCAGCGAAATCGGACATCATTTACGCACCAACAGATAACACGGTTGCAAGCGCGATTGAAGGAATGATCGTTGCCGCAAACCAAGCGAAGAAACCGGTATTTGGAGGCGCGACGTCATATGTTGAGAAAGGGGCTATCGCAAGCTTAGGTTTTGACTACTACCAAGTCGGTGTTCAAACAGCCGATTACGTGGCAGCTATTCTTGAAGGGCAAGATCCGGGTAAGTTAGATGTAAAAGTGGCGACAGGCTCAGATCTTGTCGTGAATGAAGGCGCGGCAAGTAAGCTTGGTATTCAATTGCCAGGTTCTGTTGTGAAACGTGCAACTAGTATGCAGTAAGCGTTGTTTTTAGGTCGGTGTTCTACCGACCTGATCTATGCAGAAAGGAGCAGTTATGTCTGCATTTGCTTTTTTTGGTGCGCTCGAGATAGGGCTTATCTACGGCTTGGTCGCCTTGGGCGTTTACCTTACGTTTCGTGTTCTTGACTTTCCGGACCTAAGCGTTGACGGTAGTTTCCCTATGGGGGCGGCTGTTGCAGCAACAGCCATCGTTGCGGGTATCAACCCTTGGTTAGCAACGGGACTGGCTATAATCGCTGGTGGCATGACCGGGTGGGTCACCGCTTTTCTTGCCGTTCGTTGCGGCATCCTTCATCTTCTTGCCTCAATCCTGACCATGATTGCGGCATTTTCCATCAACATCCGCATCATGGGAAAACCGAATATGGCGCTACTGGGCGAAGATACGATTCTGACGCCTTTTGAAGCCATGGGAGATGCGATGTACATCCGACCATTGGTCGTGGGCGTATTGGTTTTACTCTCTGCGTTATTTGTTGTGCGCCTTCTAAATAGTGATTTTGGTTTAGGGTTAAGAGCAACAGGCGTAAACGCTCGAATGGTCGCGGCACAAGGAGCCAGTACGGGATTCTACACGTATTTTGGTTTGGCATTATCCAACGGATTTGTGGGTTTTGCTGGGGCTCTGTTTGCTCAAACAAATAGCTTTGCCGATGTCACGTCTGGTGTAGGGACGATTGTGGTTGGTTTAGCGGCGGTGATCCTTGGTCAGACTTTGATTCCAGGACGCAAAATCTGGGTTGCTGTTTGCGCGGTAATTATTGGTTCGGTGTTGTACCGTCTGGCGGTTGCTTTTGCGCTGAGTTCCGGCATGTTTGGTTTGCAAGCATCGGATCTAAATCTGGTGACAGCGGTGCTGGTGGCGGTCGCTCTAATTGCACCGAAACTTAAACAGAGGATGAAAGCAAAGCAGCGAGTGATTAATGCCAAACAAGCGGCATCCAAAAACGGCTCAGGGGAGGCGCTATGATTGAACTTAATGACATTCAGGTGACGTTTAACCCTGGTACGATTTTAGAAAATCGAGCCTTAAAGAGCGTGTCCCTAGAGGTTCCTGAGCATCAATTTCTTACGGTGATTGGCTCTAACGGTGCGGGGAAATCAACTCTACTCGGAGCCGTGACGGGGGAAACACCAATGATTGGCGGAAAGGTGATCATTGATGGGAAAGACGTGACACGGAAAACCGTTGCTCAGCGTGCTACTCAATGTGCGAGGGTGTTCCAAGACCCATTGGCTGGTACATGTGGCGAGCTTTCCATCGAAGAAAATATGGCGCTTGCTTACATGCGAGGAAAACGTCGTGGTTGGGGAATGGCTCTTTCTACTAAACGCCGTAAGCTGTTTCAGGAACGTATCAGCATTCTTGGCTTGGGGTTAGAAGATCGCTTAGGTGACAGCATTGGTCTACTCTCAGGAGGACAGCGACAGGCTGTCAGCCTTGTAATGGCAACACTTTCAGACAGTAAGCTGTTGTTGCTTGATGAGCATACCGCCGCGTTGGACCCTCGTATGGCAGCGTTTGTTATTGATTTAACTAAACGCATTGTTACTGAGTTCGACCTTACTGTGATGATGGTGACGCATTCCATGAAAGACGCGTTAGCGTGTGGTGACAGAACCGTCATGCTTCACCAAGGTGAAATAGTGCTAGATGTGGCAGGGGAGCAACGTAAAAATATGCAAGTTCCCGACTTGCTTGAAATGTTCTCTAAAGTGCGCGGAGAAGAACTGGCTGACGATAGTCTCCTACTAAACTAGCATTGACTGCTCATCGACTACGCCTACCAAACGTGATCCTCCTTAAGAAAATGACCCATACGGTATTTTTAAAAGGAGGATTTTTAGGTAGAAGCTCTTTATTAAAATAGTGGAATATTCCAATACAAAGAGCACTTGCCATGTCCCTTCCATTTATCTTCCATAGCCAAACGAAAGATGGTCTTGAATTCGATGGTGAACGGCTGACCGTCGTTCTCAAAACGGATGACACCCAATTCGATTGCATCCATGTAAGGTGCGAGCCTGATAATGAAGAATATCTCATTGAGATGCAGCCTCATGGTAAAGCTGGTGAGTTGCAGTTGTGGAAAGGTCAGTTTGCTCCAAACAAAGATCGAGACGTGACACATTACGTGTTTAAACTTGTTAAGGGGGCGAGCCAGTTCTGGTTAGACGCGAGAGGTGTGCATAAGCGCGTTCCGCCCAAAGAGTTTCACTTTAAGTTAAACGTACAATCTCAGCCGCCAAGCTGGGTTCAAGAGCAAGTCTTCTATCAGATCTTCCCAGATCGTTTTGCTGCTAGTCAGGAGCATACCGCTATAAAAAATGCTTATGCACATCACGATTCAAGTGCCATGGTGAAGGCGTGGGGAGATGCCGTTGGAACGCACCAAAATACGGGGGCTCGCGAGTTCTTTGGTGGGGATCTAAAAGGCATTGAACAAAAGCTGGATTATCTATCCGGTCTGGGTGTAACAGCACTTTACTTTAACCCAGTTTTTACAGCGCCAAGTAATCATAAATATGACACAACGGATTACTTCCAGATTGACCCTATGTTTGGCACGAATGAGCAGTTTGCGCAGTTGTGTGAGCAAATTCGTGGCAAACAAATGAAGATTGTTTTGGATGCTGTGTTTAACCACACGTCTGTTCATCATCCTTGGTTTGATATTAAGCAAGAAGGTCAGGGCGCTTATGGAAATCCCAATTCAGATTTCCGAGATTATTACTTCTTCGAAGGTCAAACCAACAACTATATTGGCTGGAAAGGGATTGGTAACTTACCTGTTCTGAATTTCGAAAATGAACAGGTACGTGATTACATCTATCAAAGTGAAGAAGCTGTGATCAAACATTGGCTCAAACCCCCGTATTGTGTAGATGGCTGGCGCTTCGACGTTATCCATATGTTAGGCGAGGGCGATGGTGCGAAGAATAATGCCCACTATGTGGAAGCTTTCCGTCAAGCTGCTAAGTCCACCAATCCGAATGCATATGTGTTAGGTGAACACTTCTTTGAGGCAACGCAGTGGCTACAAGGTGGACAAGAAGATGGAGCGATGAACTATTATGGCTTTGCCCACCCTGTACGTGCGTTATTTGCCAAACAAGACATTATGTATGATCCGATTGATATCAATGCGTTGGATTTCAAAGAATGGGTAGATGAAGCTCGTGCCAAAGTACCGTTTGCAAATCAGCTGTCGCAGCTTAATCAATTAGACAGTCATGATACCGCCCGTTTTCTGACGCTATTAAATGGAAATGAAGAAAAAATGCAAATGGCGCTTGCATTATTGATGACTTACGTTGGAACACCTTGTCTTTATTATGGCAGTGAAGTTGGACTAGAGGGAGGGCTCGACCCAGACAATCGACGTTGTTTCCCTTGGGACCAAATAACGACTTCTAAATGGTTACCTTTGTATAAGGAATGGATAGAAATCCGTAAGAAATACAAGGCACTACAATGTGGTAGCTTACAATGGCTTCATTGTGGTGAACAAGTCATGGCATATGGGCGTCAATGGCAAGATGAAGCAATAGTTGTGGCATTTAACCTTAGCAACAGTGACCAAGATGTTAACCTACCATTGTGGCAACTTGGCTTAAATGCTAAACACCTGCATCAATTATTAGACAAAGGTGAACTAATGCCTATTGAACGTCATTTTTCTGTCAATATCCCAGCAATGAACTGCAAAGTATGGCAGATGGAGTGACTTCGAGCGCCTTCTTTATTAAAATTTATGAATACATAAGTGAAAAACTATAAATAGCCCTTCGATAGCCTAAGCTTTCGAAGGGCTGATATTATTATAATCAATGGTGTTCAATGGGTACTAAAAGGCGATTTAGCCTCAAGTTTGTCATCTTCTTCCCCCTACTATTATTCCTTGCCGTCATGGTGGTGACCGCAAAGAACTACTACGACGCGATGAATCGCTACATTACATTAGAGTACGCGCAAGTTGATCGTGCTATTAATCGTGCTATCAAAGTATTAACGGCGCTGGATTACAGCTTTGTTAACTACTCCAACCCAGCTCACCCTCTGTTTCAAGAGCACAATCATATGATCAAAAATGATCTGTGTTTTGTTTGGCCGATTGATGTGCTGCTTTTAGAAAACAAGCACTCCGGAGGTCTGCCTGCCGTTGAGCTTGACTACATGATTGTTGGACAAAAAGAACTGTGTGAACCAGGAACTAAACTGTTTAAGTTGGCAGAACAAAAAGCAGGCTTTGCTCCGTCTTTGTCATTTCTACATGATATCGAATCACATGTGATTGGTATTCACTATATTGATCAGCGTGGGTATGTTATTTCTTCTCCAGATACTTACGCTCAGTACTTTTCCAAAGCACTTTGGGAGACTTTAAAGGCGAGACCTTTCTGGCAGAAAACAGCGCAGGAAACCGTCAAAGTAACCATGTCTGGTCCCGCACCGATGTTAGATCGGCACGATGGGCAAGTAGTGAGCCTGACTGTACCTATCTACGAAAAGGGTAAACACCAAGGCGTTTTATCCATAGATTTTGATGTGGATAACTTACTTGAAACGAATGAAAACCTAATAGGTAAGTTACATATCATCTCTGGAATGATGGACATACCTAAGCATGTAATCCGTTTACAGCCAATAGAACATGAGCGTTTGAGCTCAAATCATCGCATATTCTATGAATACAATTGGTGGGATGAATTTAAGAATTTATTAGTCTTTGAAAAGTACAGCGTGGCTGTAGCGTTTTTCATCTACGTACTGAGTACTGTGGCCTTGTTCTTAGTGAATACCCGTACAGAGCGCCGTTATTTCCAAGAACTGGCGGCAAAAGACCCAATGACGGGGCTGCTAAACCGCCGTGGCATACAAGCGGTTTGGCGCAATAAAATGACCAAAAAACATGTTGCGCTCGCAGTGTTTGATATCGATGATTTCAAAGCAATCAATGATACACATGGTCATGATGTCGGCGACGATGCTATCCGTCTGGTTGCAAAGTGCATACGCGAGAACATCCGCCACTCGGACGTCGCATCCCGTTTTGGTGGCGAAGAGTTTGTCTTAGCGATTTATGATGAAGACTTTGACAGTATGCTTCGCATCTTAGAGCGTGTGCGAAGCGCAATTGCTAAAAACTCACGAAAAGTGGTGTCTGGTGGGTTCACAGTGTCGGGAGGGGTTGAGTTTCAGTCTTCTCCTCAACTGGAAAGCTTTGATGAGCTATTCAAACTTGCCGATGAAAAGCTTTACGAGGCGAAGAGCACGGGCAAGAACAAGATTTGCTATTAAGAATAGAGAAATAAAAAAGGGCGATATCATCGCCCTTTTTTATGTACTAATGGGTTTATTCCGCGCTAAGCGACGCGAGATTGCAACTCATCTCGGTAGCGCTGAATATGTTCAACAATAGGCGCGGCTTTGTTAAACGTGCGGATTTCTCTAAATAGCTCGTTGGCTTCTGGGTAAGCTTGACGTAGATAGGAGAACCATTGTTTTACGCGGTTAGGGTAATACAGACCTTTGTCGCCCTTCATCTCAAATTGAGAGTAGTAAATCAGCAGTTCGACAACTTCTGACCAAGCCATTGGCTTATGATCGTATTTCACCATGTTACCAAGGTTTGGGATATTAAAGGCACCACGGCAAACCATCAGAGAATCAACGCCAGTCGTTTCGATGCAGCGTTGACCATCTTCGTAATTCCAAATCTCGCCATTTGCGATTAACGGGATATCAAAACGCTCGCGGATTTTTGTGATGTATTCCCATTTGATTTCAGAAGCTTTATAACCACCTTGCTTTGTACGAGCATGAACCGTTAACTCATTCGCGCCGGCAGATTGAATCGCGTCGACAATTTCAAAGCAGTCTTCAGGGTTTTCCCAACCTAAACGGATTTTTGCGGTAACAGGAATATCCGTAGGTACTGCTTCACGGCACGCTTTTACAACGTTATGGATCAACTCCGGATGCTGCAATAAAGCCGCTCCACCTTTACTTTTATTCACCAATCGAGCAGGGCATCCGAAGTTAAGATCAATGCCACGAGCACCAAGTTCTGCCGCCTTGATTGCGTTTTCTGCCATCCAATTAGGCTCTTGTCCAAGTAATTGAACGTGAACAGGTACGCTAGACGCGGTTTGTGACCCTTGAAGAAGTTCTGGACACAAACGGTGGAATACGTGATCAGGTAAAAGCTGATCGATCACTCGAACAAATTCTGTCACACACAGATCATAGTCGTTAATTTCGGTCAGGATTTGGCGCATCAAATGGTCCAAAACGCCTTCCATTGGACCTAATACAACTCGCATAGTTTACCTAATACACTTTGGTGGGAAAAAAGAGGGCGATTGTAGCGATGTGAGTGAAGTTTGTCATTAAAAGACTCATCAGCATCGAGTGACATCAACGAGCATCCTATATACCCAAGCATCTCGAGGTTACTTGGGTATAAGCTCTGGGGTATAATGCCGCCAAATTTATGAGAAACCAGATGTCATGCAATACACATTAATTGAGAAAGGTGAAGTTCAGTTCGATGAGTCTTCATTGTTTTTGGAAGGGGCAGTGCTCGCTGCTAACCTAACCACAAAACCATTAGCGCCAGAAACGTGGCTAGAGCCACTGCTTGGTGAGGGCTTTAAAGCTCTTCAGCCTGTCATCGAAGAGCAAATTCACAAACAACACAATTACATCCTGAGAAATGAGTACTCGATTCTCGCGTTGACCAACGATGATTCAGATCAGTTAGCTGACTTTGCTGAAGGTTTTATGTCTGTATGGTCCATGATTGAAGAGCAATGGCATGATGTCGTGCTCAACGATGGCTTAGAGCGTATGTTGCAAGCTTTGCTTACGACAATGATGCTAGCGATTGATGAAGAGCAAACGCAACAGCAAATGCGTGATGCGGGTATTGAAACACCGCCAGCACTAATGGATTTTATTGATCAGCTTGATTTGATGATTAACGAAGTGGCGCTTGGTGCTGATGAGCTAATGGTAGGTAAAAAATCCAAGAGCTTGAATCCGTTTAAGGATGTCGGTCGTAATGACCCTTGCCCATGTGATAGTGGTAAGAAGTTCAAGCAGTGCTGTGGTAAGTAATTGAACTAAAGATAAAAAGCCGACCATGAGGTCGGCTTTTTTGATTGGTTTAATCTGCTTTTAGTGCAATCAGTTGGAGCGTTACTGAATAGGGTTTTTACGCTTTCCGCCAAAGAACTGGGCAATCACAATAAAGGCAAGGGCGACTAAGTTACCTGCAAAGATCACCACAAGCCATTGAGGCATGGAAAGACCAAGGAACTGCCAAACGATCTTCGCACAATCGCCGTATGCTTCAAACATCCACGGAACCCATTGGTTTAATGGTGCCCAGCTAGGGAATGTGACAAACAAGTCGCACGTTGCAAATGGCGATGGGTTGAACTGATAGTCCACATGTTGCATCGCTAACATCAAGCCTTTGTAAGCACTTGCTCCCCATGCGGCGAGCGCAATCCAACGTACTAATGGGTTATTGGGTGCAACAAGACCAATCATGGCAGCCACGCCAATCCCCATCATAGCGACACGTTCATAAATACACATGACACAAGGTGCCAGCATCATTACGTGTTGGAAGAAGAGGGCGCAAGCTTCAAAAAAGATGATAGCTAAAAGAAGGAGGAGCCAAGATAAGCGTCCCTTCGAAAACTGGTTTAGTGATGCAAAAATACTCACGATTACGATCCTGTTTGAAATATAAAAAAGCTCTGATTACTCAGAGCTTTTTAACTTGGATAAGTTTCCTAATCAACTCAAATTTTTAGTGTCCACCTGACACAACTGGAGCTAGATCACCACTACTAGGTACAATCCAGCCTGCATCGTAGAAGAATGCTGTCGCTGGTTCTAGGAAGAACATGATACCCATCAGACCAACAAGCGCTAATACAACCGTGTAAGGAAGCGCCATGATCACCATGCGACCGTATGATAGACGAATCAATGGTGCCAGTGCTGATGTTAGTAGGAATAGGAATGCGGCTTGACCGTTTGGTGTTGCAACTGACGGTAGGTTAGTACCTGTGTTGATTGCTACTGCTAGTAGGTCAAACTGCTCACGAGTGATCAAACCTTCCATCAATGCCGCTTTCACTTCATTGATGTAAACCGTACCAACAAACACGTTATCCGATACCATCGATAACAGACCATTTGCTACGTAGAATAAAGCGAGCTGTGTGCCTTTATCTTCAACTGCGAGTACAGAGTCAATCACAGGTTTAAATAGTTCTTGGTCAATAATTACCGCAACAACCGAGAAGAAAACAGCAAGTAACGCGGTGAAAGGCAGTGCCTCTTCAAACGCTTTACCCATTGAGTGTTCCTCGATAACACCAGTGAACGATGTTGCTAGAATAATCACTGAAAGACCAATCAAACCAACGGCTGCCAAGTGAAGCGCTAGCGCAACAATCAGCCAAACCGCGATTAGGCTTTGAACCCATAGTTTTGCTACGTCTTGGTTAGTACGAGTCTTGCGCTCTTCACGGTCGAAATCTACAAGGATCTGACGAACGTTATCAGGCAGCTGCGCACCGTAACCAAACACTTTAAGCTTCTCAACAACGGCACAAGTAATCAGACCGCAGAAGAATACAGGCAACGTTACTGGAGCCATGCGGATCAAGAACTCACCAAAGAACCAACCTGCTTGGTCAGCAATAATCAAGTTTTGAGGTTCACCAACCATGGTTGTTACACCACCGAGCGCGGTACCCACACCTGCGTGCATCAATAGTGAACGCAAGAAAGCACGGTAGTTCTCAAGGTCGTCACGTGTTAGCTCAGTAATCGTGTCATCTTGAGTATGGTCATGATCACCAATTGGGTTACCAGAAGCGACTTTGTGGTAAATCGAGTAGAAACCTACCGCTACGCTGATAACCACTGCGATTACAGTCAGTGCATCTAGGAATGCTGACAAAAATGCTGCGGCGAAACAGAACGCGAGGGAGAGTAGCGTTTTCGAACGAATACCAAGCAGGATCTTTGTAAAGATGAACAGCAGAAGCTGCTTCATAAAGTAGATACCGGCAACCATGAATACCAATAGTAGAAGTACTTCGATATTCGCAACTAGCTCATGCTTCACCTGGGCAGGGCTAGTCATCCCGATAGCGACCGCTTCAATTGCAAGTAAACCACCTGGCTGAAGTGGGTAACACTTAAGCGCCATTGCTAGTGTGAAAATAAATTCCGCAACTAACAACCAACCTGCAACAAATGGGTCAATTAGGAAGAAGACAATCGGGTTAATAATTAGGAAGGCTATAATGGCAACTTTGTACCAATCAGGCGCTTTACCAAGGAAATTCTTGATAAAGGCATTTCCGAGCGACATCGGCATGATAATTCTCTTTATAACAAAATTATGAATAGACACTACAATAGTGCTTAAGTATCTGTTTGTTAGACTTATTATTTAGTCTTTTAAAACAATAACTTAGAAAAACAACAATCCATTGTTTTACTGTAGTCTTGCCAAGTTACTTCCCCTGAACTTAAGCACCGCTCACTTTCGACCGCAACTCTACACCCCGGCATTTATTAGTCAATAACAAAACGTGATGCTGCCGACTAAAACTGCTTTTTATTTGTAATAACGCGATCAAAACGGCGTTACTATACCACGAAAAGATTAAAAAAAATCACCTTGGAATTTAAAACCAAGTCAATTACTAGAAAAGATAAATTAAGAAAGAATATTAATCGTAAAACACAAATTTATTTTGCATATTTTGAGCAGAAAAGTGTGACGAGGTAGGCTTTATTTTTCCTGAGTTTGTGGTCTGTACATTTTATTCAAAATATAAATTTTGCGCGTTTGGTTCCAAGTGGTTAACGTTTTAAATTGAAAATATATGTAGAGTATTAACTCTATATTGAGATTTCGTTTCATTTATTGATCGTTAATTTTCGCAAATCGTTAAGTAGTGGTATGATGAGTCGTATCGACCCTTAGAAATCAAGATTGGATAAAAACAGAATGGTCATTAAGGCTAAAAGCCCTGCGGGTTTCGCAGAAAAATACATTATCGAGAGCATTTGGAACGGCCGTTTTCCTCCTGGCTCAATTTTACCCGCTGAACGTGAGCTATCTGAACTAATTGGTGTTACCCGTACGACTCTACGTGAAGTACTTCAACGTCTTGCTCGTGATGGCTGGTTGACTATTCAGCACGGTAAGCCAACCAAAGTGAACCAATTTATGGAGACATCTGGTCTGCATATCTTGGACACGCTGATGACTCTAGATGTTGATAACGCGACAAACATCGTCGAAGACCTGCTTGCTGCACGTACTAACATCAGCCCTATCTTCATGCGTTATGCATTCAAAGCAAACAAAGAAGCGTCTGAGCGTACTATTCAAAACGTTATCGAGTCATGTGAAGCTCTAGTAAAAGCACCTTCATGGGACGATTTTATCGCGGCATCTCCTTATGCCGATAAGATTCTGCAAAGCGTGAAAGAAGACACGGAGAAGGATGAGGCGAAACGTCAGGAAATCCTGATTGCTAAGACGTTCAACTTCTATGATTACATGTTGTTCCAACGCTTAGCGTTCCATTCTGGCAACCAAATTTACGGTTTGATCTTTAATGGTTTGAGAAAACTGTACGATCGTGTGGGCAGCTACTACTTCTCAAATCCAGCATCACGAGATCTAGCGCTGCGCTTCTACCGCCAACTTCTAGAAACGTGTGAAACCGGCCAACGTGATCAGCTTCCTGTTGTGATTCGTCACTATGGTATGGAAAGTGCTCAGATCTGGAATGAGATGAAGCAAGAACTGCCGACCAACTTCACGGAAGACGACAGTTAATCAGCGCTCTTAGCAAAAGATTCAAATACAAAACCGCAGGCATGTACCTGCGGTTTTTTTATTATTATTAGTAGCTCACCGAGAGCAGTCAAACCATCATCGAATCGTTAAGCTAAGGACAGTCTGGGCAATGGTAGGTAAAGGGTCTCTATGATGTCTGAGAGCATCTGGTCATAGGTATTGAACACAGTAAGGGACAAATCAGAAGTAATGTCGTACAACTCCTCTTCGCTCAGTGACAGTATTTCACCTTCTATATATTCATTTAGAGATTGAATCGACCTAGCGGACATCGGAGAGGCAACGCTCAAGGGGCTAATTACTGCCAATTGATTGAGCCTTCTAATCATTACCGATGCGTAATTTCTCATCCTTTCAGGTCCTCCTCTGTCTTGCATGTCTTGAATGCTGATACGGAGCTGTGTCAGCGTTTCTAAGCTATCAATCACGGTTTGCCAATTCATATGGTACTCGTCATGTAACTCGTCTCTCTGGGCAATAGCGAGCCATGCGATGGTAACCTCATCCATTAAGAACAAACTATGGCGGATCAGTTTGCCATGCTCCATCTGATTCCGTGCTACCGTGTTGTCCTGCCATTGTTCTATCAACTTATCGATTTTGATTTGCAGCACGCGATACATGGGTTTGTTCTCAAAGCGAGAAGTTTCCACGAGCTGATGCAGTTTATAACCTAACTCCTGATGAATTTGCTCTATCTCTTTTTCATGATGTTGTTGGTATTGGATAGAGTAGTGGGTCACCGCTCGGTGACGGCGTAGTAGGTGAACCACATCGCGTAATAAGGTGAGTAATTGATATTTGCGAGCATGTTGTTTTTCTCGCTTCGCTGCCAAATGATAGATCCCTGCCAGAATGGCAATCGAGATCAAAGTAGAAATCAAAACAAACATAACCAACTCCTTGTTAGTGCTGTTGACCTAGCAACTAAGTAAGAGCATCTTTGATGCCAATAGTTAAGTTGTTTTAAAACAGTAGCTTAGCTTTTTTATGAATAAAGAACTGTACGATTTTGGTGCGTAATTTCACCAAAAGTGTGAATTTTGTCAAAAAAATCCCCGCCAAATTGGGCGGGGATTTTTACGTTTGATCGTAAAGTGACGAATTACATTACACGCATGCCTGGTTGAGCACCTTCATGTGGCTCAAGGATCCATAGGTCGCTGCCACCAGGGCCCGCTGCTAGGATCATGCCTTCTGACATACCAAACTTCATCTTACGAGGTTTTAGGTTCGCTACCATTACAGTTAGCTTGCCTTCTAGCTCTTCAGGTTTGTAAGCTGACTTGATGCCAGAGAATACCTGACGAGTTTCACCGCCGATGTCTAGTTGGAACTTAAGCAGTTTGTTTGCTTTTGGCACTTCTTCACACGAGATGATGCGAGCAATACGCATATCAACCGCTGCAAAAGCATCGAACTCAATCTCTTCAGCGATTGGATCTTTATCTAGCTCAGTTTGGCTAGCTTTGTTCTTTTCTGCTTCCGCTTTTTCTTTTGCTGCCATTTCTACCGCAGCATCTTCCTTCGATGCTTCGATCATCGCTTCGATGTTCTTAGGATCGATACGGTTAAACAACGCTTTGAACTTAGTGATTTCGTGACCAGTCAGTGGTGCAGCGATGCCTTCCCAAGTTAGCTCTTCGTTTAGGAATGCTTCAGTACGCGCTGCTAGTGCAGGCATCACTGGTTTTAGGTAAGTCATCAGCACGCGGAACAGGTTAATGCCTACAGAACAGATTTCTTGCAGTTCCTGATCTTTGCCTTCTTCTTTTGCAACAACCCAAGGTGCTTTTTCGTCAACGTATTGGTTTGCTTTGTCTGCTAGTGCTGTGATTTCACGGATCGCACGACCAAACTCACGAGTTTCGTAAAGCTCTGCAATGCGGTCTGCTGCTGCAACGAATTCGTTGTATAGCTCAGGTTCTGCAAAGTTTTCAGCCAACTTGCCTTCAAAACGTTTAGAGATGAAGCCAGCGTTACGAGAAGCTAGGTTAACGATTTTGTTTACTACGTCAGCGTTAACACGTTGAGTGAAGTCTTCAAGGTTAAGGTCTAGGTCGTCGATACGGCTGTTTAGTTTTGCAGCGTAGTAGTAACGCAGACACTCTGGGTCTAGGTGGTTTAGGTAAGTGCTTGCTTTAACGAACGTACCTTTAGACTTAGACATCTTCGCACCGTTTACTGTTACGTAGCCGTGTACGAATACATTGTTTGGTTTACGGAAACCGCTGCCTTCTAGCATTGCTGGCCAGAATAGTGAGTGGAAGTAAACAATGTCTTTACCGATGAAGTGGTAAAGCTCAGTTGAGCTGTCTTTCTTCCAGTATTCGTCGAAGTCTAGACCTTCAGTCTTGTCACATAGGTTCTTGAAAGAAGCCATGTAGCCAACTGGTGCATCTAGCCATACGTAGAAGAATTTGTTCTTCTCGCCTGGGATTTCGAAGCCAAAGTAAGGCGCATCACGTGAGATGTCCCACTGTTGCAAACCAGACTCGAACCACTCTTGCATCTTGTTAGCAGTTTCAGATTGTAAAGAACCTGAACGAGTCCACTCTTTTAGCATGCTTTCGAACTGAGGTAGGTCGAAGAAGAAGTGCTCAGAGTCTTTCATGACTGGCGTTGCGCCAGATACTGCTGATTTCGGGTTAATCAGTTCAGTTGGGCTGTACGTCTCACCACAGTTATCACAGTTGTCACCGTATTGGTCTTCTGACTTACACTTAGGACAAGTACCTTTTACGAAACGATCCGGTAGGAACATTTCTTTCTCAGGGTCGAACAACTGAGAGATAGTGCGGCTAGAGATAAAGCCGTTTTTCTTCAGCTCAAGGTAGATGTGAGACGCTAGCTCGCGGTTCTCGTCTGAGTGTGTGCTGTGGTAGTTATCAAAGCTAATATCAAAGCCAGCGAAGTCTTTCTGATGCTCTTCGCTTACTGCAGCGATCATCTCTTCTGGTGTAATTCCCATCTGTTGTGCTTTTAGCATGATTGGCGTGCCGTGAGCATCGTCAGCACAGATGAAGTTTACAGTGTTGCCACGTAGGCGTTGGTAGCGAACCCAGATATCAGCTTGAATGTGCTCAAGCATGTGACCTAGGTGAATCGAACCATTAGCGTACGGAAGGGCACAAGTTACCAGCAGTTTTCTTGGATCGTTTGCCATACTTAATAATCGCTTTTTGATAGGTATAAAAAATAGAGAGTAATACTACCCCATGAGCTTCCTAACGCCAAGGCATCAAACCATGGATTGCCTTAGTTTTTTTGGGGTTCTGAATCTCGCCGCTGGGTGCTACGATTAGATGCATAAAGGAGGTCTCATGCATCAGTTCACTTCAAAACAAGATTTTTGTCATTGGCTCAACCAGTTCCAACATCCACAGTTGGTGGAAAACTGGGCGGACATTCACGGTATTGTCGTGATTCCCGCACAAGGTGGCATTCAAATCACTTTACCGTTCGCGAGTAACGAACTTCAAGTTTCGTTATCCGATTGGATACAAGAGCAACAAGCATCAGGTGACGTTCCTGCATTTGATTTCCAGATTGAGCTCAACGTTAAAGCACTTGAGACTCAAGTCACCAATGCGGTAAAGGGCGTTAAAAACATTATTGCGGTAAGTTCCGCGAAAGGTGGGGTTGGGAAATCAACCACAGCAGTAAACCTTGCCCTCGCAATTGCGCAATCCGGAGCAAAAGTAGGTTTGTTAGATGCCGATATCTATGGTCCATCGGTTCCTATGATGCTTGGTCAAGAAGACGCTAAGCCTGAAGTTCGTGATGCTAAGTGGATGGAGCCTATTTTTGCCCACGGAATCTATACTCATTCTATTGGCTACTTAGTCGATAAATCGGAAGCAGCCATTTGGCGTGGTCCCATGGCCTCTAAGGCCTTATCACAGCTACTGACAGAAACGGATTGGCCAGAGCTTGATTACTTGGTGATTGATATGCCACCGGGTACGGGGGATATCCAACTAACGCTGTCTCAGCAAATTCCAGTAACAGGTACGGTGCTTGTTACAACACCGCAAGATCTCGCATTGGCGGATGCACGTAAAGGTGCGGCGATGTTCCATAAAGTCAACGTGCCTGTTGTCGGCATCGTTGAGAACATGAGTTACCACATTTGCAGTCAGTGTGGAGCTGTTGAGCATATTTTCGGTACTGGTGGTGCAGAAAAAATGTCACAAGAATTTGGCTTGGCGCTGCTTGGGCAAATTCCGCTTCATATCTCTATGCGAGAAGACATTGATGCTGGTATTCCGACCGTGGCGAGACGTCCGAATAGTGAACACGCTGGTTACTATAAACAACTTGCTGATCGTGTTTGTTGTACAATGTATTGGCAAGGCAAAGCCAAACCTGATGCAATCAGTTTTACTATGGTGAACTGAGTTTAATATTAGCACTGGTTGAATATTGTTCATTTAAACGTTTGCTCGGAGGTTAATCCTCTGAGCTGACAGAAACTTATAACGAAACCCTAATTCCAACTAGTAACGAACGGGTGAACTCCCTATAATCAGGCAGTTTATCTTTTTATGTGACTAGAAAATCATCATCGGGTGCAAATTAATGTCTGATAATAATCAATGCGTCATCGTAGGTATTGCTGGCGCTTCTGCTTCTGGAAAAAGTCTGATCGCGAGCACTATTTACAATGAGCTTCGCGAGAAAGTGGGCGATCATCAAATCGGTGTCATCACGGAAGATTGCTACTACAACGACCAAAGCCAACTAAGCATGGAAGAGCGTGTAAAGACTAACTACGACCACCCGAGCGCGTTAGACCACGACCTGCTGTGTGAACACTTAGAAAAATTGGTTCGTGGCGAAGCAGTAGAAGTACCTGAGTACAGCTACACTGAGCACACTCGTACAAGCAATACCACTCCAATGACCCCTAAAAAGGTCATCATTCTTGAAGGTATCTTGCTTCTGACTGATCCGCGTCTTCGCGACTTAATGCACGCGACAGTATTTATGGATACGCCATTAGATATCTGTCTATTGCGTCGTGTTAAACGTGACGTTGAAGAGCGTGGTCGTACAATGGAATCTGTTCTTAAGCAATACCAGCAGACAGTACGTCCGATGTTCATGCAATTTATTGAACCTTCTAAGCAATACGCGGACATCATCGTACCTCGCGGTGGTAAAAACCGTATCGCAATCGATGTTCTTAAAGCGCACATTGCAAAACTTCTGAAAGCTTAAGCGTTTAGACGGCTATATCGCTTTATTTTTGTATGAAGAAGTGGCACCTTAGGTGCCACTTCTTTTTTTTGTTTTTAAATTAGTCAGTTGCACTACAAAATCGGACATTTTTCACGCTTTCGTGGAACGGTCAGCGATAAAACAAGTCTGTGCTTATAATTGTAAAAACACTCGAGCAAGGAAAAAGCGAATGAAGAAACTGCTCTTAATCATTGCCATTCCAATTGTGGCGATCTTAGCTGTCATTTTAGGGTTGGTTATTTTTGTCAATCCAAACCAATTTAAACCACTTATCGTGGAGCAAGCGCAAAAGCAAACTGGATTGGAACTCGTAATCGAAGGGGATATCAGCTGGCAGTTTTTCCCGTCGATTGGTTTCGAATTGGGTCGTACTGAACTGAGAAACCCACAAGGTTTTAGTCAACCAAACCTATTTAAAGTCGAGACAGTAGGTGTTGATGTCTCGGTTACCCCGCTATTAAGCAAACAGCTGGAGATTGGTAATGTCACCCTTGATGGTGCGGAGTTCTATCTTGAAACACTGAAAGATGGCACGAAGAACATTGATGCGTTAACCAAAGCACAAACTCAACAAGCAGAGCAAACGACCGAAGCTTCGCCAGAAAAAGCGGCAGACTCACAAAGTGCTGCTTCTGATTGGACGATCAATCTCGCTGGAGTCAGCATTTCAAATGGCTATGTTGAAATCCAAGACAAGCAAACAGGCAGCTACACTAAGCTTTCTGACATTTCTTTAAACCTTTCTCAGTTTGCTTTTGATAACTGGACAACGGCTGATTTCGGCATGAAAGGTGAGATGAATGACCAAACGTTCACAGCACAAGGCAAAGCGGACTTTAAAGTAGCAAAAGGTCTGGCGAGCTACGCACTGAAAAACATCAACTTTGATGCGACTTACGCTGATCCTGCAAACAAAATTGACTCAGCAACTATTGGCCTAGATTCGTTTGAGTTCGATAAAGTGAATAACTTGAGCTATGCATTGAAAGGTGACGCTGGTGGTATGAAGCTCGATATGCAAGGTGGTGGTGAGCTAAGTATCGATAAGGCGATCAGTAAGGTACAACTGAATAAGCTGACGTTGAATGCGACTTTTGAGGGAGATGCGCTACCGCAATCACCAATGAAAGTTGATATGGTCTCTGACCTTTCATTCGACCTCACTAAGAATCATCTGAGCTTTGTGCTCGAGAAACTTACGGCGAACGCAATTGCGCTCGATGGTAAAACAGATGTGACTCTGGGTGATATTCCTAAAGTACGTTTTGCAGTGCATAGTCCTAATATCGATTTGGACGAATTCCTTGGCTTGAATAAGCAAGCTCCTGCGGGTGATAAACCAGCATCAGGTGGCAACAGTAGTGCATCTACTGGTCCTGAAGTTGAGCCGGACTTGTCTGCACTAAAAACGCTTGATGTGAAAGGCAATATTACGATTGACAAATTTAAGGCGGCTAATGCGAAGATGGAAGCAGTGAAAGCAAGCTTCTCTGTTAATCGTGGTGTCTTTGATCTTACTTCATTCAGCTCTAAGTTGTACCAAGGCACGATCACTGCGACAGCCAAACTGGACGCGCGTAAATCACCTGCCACATACTCTGCGAAGAAATCAATCAAAGGTGTACAAGTCCAACCGTTACTTGTCGATGTAGCAAATAACGACATGCTGGAAGGTACTGGTAACATTGATGTCAATGTGAGTGGTAAGAGCCTAACGCCAACTGGCATCAAAAAGAACCTTGTTGGTACAGTGGTGATCAATTTTGCAGATGGTGCTGTGAATGGCATTAACGTTGCTCAGCTAATCCGCGAAAACTACGCGCGATTTAAAGGTCAAAGCATTGAAGGCACAGATGAAGTTAAGAAAACCGACTTCAGTGCGATGACCGCGACGTTGAAGTTAAATAAAGGCACGGTCTCAACGGATAACATGAAAGCGCAGTCTCCACTTCTTCGTGTTCGTGGTAAGGGGCAGGCAAACTACTTGAATGAAACTGTTGATTTCACCATTAGTACTTCGATAGTGGGTTCATTGGAAGGTCAGGGTGGTAAGACCATTGATGAATTGAAAGACATCACTATCCCTATCAACGTTTCTGGCAAATGGGCAGATCCTAAGTTCAAGCTAGTCTTTGATGACGTGTTGAAACAAAAAGCTCAGAAAGAAATTGATCGTGGAGTAGAGAAGCTCACGGACAAGATCAAAGATGAGAAAACAAAAGAGGCGGTAGATGGTTTGTTGAAGAACTTGTTCAATTAAAGGACCAAGCTTCTTTATGAGGATATAGGTAAAGTAAAAGGGTTGGCATTGAGCCAACCCTTTTTAGTTTTTAGTCTTTTCGGAAGCAACGGCGGACGCTTACCAATCTATGCCTTTCAGAGCTTTAACTCCGGATTCAAAGGCGTGCTTAACGTTTTTCACTTCTGATACTGTATCTGCCATTTCAATCAAAGTACGGTGCGCTCCACGTCCTGTAATGACGACCGATTGCATTTTAGGGCGATTATTTAGTGCTTCGACGACTTCGTCTAAGTCTATGTACCCGTAACTCACCATATACGTTAGTTCGTCGAACAGAACCACATCAATTGATTCATCGGCAAGCATACGCTTACATTCTTGCCAAACAAGTTGGGCGGCTTCAGTATCGGCTGTTTTGTTTTGGGTTTCCCAAGTAAAGCCTGTTGCCATAACTTGGAACTCAACACCTAGCTTTTCAAGTAGGTTACGCTCGCCGTTATCCCATGTACCCTTGATAAACTGCGCTACGCTGCACTTCAAACCATGACCAACTGCACGCGCAATTGTACCAAAACCGGAAGTCGATTTGCCTTTCCCATTACCAGTGATGATCAGTAATAAACCTTTCTCCTCTTGGGCGGCTGCGATTTTCGCGTCTACCTGCTCTTTTACTTTTTGTTGGCGCGCCTTGTGGCGTGCTTCTTTGTTTTCGTCGATAGACATAATGCTTCCTCAATTCCTTTTTTGAACTGACCCAAGCCGATTTGGGTTCATTGAATTATCTCGTTATGATAGACCAACAGTTGATGAAGAAAAACCATCGATAATTCAGGGAATAAAATGAAGAAATTACTCGTTGTTTGTATGGGAAATATTTGTCGTTCGCCAACTGGTGAAGCGGTATTAAGATCTAAAGCCAAAGAACTGGACATATCAGTGGAAGTGGACTCTGCAGGGACCATTGGTTACCACGCCGGAAATCCGCCTGATGCTCGCGCCATGCAAGCGGGAAAGCAACGCGGTTATTCGTTCAAAGGAATGTGTTCTCGCAAGGTAACAGTTGGAGACTTCGGTGAATTTGATATGGTGTTAGCTGCAGACAAAGCCAATCTCGCCGATCTATTGGATATTTGCCCGGTAGAACACCGTCCTAAAGTGTCGTTGTTTTTAAGTCATGGTGACTCTGATTATGACGAGATCCCAGACCCATATTACGGTGGCGATGCTGGTTTTGAACTGGTACTGGATTTGATTGAAGAGGCGTCAGAGGCGATTTTGAAAAAAATCTGAGTATTTATTAGCTTAAATTGATAGCAAAAGGGATGAGTCATGCTCATCCCTTTTTGTTTTTATTAACCTGCAAGTACGTCGGTTGCAACCTTATAGCTTGGGTCTTCTTTTACGTTGATTTCAACCAAGCTACCTGCTTTATCTAGTAGCTTACGGCAATCTGGGCTCAAGTGACGTAGGTGAAGTGTTTTACCAAGTGCGGCGTAACGCTCAGCCAACGTTTCAATCGCTTCGATAGCAGAGTGGTCTGTTACGCGAGAGTCCGCGAAATCAACGATGATGTCTTTTGGATCGCCATGTGCGTTAAACAATTCTAGGAAGTTTGCCGCAGAACCAAAGAAGATAGGACCGTGGATCTTGTACTCTTTTGAGCCCTCTTCATTTAGACGCGTATCTGCGTAGATGTGCTTAGCATGTTGCCATGCAAACATTAGCGCAGATGCAATCACACCCACGGCTACTGCAACAGCGAGGTCAGTCAGTACCGTCACTACTGTTACAAGAACGATAACGAAGAAATCCTGCTTAGGTACGCGACGTGCAAGTTTGAAGGTTGCCCATTCGAATGTACCGATAACCACCATGAACATGACACCAACGAGTGCAGCAAGTGGAATCATCTCAATGAGTGAAGAAGCAAACAGGATGAACATTAGCAGAGCGATAGCCGCAACGATGCCTGATAGACGACCACGACCACCTGAGTTCACGTTGATCATTGACTGACCAATCATCGCACAACCACCCATTGCACCAAACACAGAACACGTCATGTTTGCCATACCTTGACCGATACATTCACGGTTAGATTGACCGCGAGTGTTAGTCATTTCATCCAGCACTGTTAGTGTCAACAGAGACTCGATCAGACCGATAGCGGCAAGGATGATTGCGTAAGGCAAAATGATTTGCAGAGTTTCTAGAGTGAAAGGTACCGCTGGAATAGAGAAGGTCGGAAGAGAACCCGCCAAAGTCGCTGCTTCATCGCCAGACATAGTACGTAGGAAGTCAACTACGGTACGTGTTTCTAGATCCAAGCCAACAACAAGTGCAGTAACGGTCACGATCGCAACCAGAGAAGAAGGCACTGCCGTTGTGATCTTTGGTAGGAAGTGAATGATAGCCATTGTTAGCGCAACCAGACCTAGCATTAGCAGCATTTGGTCTTGTGGTAGCCACGTTAGCATACCGTTAAGGTCTGGTGCTTTGAACTGACCTAGTTGTGCAAGGAAGATAACGATAGCCAGACCGTTTACGAAACCAATCATCACCGGATGAGGAACGATTCGGATAAATTTACCTAGCTTAAATAGACCGGCTGCAATTTGAAGAATACCCGCCAACATAATTGCGGCAAATAGATATTGAACACCGTGAGTTGCAACAAGCGACACCATAACAACTGCCATTGCGCCAGTCGCACCGGAAATCATACCTGGTCGACCACCGAAAATAGAGGTGATAAGACCGACAATAAAGGCTGCGTAAAGACCAACCATAGGGTCTACACCAGCAACAAATGCAAATGCTACGGCTTCAGGAACCAATGCGAGCGCAACAGTTAGACCTGATAGCACGTCGTTTTTTACGGAGTGCTTAGAAAATTGAGGAAATTCGAACATGTTTTGTATTGAGTTCTCTTGGCGATGAATTTCTCCCGACACATATTCGTATTTGCACAAGTACTGCTGGTGAAAGTGAAGTCACTTCTATCAGCACAAACCGTATTAAAAAAAGAGCCGCATCAGAATGGTGTCGAAAACTTGAGTCGGCGAATGCTACCGAAAAGTGTGATTAAGTTCAACAATGAAGGGGATATTGACGCACAAATGTGATCAGTCATTGATATTAATATAGCTAATTAGAGTTAACACTTACTTCAACAAAAAAGGCTGCCGATTGGCAGCCTTTTGTTTCGTATTTCGCTTAATGCGATGACAAAGTAAAACTTAGTTAAAGTTCGGTTTTGTCATTACTGCTGATGCACGGTTTGTTGCTACTTGGCTACCTGCGCCTTTCGGTGCGTAGCGCTCAGCTTTAAACGGTGCCGCTGTAACCGTAATTTCGCGAAGCTCTTGAGGACCTGGCGCTTTAGTCATTGGAGCACTAGCGCGTGGCTTAGCAGCTACTTTGATAACTTCTGCTTTAGGTTCTTGCGTTTCTACTGGCGTTTCTGCTGTAACTTCTGTTACCGCTTCTTCTGCTACTTCAACGGCTGGTTCCTGAGCTGGCGCTGTTTCAACTGCAGATTCAGTCACTTCGACAACAGGTGCTTCAACGATTGGCTCTACTTGCGTTGTTTCAACTACTGTAGCTTCAGCTTGCTCAGCAACGACAACCTCTACCACTGGCGCTTCCGCAACAGGCGCTTCTACTTTCGCTTCTACTGATTCTTGAACTTTCGTTTCAACTGCTGGTGCTTCAACAACTGCAGGTTGTTCACGACGGATGATAACTTTACCCATCGCCATTTCAGGGCAAGCAAAACCACCTTGAATTGCAGGAACTGCTGCTGCCGTTACCACTACTTCTTCCTTCACTCGCTCTTCCTTCTTAGGCGCTGGTTTTGGAATGTAACGTGGCATCACTTTACCCATTGCCATCTCAGGAGATGCTACACCACCTTTACGTAGGCGGAATGGGTTAGGACGACGATCGCGACCACGACGACGACGTTGACCGCTTGCACGTAGGTGACGTGGTGAACGGCGGTTACGACGCTGTTTAGACTCTGCTTTGTTGTCTTGTTGCGCTTCTGCTGCTGCCTCAACTGGCTTCTCAACCGTTGCTTCAACTGCTTCAACAGGTTGTGCTGGTACTTCCAGCTCTGCTTGCTCAGCCGCTTGCTGGTCTTTAACACGTACAGATTTGTTTAGCTTGCGACGTTGACGGCGCTCTTTCACTTTCTCTGCTTTTGCGTTTGACTTCGCTTTATTTTCTTCCGGCTTCGCTTCTGAACCAGTACGAGCTTCAGCAGCTAGCTGCAGACCTTTTTCCGCGACTTTCGCGTTAACTTTAGGCTCTTGTGCTTTTTCAGCTTGTTGAGCTCTAGGTTTACGTTTCTGGTTGCGGTTTTGCTGCTTGTTAGGCTGCTGTTGTGTTTCGTTCTGTTCAGTCGCTTGTTCTTCACGCGGTTTACGACGACGTTTGTTATCGCGGTTGTCACGACCTTCGCGGTTATCACGCTGGTTGTTGTTGCGACGACGATCGTTGCGGTCACGCTTGTTGCGCTTGTTATCGCGGTTTGGTTTTTTCTCTTCTTTCTTAGGTTCTTCTTTAACTTCTTCAGAACCACCGAATAGGAAACTACCAATTGCTTTAAACAGACGGCTGAATAGACCTGGTTTTTCTTCTTGCGGAGCTGCTTCTTTCTTCTTCGCTGCTGGAGCAGGTTTAGAAGTTGCTGCTGGCGTAGGAGCAGTTTGCGCTGGCGAAGCAAAACCTTTTAATACAGGCTCTTCGATACGCTTAGGCTTGACATCAACCTCTGCTGGCTCTTTGCCTTCTGCTTCTTTCATTGCTTCCAGTTTCTTAGGAAGTAGGTAAGAAAGCAGGTCAAACTCTTCGCCTTCTCGAACACGGATAACTTCGAAGTGAGGCGTTTCCATGTCTGAGTTTGGTACAACCGTAATCTTCACTTCTTGAATACGTTCGATGTGGTTGACCGAGCGACGTTTTTCGTTCAGAAGGTAAGATGCGATCGGCACAGGCACTACTGCTAGTACTTGGGCTGTATTGTCTTTTAGAGCTTCTTCTTCGATCAGGCGAAGTACAGAAAGTGCTAGAGATTCGTTATCACGAACAACACCTGTACCGCTACAACGAGGACAAATATGGTGGCTTGCTTCTGCTAGAGAAGGGCTCAAACGCTGACGAGACATCTCCAACAGACCAAAGCGGGAAATGCGACCGATTTGTACACGAGCACGATCTAGACGAACGGCTTCACGCAGACGGTTTTCAACTTCACGCTGGTGGCGCACCGGTGTCATATCGATAAAGTCGATAACCACCAAACCACCAAGGTCACGTAGACGCAATTGACGAGCGATTTCGTCTGCTGCTTCTAGGTTAGTATTAAGCGCTGTTTCTTCGATATCGCCGCCTTTGGTTGCGCGAGCCGAGTTGATATCGATAGATGTTAGAGCTTCCGTTGGGTCGATTACGATAGAACCACCTGATGGTAAGCGCACTTCACGTTGGAAAGCCGATTCAATTTGGCTTTCGATTTGGTAGTGGCTGAATAGTGGTACTTCGCCTTCGTATTTCTTAACGCGGCTGATGAAATCAGGACGTACCAGTTTGATGTGCTCTTTAGCACGCTCATAAATGGTGTTGCTGTCGATTAGGATTTCACCGATATCACGACGTAGGTAGTCACGGATTGCACGAACGATTACGTTACTTTCTTGGTGGATTAGGAAAGGAGCAGGGTTAGAATCTGCCGCGCCCTTAATTGCACCCCAGTGGTTAAGTAGTACGTTCAAGTCCCACTCAAGTTCTTCTGCACTCTTACCTACGCCAGCAGTACGTACGATTAGACCCATACCTTGCGGCAGTTCTAGCGTGCTTAAAGCGGCTTTTAGTTGAGTGCGCTCATCGCCTTCGATACGACGAGAAATACCGCCGGCACGAGGGTTATTAGGCATAAGAACAAGATAGCTACCCGCAAGAGAGATGAAAGTAGTAAGAGCTGCGCCCTTGCTACCACGTTCTTCTTTTTCCACTTGAACGATAACTTCTTGACCTTCAGTCAGCACTTCTTTAATGCTTGGGCGACCTTGGTAAGTGTAACCTTCTGGGAAATATTCGCGGGCAATTTCTTTGAGAGGGAGGAAACCGTGACGCTCAGCACCGTAATCAACAAATGCGGCTTCTAAGCTTGGTTCGATACGTGTGATACGTCCTTTGTAGATATTCGCTTTTTTAGATTCATGACCCGGACTCTCGATATCAAGATCGAAAAGTCGCTGGCCATCAACCAGAGCGACACGCAACTCTTCTTTTTGAGTTGCGTTAATTAACATTCTTTTCATTGAAAATTTCTCGTTGTCTTTTCTTTTATCTTTCTTTTCAACTTGTCACTGGCTTTTCGCTCTTTCACGGTGCCTGATCC
Source organism: Vibrio sp. MM46 (assembly GCF_027587135.1). NCBI lineage: Bacteria > Pseudomonadati > Pseudomonadota > Gammaproteobacteria > Vibrionales > Vibrionaceae > Vibrio > Vibrio sp. MM46. Next base: position 74,953 of record NZ_JAPPTO010000015.1, read on the forward strand.
CATGGCTTATATTTTGCAGCCTCCCGGCTGGAAGGGGATGCTCTAGGGCACTTCAGTCATCACAAATTGCTTTGGGTTTCGTTGGAAACGTTAACTTGTGACCCGCTATTCGGGCGGTAGATACTCAACGTGAATATGCGAGGAGTAGAGTGACAAGTGTGTTGAACTCAACGTGTCTTACGCCAATGCTGCACCTGACGTTCAACAATCTACTCACATTGCTTGGGGATAAATGATTGGTAATGAACAAAATGTAACCAAACCTTCCTTAGCAGCTGTGAACTATAGCAGTGCAGGTGGATATCAGCAATCTGCTTTAGCGCAAACGATGGAAAATTTGGCGCTAAATTCAATTTTTGTAATTTATAACTGGCTGTTTCATAAGCACTTGAGTCTTGCAAACTGAGAAAGACACAAATCAAAACGAGAAGTTGATAAAGACTTTTAATAATCTAAACAAAAGCTTGGCGAGTTTTAGAACAATTTATGACAACGAGTGTTTCTTTTGCAGCAAGAATAATGTGAAGTCGCACAGATTTGGGTTTACAATACCGCGCATGAGCGAAATAAGAACAAAAGTCCAGTTCGTTGATATCGACGAAGATATGGCAGGTCAACGCATTGATAATTTTCTGCGTAACCAATTAAAAGATATCCCTAAGAGCATGATTTACCGAATCGTGCGTAAGGGGGAAGTGCGCGTTAACAAAAAGCGTATTAAAGCCGAGTACAAACTCAAGGCTGGCGATCTCGTACGTATTCCACCAGTAACGGTAGAGAAAAAAGAGGACGACGTTGCGCCAAGCACTAAGTTGAACAAAGTAGCAGAGCTAGAACATATGATCATTTTTGAAGACGATCATATGCTGATTCTAAATAAGCCCTCTGGTACAGCTGTGCATGGTGGCAGTGGTCTTAAATTTGGTGCTATCGAGGCACTTCGTGCGTTACGTCCGCAAGCTCGCTTCCTTGAACTTGTTCATCGTATCGACCGCGATACTTCTGGTATTTTATTGGTGGCTAAGAAGCGTTCAGCATTGCGCCATCTGCAAGCGCAATTTCGCGAAAAGACCGTGAAGAAGTTCTACTTTGCCCTTGTGATGGGGGAATGGAAAAGCAGCTGTAAGGTCGTGAATGCGCCGCTACTTAAAAACGAAGTGAATAGCATCGTGCGTGTGAACCCAAATGGGAAGCCGTCAGAAACTCGATTCAAGATTCTGGAAAAGTTTGACCAAGCAACGCTTATCCAAGCTAGCCCAATTACCGGTCGTACTCACCAAATTCGTGTGCATACTCAATACACGGGTCACCCAATTGCATGGGATGATCGCTACGGCGACCGTCGCTTCGATGCTTACACTGGGCAAGTGGGCTTAGACCGTTTGTTCCTTCATGCAGCGAACATCAAGTTCCAGCACCCATCGAATGATGAGTGGATGGAAATCAATGCGCCGATGGAAGCGAGATTAGAGAAAGTACTCGCGGGTCTGCGTAAGAAGTAGAGGTGAGAGCGGGCTTCACCCTATGGGATAGCAAGACTGCTTCGCTTCGAAAGATGAGAAAAGAGATCCCCAACTCGCTCGTTTCTCACTCTTGAGGATGACGCGCTGCGACTTCTGAATCTAAGTGGGTAATTCTTATTTTTAGAGGAATGGGCTGACACAGCGTTTTTCCCGAGAGCGACGAAAGAGCATTGTCGGGAATCTCTATCTTAGATATAGAGTGATTAGTTTGACGCTGTGATTTTAATCTTCTCGCACTGGCATTTAAAAAAGGGTTGGCGCTTTCTCATGCCAACCCTTTAACGTTTATTAACTATCAATACCTATTACACAATATCTTTTACATAGTACTTTTTACAAAACCTCAAACCCTTGCTTTTGTAGCATGTCGATCAAGTCAATGAGAGGCAGACCTACTAGCGTATTCGGATCTTTGCCGGCTAATTTGTTGAAAAGACAAATTCCCATTCCTTCGCTTTTAAAGCTGCCAGCGCAATAAAATGGTTCTTCTCTGTCGACGTATCGTTCAATCTGTTCAAGCGTCAAATCTCTAAAATGAACTTCGAAGGTGTCGAAGCCGACTTCAGTGTGATTCGTGGCAGTATTATGTACCGCAAGCCCAGTATAAAAAGTGATGGTTTTACCGCTTTGAGCCAATAATTGCTTGATGGCATTCTCTCGGTCTAATGGTTTGCCGACTATCTTGTCGTCAATAACACAAACTTGATCGCTCCCGATCACCAAGCTGTCTTGGTCGGTATCGCAAGACGTCGCTTTTCCAATCGCAAGCCTTTGCACCAAATCTAAAGGTGTTTCGTTGGGGAAGGGGGTCTCATCGCATTGCGGAGATAAACAAGTAAACGGTACTGATAGCTTTTCCAGCAGTTGTTTACGAAAAGGGGAAGTTGAGGCTAAAACCAGTTGGTAATTTTTCATTTTGAATTACAATTCACGCGAGCATTTCCAATAGGATAATCGATCAAAATTGATTCTGGCTAATGCTCTATATGTTAAGCGTAAAAAAGTACAACTTTTTTGCCTTTTTCTTTGACTAATTTTGATTTGGAAGATAATATTCGCGCCCTATGCAAAAGGTAAAAATACCGCGAACGGTTGATCCAGCAAAGTCCGCACAGAAACGATTAGATTACGATGGCATCATCCAAGCTAGTCTTTTCAAGCGCTTAGCGGAAACAACTGAAGGCGTAAAACGCGACGCAGAAGTCTCATTGTCATTTGATATTGATGAACAGCGACTTGTTGTTATCTCTGGTAAAGCTAACATCGAAGTTGATTTAGAGTGTCAGCGTTGTAATGAGGTATTCACACACATGTGTGAAGTTGAATTCCTTTACACTCCTTACTACGGTGAGAAGACGGAAGAGGAAGCACCAGAAATTTATGATTTGGTAGATCTAAATGAGTACGGTGAATTAGACCTTATACAACTGGTTGAAGACGAGTTCATCTTAACATTACCTCAAATCGCAATGCACGATGATGCGGATTGTAGCGTTGACTCAAATAACATGGTTTTTGGTGAAATTCCTGAAGAAATTGAGGAAGAAAAACCGAATCCATTCGACGTTTTGAAAAATCTGAAAAAGTAACTGGTGTGGTAGCCGCTTCTTCTTTAGGTTTTTAACCCAATAGTATAGGAGTAGGGTCAATGGCCGTACAGAAAAACCGTAAAACTCGTTCTAAGCGCGGTATGCGTCGTTCACACGATGCGCTAACTACAGCTGCACTATCTGTAGACGCGACTTCTGGTGAAACTCACCTACGCCACAACGTAACTGCTGAAGGTTACTACCGTGGTCAAAAGGTTATCAACAAGTAAGGTTGAACCTTTGCAAAGTATTACCGTTGCACTTGATGCAATGGGCGGGGATTTCGGTCCACGCGTAACAGTGCCTGCCGCCGTGCAGGCACTGTCTCATTTCCCAGAGCTAAAAGTGATTCTTATAGGTGATCAATCTCTGATCACGTCTCAATTATCTCAACTTGGTACCTCTACCAGTTCTCGTTTGAGCATTCTTCATAGCGAGAAAGTGATTTCTAATTCAGAAAAACCGTCTTTGGCCCTTCGCAATAGCCAAAATAGCTCTATGCGTATGGCGATTGATCTGGTTTCTGAAAATGAAGCTGATGCTTGTGTGAGTGGTGGTAACACCGGCGCATTGATGGCGCTGTCACGTTTTATTCTTAAGCTGCTTCCTGGTATTGAGCGTCCTGCTTTAGTTTCTGCGTTACCGACCATCAGTGGAAAACGCACCTGGATGCTAGATTTGGGAGCAAATGTGTCGTGTGATGCCGACAGTTTATTCCAGTTTGCCGTGATGGGCAGTGCATTAGCAGAAGAACACCTAGGTCGACCTCCTCGTGTTGCGGTGCTGAACATTGGCGCAGAAGAAATCAAAGGTAACGATTTAGTCAAACGCTGTGCTGAAATGCTTTCTCAAACCGACGCCATCAACTTTGTCGGTTATATTGAAGGTAATCAAATTTTGCATGACGTAGCCGATGTCATTGTTTGTGATGGCTTTGTCGGTAACGTATGCTTAAAAGCCAGCGAGGGAACAGCTCAACTCTTCATCGAAAAACTAAAAACCAGCATGATGGAATCGACGATTAAGGGTTGGATTGCTAGAAAGTTGTTTTCTCGGCTATTTAATGAACTAAAAACACTGAACCCCGACCAGTATAACGGCGCAAGTTTGCTAGGATTGCGCGGCATTGTCATAAAAAGCCATGGAAGTGCGGATGTATCTGCGATTGTCAATGCACTTGGCGAGGCAGTACACGAGGTCAAACGACAAGTACCAAGCCGTATTAGCGATCGTTTGGAAGCGGTTTTACTCGAGAGGCATTATTAGTCTTCATGTATAGCAAAATTTTAGGTACTGGCAGCTACCTGCCATCTCAGGTGCGTACTAACGCAGACCTAGAGAAAATGGTAGATACAAGTGACGAGTGGATCGTAGCTCGCACGGGTATTAAAGAGCGTCGAATTGCAGCAGAAGATGAAACTGTTGCGGACATGGCATTCTACGCAGCTGAAAACGCTATCGATATGGCCGGCATTGATAAAAATGATATCGACCTAATTATCGTTGCTACCACGAGCAGTAGCCATACTTTCCCTTCATCTGCGTGTCAGGTGCAGGCAAAGCTTGGCATTAAAGGTTGTCCTGCTTTCGACTTAGCCGCTGCTTGTTCAGGCTTTGTATACGCAATGTCTGTAGCTGACCAACACATTAAATCAGGTATGTGTAAAAACGTACTTGTGATTGGTGCTGACGCATTATCGAAAACGTGTGATCCGACTGACCGCTCAACTATCATCTTATTTGGTGATGCGGCAGGCGCGGTGGTAATTGGTGCGAGCGAAGAACCTGGCATCATTTCGACACACGTATATTCAGATGGTCAATTTGGTGATCTTCTGAGCCTTCCTGTACCTGAGCGTGGTAAAGATGCAGATAAATGGCTGCACATGGCGGGTAACGAAGTTTTCAAAGTGGCAGTAACTCAGCTTTCGAAGTTAGTGAAAGACACGCTTGAAGCAAACGATATGCACAAGTCTGAACTAGACTGGTTGGTTCCGCACCAAGCGAACTACCGCATTATTTCAGCGACAGCGAAAAAGCTTTCGATGTCACTAGACCAAGTCGTGATCACACTTGATAAACACGGCAACACATCAGCAGCAACCGTGCCAACAGCACTGGATGAGGCGGTACGTGATGGTCGTATTAAACGTGGTCAAACTCTACTTCTTGAAGCGTTTGGCGGCGGATTCACTTGGGGTTCTGCCCTGGTGAAATTCTAAGTTTCACAAGATTCAAAATTTAAGATGCGCTACGGTGCATCTTATTTCTTTTTACTTTGCTTAAAGGAAAACAACATGAGCAAGTTTGCTATCGTATTTCCAGGTCAAGGTTCTCAAGCAGTTGGTATGCTTGCTGATCTAGGCGAACAATATGACGTAGTAAAACAAACATTTGCAGAAGCATCTGACGCACTAGGTTACGACCTATGGGCGCTTGTTCAAAATGGACCTGCAGAAGATCTAAACCAAACTTTCCGTACTCAACCAGCTTTGCTAGCGTCATCTGTTGCTATCTGGCGTGTATGGCAAGAGCTTGGTCTTGAGCAACCAGCAAACCTAGCTGGTCACAGCCTAGGTGAGTACTCAGCGCTTGTGTGTGCTGGCGTGATTGACTTTAAAGAAGCAATCAAACTGGTTGAGCTACGTGGTCAACTGATGCAAGAAGCGGTACCTGCGGGTACTGGTGCAATGTACGCGATCATCGGTCTAGATGATGAAGCAATTGCAAAAGCTTGTGAAGAAGCAGCACAAGGTGAAGTCGTTTCTCCAGTAAACTTCAACTCACCTGGTCAAGTTGTTATCGCAGGTAGTAAAGACGCGGTAGAACGTGCTGGTGCACTATGTAAAGAGGCAGGTGCTAAGCGTGCACTTCCTCTTCCTGTTTCAGTGCCTTCACACTGCGCACTAATGAAACCTGCAGCAGAGAAACTAGCTGTCGCGCTAGAGTCTATCGAATTCAACGCACCACAACTTCCGGTTATCAACAACGTTGATGTGGCGGCTGAAACTGATCCTGCAAAAATCAAAGACGCACTTGTTCGTCAACTTCACAGCCCAGTTCGTTGGACTGAGAGCGTGCAGCTAATGAACGAGCAAGGTGTAGAAAATCTTCTTGAGCTTGGTCCTGGCAAAGTTCTGACAGGTCTGACTAAACGTATCGTGAAAACACTAAGCGCAGCAGCAGTTAACGACGTAGCGTCGCTAGAAGCCGCTAAGTAATCTGTTCACGATAAGAAAAGGAAAACACAACATGATGAATCTAGAAGGTAAGATCGCTCTAGTGACAGGCGCAAGCCGTGGCATTGGTCGTGCGATTGCTGAACTTCTTGTTGAACGCGGTGCAACGGTAATCGGTACTGCGACTTCTGAAGGCGGCGCAGCGGCGATCAGCGAGTACCTAGGTGAAAACGGTAAAGGTCTAGCACTTAACGTAACTGACGTTGAGTCTATCGAAGCAACACTAAAAACCATCAATGATGAGTTTGGTGCAATCGATATTCTAGTAAACAACGCTGGTATCACGCGCGATAACTTGCTAATGCGTATGAAAGATGACGAGTGGAACGACATCATCAATACAAACCTAACGCCAATCTACCGCATGTCTAAAGCGGTTCTACGTGGCATGATGAAAAAACGCGCAGGTCGCATCATCAACGTAGGTTCTGTTGTTGGTACTATGGGTAACGCTGGTCAAACAAACTATGCAGCAGCAAAAGCGGGTGTGATTGGTTTCACTAAATCAATGGCTCGTGAAGTGGCTTCTCGTGGTGTAACAGTGAACACGGTTGCTCCAGGTTTCATCGAAACTGACATGACTAAGGCGCTAAATGACGACCAACGCGCAGCAACGTTGTCGAACGTGCCAGCAGGTCGTCTAGGTGACCCTCGTGAAATTGCATCAGCAGTTGTATTCCTTGCTTCACCTGAAGCGGCTTACATTACTGGTGAAACTTTGCATGTAAATGGTGGCATGTACATGGTTTAATGCACAGTTCGTGCAAAATAAGCTATTTTACTTTATGAAAAATAGCCTATAGTTGCTGTTAACTGTCATTAAGTTGTCATGCTCATGCGCAAGATTTGTGCATGATTTAAGTCAAAAATGTATTGAAATTCGGTTAAATTCGCTAATTTTGTGGTTTGACCAGCAAGGACCCCCTTGCAAACTTCAATAGTTCGAATAAACTACGGAATCATCGCATTAGGCGAAATCTGTAAAGGAAAAGAAAAATGAGCAACATCGAAGAACGCGTAAAGAAAATCATTGTTGAACAGCTAGGTGTAGACGAAGCAGAAGTTAAAAACGAAGCTTCTTTCGTTGACGATCTAGGTGCTGATTCTCTAGACACTGTAGAGCTAGTAATGGCTCTAGAAGAGGAATTCGACACTGAGATTCCTGATGAAGAAGCAGAGAAAATCACTACTGTTCAAGCTGCAATCGACTACGTAAACAGCGCTCAGTAATTATCTCTCCCAGGCGGTCTCCTAGACCGCCTGTGTTCTTTCTAACTTCTTCTATCCTCTCATAGAAACATTCAATTCCCGGAGAATTATATCGTGTCCAAGCGTCGTGTAGTTGTCACTGGCATGGGTATGTTGTCACCGGTAGGCAACACAGTAGAATCATCTTGGAAAGCCCTGCTAGAAGGTCAAAGCGGTATCGTAAACATCGAGCACTTCGATGCAACGAACTTCTCGACTCGTTTTGCTGGTCTTGTAAAAGATTTTGATTGCACAGAGTACATGTCTAAGAAAGATGCTCGTAAAATGGATTTGTTTATCCAGTACGGCATTGCTGCGGGTATCCAAGCATTGGATGACTCTGGCTTAGAAATTACCGAAGAAAACGCGGCTCGAGTTGGTGTAGCAATCGGCTCAGGCATTGGCGGTCTAGACCTAATCGAAGCAGGTCACTCAGCGCTAGTTGAGAAAGGTCCTCGCAAAGTTAGCCCATTTTTTGTTCCTTCGACCATCGTAAACATGGTTGCGGGTAACCTATCTATCATGCGTGGTCTTCGTGGTCCTAACATCGCGATCTCTACTGCATGTACTACAGGTCTTCACAACATCGGTCACGCGGCTCGTATGATTGCATACGGTGATGCGGAAGCTATGGTTGCTGGTGGTGCAGAAAAAGCATCTACTCCACTTGGTATGGCAGGCTTCGGTGCTGCAAAAGCACTATCGACTCGTAACGATGAACCGCAAAAAGCATCACGTCCTTGGGATAAAGGTCGTGACGGCTTCGTTCTAGGTGACGGTGCGGGCGTGATGGTTCTTGAAGAGTACGAACACGCAAAAGCGCGCGGTGCTAAGATCTACGCAGAGCTTGTTGGCTTCGGTATGTCTGGTGACGCTTACCACATGACTTCTCCAAGTGAAGATGGCTCTGGTGGCGCACTGGCAATGGAAGCGGCGATGCGTGACGCAAACATCACAGGTACTCAAGTTGGTTACGTGAACGCTCACGGTACATCAACACCAGCAGGTGATGTGGCTGAAATCAAGGGTGTGAAACGCGCACTTGGTGAAGAAGGCTCTAAGCAGGTTCTTGTCTCTTCTACTAAATCTATGACTGGTCACCTTTTAGGTGCAGCAGGCTCAGTAGAAGCAATCATCACGGTTCTTTCATTGGTAGATCAAATTGTTCCACCAACGATTAACCTAGATGATCCAGAAGAAGGTTTAGATATCGACCTTGTGCCGCATACTGCGCGCAAAGTTGATATGGAATACGCAATCTGTAACTCGTTCGGCTTCGGCGGTACTAACGGTTCGCTTGTATTCAAAAAAATCGCTGAGTAAAAGTCTCTAACACAGTTTTAGAGTAGCGATACTTGTATTCTAACGGCTCGATGCTTAGCATTGAGCCGTTTTGTTTTATTTGTCGATCAGAAAGCAAGGGTATCTGAATGTTCTGGGTAAATGGACTGCCACAAACACATGTTCCACTCGGTGACCGCTCTTTCCAATATGGTGATGGCTGTTTCTCTACCATCAAAACCAAGAAAGGGCAGTTGGAGCATTGGCAAGCGCATGTTGAACGTATGGAAGCATGCTTAACGACATTACAAATCCCTTTTCCTGATTGGCGTACGGTCTTGGATTGGGCGATGTCGGCAACTTTAAAAGATGAATCTGCCGGAATCAAAATTCATATTAGCCGCGGTTGTGGTGGTCGAGGGTATAGTCCTAGCGGTGTCGAAGGTCCGGTTGTCACTATCTCGAATTTTACATTCCCTGCTCACTACCTTGCTTGGCAAGAGCGTGGCGTGCAATTAGGTGTTTGTGAAACCCGACTTGGAATCCAGCCATTACTTGCCGGACATAAGCACAATAACCGTATAGAGCAGGTGCTCGCAAAGGCAGAAATTGATGGTACTGAATTTGCTGATGCTGTGACGTTAAATGTGCAAAATCATGTCATTGAAACTACAATGGCAAACCTTTTTTGGGTTAAAGATGAAAAGGTGTTCACACCCGGTTTGTGTTTATCCGGTGTGGCTGGCGTGATGCGCCGTAAGGTTTTGGAATATCTCCAAAGCGAAGGTTACTCAGTGCAGGTAGCCGATTTCACACTGACAGATTTGCTCGATGCAGATGAGGTGTGGATGTGTAATTCATTATTGGGTGTAGCACCGGTTTCCGGTATTTCAGCACCAGAGAACAAGATTGACTTTCCAATTGGGAAATTGACTCGACGACTTCAAGGGAATCTAAATACGTGATTAAAAAACTGTTTGCTTTTGTTGTACTGATTGCCGTTATTGGTGCAGCAAGTGTTTTTTACGTTGTTTCACAGACTAAGCAATACGTTAACTCGCCAATTCTTATTGAGCAGCCTCAGCTGTTTACCGTTGAAAATGGCACCAGCTTTCACCGAGTAATGCGTGACTTGGCGAAAGGTAACATCATCGAAGCTTCAGACTACACTCGTTTAATGCCTCATCTCTATCCGGAGCTTCTTCAGGTGCGAGCAGGCACTTACCAACTAGAACCTAACACCTCTCTATATGACACGTTGGAACAACTAAACACAGGTAAAGAACATCAGTTTGCGATTACCTTTGTGGAAGGCAGTCGCTTTTCTGAGTGGGTTGAGCAGTTAAGTGCAGCGCCTTATGTTAAACATGATTTGACCGGATTATCGGAAAAGCAGATGGCTGAAAAGCTGGGGATAGAGCGCGAAAAGCTTGAAGGCTTATTCCTTGCCGAAACCTATCACTACACAGCTGGTACAAGTGAGAGTCAGATCTTAGAGCGTGCTCATAGTAAGCTGAACAAGATTTTGGATGCTCAGTGGGAAGAGCGCCAAGAGAAACTGCCACTAAAAGACAAATACGAAGCGCTGATTCTTGCTTCTATCATTGAAAAAGAGACGGCGATAGACTCGGAGCGTGAGCGTGTCGCATCTGTATTTGTAAATCGTCTTAACAAACGTATGCGTCTACAAACAGACCCTACAGTTATCTACGGTATGGGAAATGCCTATGATGGTAATATCCGTAAGAAAGATTTGCGCACTCCTACACCATACAACACATACACAATCAATGGTTTGCCACCAACGCCGATTGCCATGGCGGGTGAAGCTTCGATTGAAGCCGCGTTAAACCCTGAAAACAGTAACTATCTATATTTCGTAGCAAGTGGGAAGGGCGGACATGTATTTTCGAAATCCCTTGCTGAGCACAACCGTGCTGTACGTGCCTATTTAAGAGAACTAAGAAAGAACAAATGATGAAAGCAAACTTTATTGTCGTTGAGGGCCTAGAAGGCGCGGGTAAAAGTACTGCAATCAAAACGGTTTTGGATACGCTGAAAGCTGCAGGTATTGAAAATATCGTTAATACTCGTGAGCCCGGCGGAACCCCTCTCGCTGAAAAGATGCGTGCATTGGTTAAAGAAGAGCACGAAGGCGAAGATTTGAAAGATATGACGGAGCTGCTTTTACTCTACGCAGCTCGTGTCCAGCTTGTGGAAAACGTAATCAAGCCAGCACTTGCAAACAATCAATGGGTGGTGGGTGACCGCCATGACTTGTCTTCTCAAGCTTACCAAGGTGGTGGTCGTCAAATCGATGCGTCGCTGATGAAAAACTTACGCGACACTACGCTTGGTGAGTTCAAACCTGCTTTTACGTTGTACATGGATATCGATCCTCGTGTTGGTCTTGAGCGTGCTCGTGGTCGCGGTGAGCTAGATCGAATTGAGAAAATGGACATCAGCTTCTTTGAACGCACTCGTGAGCGTTACCTAGAGTTGGCTAATGCAGATGACTCTATCGTAGTTATCAATGCAGAGCAGGCGATTGACGAAGTGGCACACGATATCAGAGCTGCACTAAATGTATGGCTTGCAGCTCAGTAAGCTGAGGGTAGATTGAGGTGATTCATGTTAAATGACTTTCCATGGTTACAACCCGTTTGGGATAACCTCAAAATCAGTTTGGATTCAGAGCGAGTTCCCGGAGCGTTGTTACTACAAAGTGAGAAAGGGTTGGCCGTTGAAAAACTGGTTGAACTCTTCAGCCACTCTCTTTTGTGCCAAAACTACACCAGTGAGGCGTGTGGTTTTTGCCACAGTTGTCAGCTAACTCAATCTAATAGTCATCCAGACTTACATTGGGTTAAGCCGGAAAAAGAAGGCAAATCAATTACGGTTGATCAGATCCGCGCTTGTAATCGTCTTGCTCATGAATCATCACAGCTAAATGGATATCGCGTGTTCATTATCGAACCTGCGGAAGCAATGAACGAGTCTGCGTCCAATGCGTTGTTGAAAACACTAGAAGAACCAGGGCAGAAGTGTTTGTTCTTGCTTGTTACACAGAACCATGAGCGATTACTGCCAACGATTCAAAGTCGCTGTCAGCAATGGGTCGTGGCTACGCCTTCAACAGAGCAAGCTATGAGCTGGATGAGTGAGCAAGGGGCTTCTCAAGTGCCCCCTTATGCGCTTAAGTTGAATATGGGTTCACCAATAAATACGCTGGAAGCAGCAAAAAGTGGTGAGCTGGATGAGTATCAAGCGTTTGAGCGCTGCTTGATTGAGACTTTGTCTTCGCCTTTGTCAGATGTGTTTCGGTGCGCGACGTTAATGGCTAAGAATCCAGACAAAGCGTTAGACTGGGCGTGGTATTTGTTGACCGATGCCCAGAAAGCGCAATTTGGTGTTACGGAAGTGGATCTGCTTCCTGGCGCCGCTCAGTTTCAGCCCGGTAGATATAACGGTCTGTATCAAGCGGCCCAAAAGCTGCTTGAATTGAAAGCTCAACGACAAACCTTTCCAGGCTTAAACCTTGAGCTACTATCTATGAATTGGTTAATTGAATCACGAGAGGCATTATGTTCGTAGATTCGCACTGTCATCTAGACAAATTGAATTACGATGACCTTCATATTAATGTTGAAGACGTTATCAACAAAGCTAAGCAAGCTAATGTTACTGAGTTATTGTCCGTTGGTGTGACTTTGGACTCTTTCCCTAAAATGCTCGAAATGATCACACCTTACAATAACGTTCACGCGTCTTGTGGTGTTCATCCTCTTGATGTTGAAAGTGCCTTTTCGATGGATATCTTACGAGAGTACGCGTCCCATGAAAAAGTTGTGGCGATCGGTGAAACGGGGCTGGATTACCATTACAAACCAGAGACCGCCGCACTGCAGAAAGAGCGTTTTGAGCAGCAAGTTGACCTAGCGGTAGAATTAAACAAACCACTGATTATTCATACTCGTAATGCACGTGAAGATACATTAGAAATTCTACGCAATGGCGGAGCCGAAAAATGTGGTGGCGTCATACACTGTTTTACTGAAGATCTGCCTTTTGCAGAAGCTGCACTCGATTTAGGGTTTTACATCTCAATTTCAGGTATTGTGACTTTCCGCCAAGCGACGGAATTGAAGGATGTTGTGAAAGCCCTACCTCTTGAAAAGTTGCTTATTGAGACGGATTCTCCGTATCTTGCCCCTGTTCCACATCGTGGAAAAGAGAACCAACCAGCCTATGTTGTCGAAGTTGCTGCCTATATTGCACAGCTGAAAGAGTGTGCCTTGTCTGAAGTTGGGCAAAAAACCAGCGAAAATTTCCGAAATCTTTTTTTGCGATGAAAAATCAATAGGCAGATTAAAAAAGGGGCTTTTGCCCCTTTTTTGTTGATAAATGCACCAAAAAGATCATTTAGTTTAATGTTTACTAAATTTGTTGATTTAACCGCATCCAAATCCCTCAAATGTAATTTTGTTACTAAAAATAACATCGACCTTTATTTTATTTACGCCTTAAAATTAATTATGTAGATAATAAAATCTTTATAAAACAATGATATAAGTTTAATGCAAACCTTTTCATCGACGGTTTTTAGGTGTGATCTGCGGCTTGTTTTGAAACTAAATTTCGTAACTGTGTGGAAAGTTTGAGGGCCATCAATATATATTTAGAGCCGGAAAATATAATGCAACGTGTGGTTACATTTTCATTGGGTGCTAACATTTAGGCTACGGGGGTGTGCCGTTAGTGCCCAAATAATACTTATAATTTATCAGGAGCATAAACATGTTTAAGAACCTTTTTGCAAACCTGCAAAAAGTTGGTAAAGCTCTGATGCTACCAGTATCAGTATTACCAGTCGCAGGTATCCTACTAGGTGTTGGTGCTGCCCACCTAAGCTTTATTCCAGAAGTGGTTTCTAACCTAATGGAACAAGCTGGTGGTTCAGTATTCGGCCAAATGGCACTTCTATTTGCTGTTGGTGTAGCACTAGGCTTCACAAACAACGACGGTGTAGCTGGTCTAGCTGCTATCGTTGGTTACGGCATCATGACAGCAACGCTAGGCGTTATGGCTGGCATCATGGGCGTTGAGAAAATCGACACAGGTGTACTAGGTGGTATCCTTGTCGGTGGTGTTGCTGCTTGGGCATTTAACCGTTTCTTCAAAATCCAACTTCCAGAGTACCTTGGCTTCTTCGCTGGTAAGCGTGCTGTGCCAATCATCACTGGTTTCGCTGCGATCATCCTAGGTGTTGTACTATCTATCGTATGGCCACCAATCGGCGGTGCAATCTCTGCATTCTCTGACTGGGCTGCACACCAAAACCCACAGCTTGCGTTCGGTATCTACGGCGTAGTTGAGCGTTCTCTAATCCCATTCGGTCTACACCACGTATGGAACGTACCATTCTTCTTCGAAGCAGGTACTTGTGTGAACGCTGCTGGTGAAACTCAAAACGGCGTACTAACTTGTTACCTAGTTGCAGATGATGCATCTCGTGCTGCTGGTAATGGCTTCGGTCAGCTAGCGGGTGGTTACATGTTCAAGATGTTTGGTCTACCAGCTGCAGCAATCGCTATTGCTCACTGTGCTAAACCAGAAAACCGCGCGAAAGTAATGGGTATCATGGCGTCAGCTGCACTGACTTCATTCCTAACTGGTATTACTGAGCCAATCGAATTCTCATTCCTATTCGTTGCTCCTGTACTATACGGTATCCACGCTCTACTAGCTGGTTCTGCATACGTTGTTGCTAACACTCTAGGCTTCGTACACGGTACTTCATTCTCACACGGTCTGATCGATTTCCTAGTTCTATCTGGTCACGCTCAGAAGATGGGTCTGATGGTAGCTGTTGGTCTAGTTTACGCTGTAATCTACTACGTAGTATTCCGCACAGTAATCACTGCTCTTGACCTTAAAACTCCAGGTCGTGAAGATGAATCTGAAGAAGCTGTTGCAACTTCTGGTTCTGACATGGCAGGTGAGCTTGTTGCAGCATTCGGCGGCAAAGCAAACATCACTGGTCTAGACGCATGTATCACTCGTCTACGTGTAGCGGTAGCTGATACAGCTGCTGTTGACCAAGACAAGCTAAAACAACTAGGCGCTGCTGGTGTTGTAGTTGTAGCAGGTGGTGTTCAGGCTATCTTCGGTACTAAGTCTGATAACCTAAAAACTGAAATGGATGAGTGGATTCGTAACCACGGCTAATCTCAGTCATTCATAGAAAAGAGGAGGCTTCGGTCTCCTTTTTTTGTGCCTGTTTTTCATGCTGAAACCACGACGACTAACGGCTTATCTTTAATTTAACGTCCCACATCGTGACACAATACGCAGCCTTACAGTTGTAGCGTTTTTCGTACCTCTCCCTTACTCATTGCTGACATACCAAAACTAAATCATGTTTGAATTATGCACGCCGTTTTTTAGAGTGATGACGTGTATGAAAAAACAAATAATGCTGGCATCAGCACTTTTACCTAGTGTAAGTATGGCAGCAAACCAACCGACGAATTTTTCCGTTGGTATGGCAGTGGATCAGCAATTGAGTGTCGTAGTTGAAATCGATGATAAATATCGAGGTATCATCGGTAATGATGGTATGGCATTTGACTATATCGCGAAACGTGGTTCTTTTGAGCAAAATATGCCGCTGACCTGGTATGTAGGTGTTGGTGGTTGGTACGAGTGGGATGATGAATTTGGTTTTCGTGTTCCGCTTGGCGTGAATTGGGATCTTTCAAAAGGATGGGATCTCTATGCGCAAATTCATCCAGAGCTCGATCTGTATAAAGGACCCGATCTTCAAATTGGTGTAGCTCTTGGGGTTAAATACAGCTTTTGAGTTAAAGCAGATACAAAAATGCCGGCATCAACGCCGGCATTATTCTTGATAAAGGATCGGTATTATTGCTGCTTATCCATCGCTCGCTTGATGCACACAGCTGCGCCACCCCAAGTGATGCCAAGACCAATAACCATCATAATAATTGCACTTGTTGTCATTACGCTTTCTCCTTGCTTACCACGTTAATCAGTACACCAAACACAAATAGCGCGGCAATCATTGCCCAGCCAAGAGTTAGGTCGTAGCCACCGTAACCTTCTGTTAGAAGGGCATATAGCTTAGTTGCTAGGATAATTGCTAGCATGATTGGAGTAACAAAACGTAGGCAGACCACAAACCATTGACCAATAGAGAAATCTGAACGCTCATTTACATAGTCACGAACTTCTGGCACTTGTTTAAGTAGCCAAGCCATTAAGACGATTTCAACCAGACCGCCAACCATTATGCCGACGTTATTAGCAAAGTGGTCGACAAGGTCAAGTAATAATAGACCTCCGTTTGTTGCAAATGCCATTGAGACAATAAAGCCAATACCAATCACCACGTTTGCCGCTTTTTTACGGCTCCATTTCAGTTTATCGATAACTGCAGATGTTACCGCTTCCATGATTGAGATGTGCGAGCTTAAGCCAGCTACAACGAGAGCAAAGAAGAACAGCGGACCAAGAATATATGGCGCTGGTAACAAATTGATAGCGGCAGGTAGCGTTACGAACGCAAGGCCAACACCAGCAGAGACGACTTCAGTCAGTGGTTTACCTTGCTCTTGAGCCATGTAACCAAGCACTGAGAAGATCATGATACCGGCTAAGATGGAGAAACCACAGTTGATAAGGACAGTCATGAAGGCGTTATTCGTGATGTCTGATTTCTCAGGCAGATAACTGGAATACGCTAGCATGATGGCAAAGCCGATACTTAGGGTAAAGAAGATCTGCCCGTACGCAGCTGCCCACACTTTCACGTCCCAAATCTTACTGAAATCAGGCTCAAACATGTAGTTTACGCCATCTAGTGCCCCAGGAAGGAAAATCATA
The DNA here is from genome assembly GCF_027587135.1 of Vibrio sp. MM46. Lineage (NCBI taxonomy): Bacteria > Pseudomonadati > Pseudomonadota > Gammaproteobacteria > Vibrionales > Vibrionaceae > Vibrio > Vibrio sp. MM46. Next base: position 91,738 of record NZ_JAPPTO010000015.1, read on the forward strand.
CGACCGATCAAGAACACGACCATGATGAACAAGATTGGCATCATGATTTTTGATGCTCGTTCGATACCTGATTTAACACCACTCACAATGGCCGTGTAGGTGATTGCCCAAGCAATCAGCATGGATACTGCGATCTTCCATTGAATGCTGCCCAAATCCGTTGGTGAGTTATCACCAAGTTTTAGGTATTCACTAAAGAAGAAAGCATTGGTGTCAGAACCCCAACTTTGGGTAAACGACATACCAAAGTAAGAAATTGCCCAGCCAATAACAGCGACGTAGTAAACGGCGATAACCGCAGCTACACCCACTTGGAACCAGCCAAGCCACTCAAACTTGGCGTGGATTTTAGCTAATGTTTTCGGAGCAGAACCACGGTATTTTTGACCCATACTGAATTCCAGGATCATAAATGGAATACCAGCAGTAATCATGGCGAAAAGGTAAGGAATAAAAAAGGCACCACCACCGTTCTCATAAGCCATATAAGGGAAACGCCAGATGTTACCCAGACCGATGGCTGAACCGACTGCAGCTAAGATGAATCCCGCACGGGATCCCCATTGTTCTCGCTTCATATTTGACTCCTGTACAACTCCCTAAGGAATGAAGCTCTTCTTGGCAGGTGTAAATCCCAGCAGAATAAAGGGCAACTGTTATCCGTCAGTTTTCTATCCTAAATTCGGTATTATTGTTACTTTCTGGTTTTTTACTTTGTTTTGCCAATGAAGAATTAGAATTAAATGCTTTAAATTTTGATGTGTGTTTGCAAAAGCTGAAATATTCTTCTGCTTTCTGTCTTCAGACTAACTTTTTACATTATTTATCGCAATAGATTCTAAATGTTAACGGCGGGATTTTATCTGGTTTAAATATTGTTAAATCGTGATTTGCTAGGTTATCTGATCAGTGAGGTGGGGTTATTTTCAGAGTATATGACTGTCTTATTGATGTGATCTTGGTCAAATAAACTCTTTTTGATTATTAGGGCGTATCTCTGCGTTCGATACACCCTATAGACGATTTGGCGTCAAAACGATTCTTTAGAAGTGAAAGCCGTTAGAAGCGGAAGCTAAAGCCAATATTGGATTGAAATTGGTTCATCCAGTCGGTTTCAAACTTGATTACACAAGAAGAACCATCAGTAGGAAGCACGCATGCTCCTGAGGTGTCATTGTCAACAACGGTACCTAACCAACGAACTTGAGCGGTCAATGCAAAGTTTTTAGAAAATGTGTACTCAAGTCCTGCGAAAGCACTAGCTGAGAAACCGTATTTGTCATCCACCCAATCAGCATCAGCATATGAAGCACCCAATCCAAGCCCAACATAACTTTGCCAACCTGTCGCCACTGGATAGTAGATGCTGCTTTGAAACTGCAGATAATGGATGTCTGCTGAGTTGTTCACATCTTGTAGTTCAGAAGACTGATTCGAATAGAACAAACCTAAGCGACCCATTTCAAAAGGGGTCTCTACCGATAAAGCGTAGTTAATTGAAGGGTCAAGATCGTAGGTGCGATTGTTTTCATCTTCTACTTTGCCTCCTCCCGTGAAGCCAATGTAGGGAGTGACGATAACGTTTGCTTGAGCTGCCATAGAACAGCCCAATAATACACTCCCAACTAGCCAGCCAATTTTATTGTTCATTTGCTATCTCCTTATTATGACTAAGCTAATTGTGATGCCTTAGTCAAAATCGTGCGACTAAATTAGGCAATTCTTGAACATAATTCACACTGGTGTTATTAATTTGTTACAACAGAAGGAGGTGTCTATGGAACACGATCTAAAATCAGCCCTACTCATCGTCGTTACGGTATTCGCAGTTTTACTCTCTTTTGGCATCATTGCGATTACGACGGCTTAAACTAACGGCATTACGCCTATGATACGCAACAGCGGTATTATCACTGATAACCATGCTGAGCTCGACATTCAAGTGTATGAGCAGTTTAGAAATGGCAAAACTGCCCTTGTCGCACAAGGAGGAGGGCAGAGAGGGATTTTTACCGCTGGTGTGCTAGACGCATTTCTTCTCTCTAATTTCGACCCATTCGACGAATTCTATGGCACGTCTGCCGGAGCGCTTAACCTCTGTGCTTTCCTTTGTCGTCAACATGGTATGGGTAAAGCTTTTATAACCGATCTGACCACGGCTCCCGAATTCTTCCATCTGATCCGCTACATTCGTAAAAAACAGTACTTAGGTTTGGAGTGGGCGCTCGAACGTATTCAAGATTACCCTTATAAACTCGATCTGGATCTTGGTCGCTCTGCGCTAGGTCAAAGAGGAGCGTTTGCTGCGGTCACTAACGTCGATACGCTCTCAGACCACTACTTACCAATACTCGGTGGTGATTGGCTCAATACGATGGTGGCTACATGTGCTATTCCAAAACTGTATCAAGGTGCTGTAAATGTAAACGGGCAGCATTTTGTTGATGGCGGCGTTTCTGCATCGATTCCTGTTCAAGAAGCGTGGCGTAAAAATGCACGAAATATCATAGTGATCCGCACTGAGCCTTTCTCTGAATCGGAAGCCAAAGCGCAAAGTGAGCTTGGTGAAGAAGGGATCAAATGGTACCGAGAGTCCATAAACTCGGTTCAAGAATCTTGGCAAGATAAGGTCCATCAATGGAAGGAAGATTGGAGCAATTTCTTGCAGCAAAAAATTAACGCAGCACATCAATCTAAATTGTCTGGTAGAAAGTTATTAAATGGGGGGCGTTGGCTATTTGGAGCCGATAACCTCTATCGTTTGAGCCATTTGATTGGTGAGAATTTTGATTCTGGATTAGCAGACATGTTGATGATCCACTATCAAACCTTCGAGTTGACGCAAGCTTTCCTTAGCGCACCGCCTGACGATACTTTTATTTTGCAATTGGCGCCGAAAGAGGAGTTGCAATCCTCATCTCTTTTAAGTGACCCTGAAGCTCTTGAGCATGATTATCAGCTTGGTTTGCAAACCGGTTTTAACCTGATTCAGCTTTACGACAAATTAAATATGGAAGGTCGAGAGACAGCCTAGATAATAAAAAGGGCACCATTTCGGTGCCCTTGCTTATCAAGTGTTGAACTTATGCTGACAGGATTCGCATGCAGTTGGTTGAACCAACCACGTCCATAACATCACCTTGAGTGATGATCACCAAATCCCCTTCATCCAATAAGCCTTGTTCTTTTAACGTCACAATTGCATCGTGCGTGGTAGTTAGACCTGCGCCGCCTTTTGAGTCAAAGTACACCGGAGTTACCCCACGATAAAGCGCAGCACGATTCAGTGTCGATTCGTTGCGTGATAACGCGAAAATAGGCAGACCTGAACTCAAACGAGACATCATGAGCGCAGTGCGACCAGATTCGGTCAAGGCAATCATCGCTTTTACGCCTTCCATGTGGTTAGCTGCGTACATAGTGGACATTGCGATGGTTTCTTCTGCGGTTGCAAAGGTGCGATCCAAGCGATACGTCGACAAGCTTGCTTCAGCCATCTTCTCTGCGCCCATACATACTTCTGCCATGGACTTGACAGTTTCTACTGGGAATTGGCCCGCCGCCGTTTCTCCAGAAAGCATTACTGCATCTGTACCATCTAGCACGGCATTGGCAACGTCCATGACCTCTGCTCGGGTTGGCATCGGTGCCGCAATCATAGACTCCATCATTTGAGTCGCAGTAATCACGATGCGGTTTAAGCTGCGAGCACGACGGATGAGTTTTTTCTGCACGCCAACAAGCTCTGGATCACCAATTTCTACACCCAAGTCGCCGCGAGCAACCATCACTACATCGGACGCAAGAATAATGTCATCAATCGACTCGCTGGTGGCTACCGTTTCTGCTCGTTCAACTTTGGCAACGAGTTTTGCTTCTAGACCTGCATCTCTTGCCAAACGGCGAGCATAGTGCATATCTTCGCCATTACGAGGGAAAGAAATCGCAAGGTAATCGACTTTGATTTTTGCGGCAGTGAGAATGTCCGCTTTGTCTTTCTCTGTTAATGCATCGGCAGATAAACCGCCACCTTTCTTGTTGATACCTTTGTTATTAGACAAGGGGCCACCAACGGTGACGCGTGTATGAACTTTATTCCCTTCGACACTGGTGACTTGCAGTTGAACACGTCCATCATCAAGGAGCAGGATATCGTTAGGTGAAACGTCTTGCGGTAGCTCTTTGTAATCCAAACCAACGGACTCTTGGTTTCCCTCACCTTTTGGTAAATCGCTGTCTAGTGTGAATTTGTCACCGACATCAAGATGAATTTTGCCATCTTTGAAGGTGGATACGCGGATTTTTGGACCTTGTAAATCACCAAGAATGGCAACTTGACGTCCTAGTTTTGCCGCAATAGCCCGGACTTTTTGCGCGCGTTGAATATGATCGTCACTGGTACCGTGAGAGAAGTTCATACGGACGACATTTGCTCCAGCTTTGATGATCTCTTCAAGGACATTGTCTTTATCTGTTGAAGGGCCAAGCGTTGTAACAATTTTGGTTCTTCTTAATATGGAAGTCATAGATTCTCCGAAGAATGCAGGTGTAGGACTAGATAACTCGAATTCTATTCTCGCTAAGTATATGCACAGTATGCGCGGATTGTTGGCATTTAGGTCAAAGTGCTGAAAAAACATCAACACACAGGTGTTGTGACCTAATTTGATGAATAAAATAAGTCATTTTTCAAACAATTTAACAGGAGTCGATTTCTAGTTATTTGATTGAATACACAAACAAACATGTTTATACGTGATGCTTGTCACGGGGATTTATCAATTCACTTCACAATTACTTCGCAAAGTAAAAAAATTATCCCGTTATAGAATTTCGGAGTGCAAGATGTACATGGCTCAACCGGGCCATATTGATCATATCAAACAGGTCAATGCTGGTCGTGTATACAAACTAATTGACCTAAAGGGTCCAATATCTCGAATCGATTTATCCAAGCAAAGTGAGCTTGCGCCTGCGAGTATCACTAAGATCACTCGAGAATTGATTGAAGCCCACCTGATCCATGAAACAACGGTACAGGAAGCAACCAGTCGCGGTCGTCCTGCGGTGGGGTTACAGGTCAATAATGAAGGTTGGCAATTCTTGTCGATGCGTTTAGGTCGAGGCTACTTGACGATTGCACTGCACGAGCTTGGCGGTGACGTTCTTATCGATACCAAAATCGATATCCACGAACGTGACCAAGATGATGTGCTGGAACGTTTACTCTACGAAATTGATGAATTCTTCCAAACCTACGCCGATCAACTTGATCGTGTTACCAGTATTGCGATTACTCTGCCCGGTCTAGTGAACTCAGAGCAGGGTATCGTGTTGCAAATGCCGCATTACAATGTTGAGAACCTAGCGTTAGGTCCTGAAATATACAAAGCAACAGGCTTACCGGTTTTTATTGCCAACGATACGCGTGCATGGGCACTAGCAGAGAAACTGTTTGGTCATTCACAAGACAACGACAACTCGGTTCTTATCTCTATTCACCACGGCTTAGGCGCAGGTATTATCTTGGATGGTCGAGTGCTACAAGGTCGACACGGTAACATCGGTGAACTCGGTCATATCCAAATCGATCCGAATGGCAAGCGTTGCCATTGCGGCAATATTGGTTGCCTTGAAACCGTTGCCAGCTCACAAGCGATTCGAGAAGAGGTTGTGACTCGTATTGCTCAAGGTGAAGCTTCAGTTCTTGCTGAACAAGAAGAAATGAGCATTGAAAGTATCTGTGAGGCGGCTGCAAATGGCGACCCTCTGGCTGTTGATGTTATCGAGAAGCTTGGTCGTTACTTAGGCTCTGCCATTGCGATTGTTATTAACCTATTTAACCCAGAAAAGATCTTAATTGGTGGGGTGATCAACCAAGCGAAAGAGGTGCTTTATCCTGCTGTTCGTCGTTGTATTGAAGAACAAAGTTTGCCGGTTTACCACCAAGACCTTGAACTGGTGGAGTCTCGTTTCTATAAACAAGCGACCATGCCGGGAGCGGCTTTGATTAAGCAAGCACTGTACGACGGTCAGTTGTTGATGAAGGTGATTGAAGGTTAATTTTTCTGACATCAGAATAGGGCATTTACTGAGGGTGAACAGGAAGGTTCGCCCTTTTTTGATCATATGAGCAGAGAAAACTCGAATCTGAGCGCTGCTTCATTGCTATATCAATAGCATTAATGTAATTTTCGTAAGTATTGTAGAACACTCATAAAAAAGTATTACTTTGTTGTTCCAACACAGTTTTCTATAAAGAGTGAAAGGTAGTCGTTCAAAGTTAGGTAGTGGTATGTCCGGAGTGTTAAATACGGTTGATCAGCGTACAAATCTAGTAGGTGAAAACCGACTAGAGCTTTTGCTGTTCACGCTAAATAGTCGCCAGTTATTTGCGATTAACGTTTTTAAAGTGAAAGAGGTGATCAAACTGCCTCCGCTTACTAAGCTGCCAGGTTCTCACTATAACATTCGTGGTGTGGCATCTTTGCGTGGTGAAGCTGTGCCTGTGATTGATTTACGTTGCTCGATCGGTTTCCCTCCATTGCGTGGTGAAGTTGAAGAAGAGAACTTGATCATCACCGAGTACAACCGTTCTATTCAAGGTTTCCTTGTAGGACCGGTTCGCAACATCATCAATACTGCATGGACTGAGATTCAGCCGCCACCATCTACATCAGGACGCTCTAACTACCTAACTGCTATCACCCAAGTGAAAGATGGGGATTCATCTCAAATCGTTGAAATTATTGATGTAGAAAAAGTACTGGCTGAAATCGTTCATTATGACGTGACCATCTCTGACGGCATACTAGATCGAGAACTGGCTCAAGCGATGATTGGACAAAATGTCCTCATTGTTGATGATTCATCAACCGCGCGTAATCAGGTAAGAGACACCTTATCTCAGCTTGGTTTGAACATCATCGAATGTCGCGACGGTTTAGAAGCATTAACGGTTCTTAAACGTTGGTGTGATGAAGGCAAAGACATCGAAAAAGAATTGCTGATGATGATTACGGATGCGGAAATGCCAGAGATGGACGGGTATAGGCTGACTCATGAAGTGCGTTCTGATTCTAGAATGTCCAAGTTGTTTATCACCTTAAACACATCTTTAAGTGGTAGCTTCAACGAAGCCATGGTGCAAAAAGTGGGGTGTGATCGCTTTATTTCTAAGTTCCAGCCTGATCTTTTGGTTGAAGTCGCACAAGACAGAATGCGTCAAGTTTTATATACGTAGAATTAATCAGTGAGCCCTAAATTAATCCATAAGAATAGGTGATTAATTGAACGGTGATTGCTAAACTGTTTTACATATTTCTGAGAATGAAATATGTAAAGTATATCGCGTCACTTTTCACTTATGAGTCTATTTAGACTTATCAATATAGGGTACTTCCGTTTAATGATATGGTTAACATCGAAAGTCATCATGACTTTATCCTTGTTACTGTATAGGAAATACAAGACTAAGCGTACGGAAACGATGACTGAAGATTAATTCAGCAGAATCAAAAAGGGAGGCTTGACCTCCCTTTACTTTTTTCGGTGCAATGCCTTTTCCTACCTCTAAAACATGATTGCTTAATGGAAGTCGCGTGATTTACTTTTCAGCTCAGCAAGATTGTGCGTGCAATCGATGAGCTTACCTGCGATCACGTGCGTGACTTCGCCTTCACGCTCTAAAATTCCTTTGACCATCAACACCTTTGAAGTGAGATAAGCTTGCTTTTGGGCGCGTGCTGTTGCTCGCCATACCACCACATTGATGTTGCCTGTATCGTCTTCCAAAGTGAAAAAGGTCACGCCAGCAGCGGTGCCGGGAGATTGTCTGCCTGTGACAACACCGACAACCGTCACTAAAGATTTATGCTTTTTTTCGACTAACTGCTTCATCCGAGTAAAACGCGGTAACTTACCAGCTTCTTCCAGCAACGTAATCGGATGGCGGCTTAGTGATAGTCCGGTACTGGCATAATCTTCAACTAAGTTCTCGTATTCAGAAGGCTGAGCCTGGTAACTTACCATTGGCTCTTCCATGTGATGGAATAAAGGTAAGTCTGATAGTGAATCCATCGCTGCCCAGCGAGCGTTATAGCGATTACCTGAAAGGATTTGAAACGCATTAGCAGAAGCGAGTAACTCAATATCGCGGCGGTTTCTTAAGATTTGCTTCACTTCTTGGATAGCGCGATAGCCGGAGCTTGGTCGTCGTTCAACTAGCCGAAAGGCGCTTTCCTGATTAAAGCCCTTTACTAAGCGAAAACCCAGTTGCACACCAAGGCGACCATTCGGACGTTTGACCAAATGGTGCTGATAGGAGGAATGATTGATGCAAACAGGCAGCACTTCAACACCGTGTCGGCGCGCATCTTGAATCAATTGTGAAGGGCTATAAAAGCCCATCGGTTGGCTGTTGAGTAGGGCAGTATAGAACTCAGCAGGGTAGTAATATTTCAACCATGCAGAGCAGTAAGCTAGCACAGCAAAAGAGGCCGAGTGACTTTCCGGGAAGCCATACTCACCAAAGCCGCAGATTTGGTCGAAGATGCGCTCAGCAAATTCCAAGTCATAGCCTCGCTCACGCATTCCGTCGATCAGCTTAGGTTTGAACTTGGCAAGATCGCCGTTCTTCTTCCATGCCGCCATTGCACGGCGTAATTGATCGGCTTCACCACCACTAAATCCTGCCGCTACCATCGCCAGTTTGATTACTTGTTCTTGGAAAATCGGCACGCCCATAGTGCGCTCTAGTACGCTTTTCACTTCTTCTGATGGATAGCTGATTGGCTCTTCACCATTTCGTCGTTTTAAAAACGGATGCACCATATCGCCTTGAATTGGACCCGGGCGAACAATGGCAATTTGCACCACCAAGTCATAGTAACGCGCGGGTTTTAAACGCGGCAGCATGCTCATTTGCGCGCGAGACTCAATTTGGAACACACCAACGGTATCGGCTTTTTGGATCATACGATACACGTACGGATCGTCTTGCAATCGCGTGATCTCGGCAATCGACAGTGATCGCTGATGGTGTTTCTCGACCAATTGAAAGCATTTACGGATCGCGTTTAACATGCCGAGCGCGAGGACGTCGACTTTCAGTAGTTTTAAACTTTCCAAATCATCTTTATCCCATTGAATAATGGTGCGATCTTCCATCGAAGCATTCTCAACAGGCACCAGTTCGTACAAAGGACCAGAAGAAATCACAAAGCCGCCTACGTGTTGAGATAAATGGCGCGGAAAGCCAATGATCTCGTTCACCAACTGGATAAACTGCTGACCTTTTAACGACTCTGGCTGCAATCCTAATTCGATGATTTGCGCTTGCCAACCTTGGCTGCGATCACGCCGATTAACGTTTTTGATGAAGAAATCCAATTGAGTCTCTTCAATCCCCAACGCTTTGCCTACTTCACGCACGGCACTTTTAAAGCGATAGCTGATAACGGTGGCTGCCAGAGCGGCACGCTCGCGCCCGTACTTTTTGTAAATATATTGAATGACTTCTTCACGGCGCTCGTGTTCAAAGTCGACATCAATGTCTGGCGGTTCTTTTCTTTCTCGGCTAATAAAGCGTTCGAACAGGACCGAGATTTGCCTAGGATCGACGGCAGTGATTTCTAAGCAGTAGCACACCACCGAGTTCGCTGCGGAACCTCGCCCTTGATAGAGAATGCCTTGTTGTTTAGCAAACATCACAATGTCGTGAATGGTGAGAAAGTAATAGTGATATTGCAGCTCTTCGATGAGTGTTAATTCATTCTCAATGGTTTGATGAATGTCTGAGGGTACGCCCTCAGGAAAACGTCGCTTTTTACCACGCTCGACCAACATACGTAGATAAGTAGTAGGAGTGTAACCATCCGGAATCAGTTCTGTTGGGTATTCGTATTTCAACTCTGAAAGCTTGAATGCGCACAAGCTCGCAATATGAGTGCTTTCTGCTAGCCATTCGGATTTGTAAATTCGAGACAGTTTGTTCAATGGACGCAGTGCTCGCTCGGCATTGGATAAGCGACCAAAGCCAAGCTTGTCGACGCTACAACTATGTTTTACGGCGGTTAAGACATGTTGCAATGGTAAGCGCTCAACCGCATGCATTAAGACGCCACCACAAGCGGTAATTGGTAATTCGAACTCGCTTGCCAGTAACTCACAGTGTGTGGTGTAGGCATTATCGTCGCTGTCTAAATGACGTTGAATCGCGACCCATAATCGATGAGCGTGGTGTTGTTGGAGCCAACGCCCCCAATAATGGTCGCTTTCTTGATGAGTAGGGAGCCACAGTACTAAACAGTGACGAATCGACATCAAGTCCCATTCAGACAATTGATAACTGCCTTTCTCGCTACGTCGCCTTGCATTAGTGATGATCCGGCACAGCTCTGCATAAGCTTTACGACAAGGACAAAGTAGTACCACTTGGCACTCATCATTGAGCCAAAACATGCTGCCGACAATTTGCTTGATGTCGAGTTTATGCTGCTCGATGGTCGTATGGGCTTTCACAATGCCTGCGACGGAGCACTCATCGGTGATTGCAATGGCTTGATAGCGATAAAACGCCGCCTGCAACACTAATTCTTCTGCATGAGAAGCGCCAGTGAGAAAGGAGAAGTTGGACTGACAAAACAGTTCTGCGTAACTCATAACGATCTAATAAAAATAACTGTCGATTTAACAAAAATAGCCATGGAGAAACCAATGTTTGTGCTGATCGCGAAATACCCATAACCAGCGACCTTGCTTGGTGTGCGCAATGTAATAATCACGCATGATCTCATCACCATCCCACCATCCAGAGACAATACGCTCAGGTCCATGTACTAGAGATATTTGCTCTTGTAGCGCGATAGGTGCGGGCAATTGCATCGCGGGGCGCAGTAGAGCAGGAACGGTGTTAATTGAGACATCTGGCTCATCGGCTGGGCGATATTGGCTGGCTTTCTCTGGTCTTGGATCGCAGGTAATATTGGGTTTGAGTATTGCGCTTTTGCCCAATTTAGCTTGCAGTAAAGAGAGCAGCTCTAATGCGTTCATTTGCCCTTTTTGCCCAGCAAAAAAATCGCGTGCAGAACTTAAAGGCTCACCTTGGCGTTCTACTTTTAACGTCAGACCGATAACAGGGCCGTTTAACGTGACGGATTCCAAACTCAAACTCGCGAGCTGTTGCCAACGTTGGTACAAGTAATCACCTTGTGCGGATGTGAGCGGAAGGTGCTGTGCTTGCTTGTCTCGCTGGTGGAGGGTTAAACAGAGTTCAAACGCGACTTTATCACGCAGCTTGAGAAAGGTTTCGAGCTGACGAAGCAACTTAGCTAGTGGCTTTTCAATCCATTGGACGTTTTCAATCTCAAACAGCAGTTCTAAATAAACTTGGAAGGATTCGGTAGGGTGATAAAAGTCGACAGGGTGCTTAAACTGTCCAGTCAGTCGGCCAACGTAGTTCACCAAATCAATATCGAATCGGCGTGCAATGTCTTGTAGTGGCAGTTCAAGTAAGCCTTGCAGTGTGGTGACGCCTACACGTTGTAACTTCTCTACAGTAGCGCTTGATAAATCTGTCAGTGTTAACGGTAGTGACGATAAGGCTTGTTGTATGGCAGATTTGTCTTCGTTGATGACGTTCGTCCCTGTTAATGCCATCAATTTGGCAGAAAAAGGCGAAAAGCCACATCCGAATTGAAAACTCAGTTTCAGCTCCGATAAGTGAGCTCTGACTTTATTCCAATAGTTTTGGAGCCCTTCATACAGATTAAGCATTGGAGTTGCGCGCAGTAAAATACCTTGGTTTGGCATCAATACGACGTCAGATGTGATCAAATACAGCCATTGCGCAATTTCTTGTAACTTGCTCAATTCGGTTTGCGGATGATAAGGATGCACTTGCAAATCTCGGCACAAAGAAGCCGCGCTACCCAAGCCCATATTTGGTTTAATGCCTTGTTGCTCGGCAATCTCGTTGTATTGAATGATCCGACAACGTTGGCTTTCTACAATCACCACGGGTTGCTCTTGGTTATCGCCAAAGAGTGCGTCTAGCTGCAGGCGAGGGAAGTGCAAATAAATCCACAAAGCCATACCACTAACCTTGATTCGCCAATGGGAAATTGACCACAGTTGATGGAATGTGAGTCGTGGTTGGCATCACCAATTGTGGGTAGTGGTGTTGGAAATTGATGTCGACACTACCTTTGCTCCAACCGCCTTTTCGTTTGAGAACTTCCACGCTAACGCCTTGTCCATGACCTTGCAATTTCAGACTCAACGAAACAGGTAAAGACAAGCGGTTTGTCATATTAGGTTTGAGCATAAACAGAGGGCAAGATCCTTGCTCGCTCGCCACTTGCAGACGTTTTACTTGGTGGATCTCTAGCTCATCTTGCCACAGCAAAACGTTGGTACAAACACCGCTCTTGAGGCACTGCTCCGCTGCCCATAATGCATCGCGCTGATGTTCAGGCGTGACCACCCACACCTGGTTGATGTCTAGCCCAATGCCGTGTAGGAACAATGAATTCATCAATGCTGGTGGCTGAATGAATGCCGTGACTCCTCTCGAAAGGGATGCTTTTAAGTAAGGCGCAAGCAAACGCAGCTCGCCAATGCTGCCTATGGATTCCATTTCCACCACACCGTGAGGAGGAAAGCCGCCACCAAGCAGAGCATCTAGCTCCGGAAAACCAGAACTATTAAAGAACTGATGATCGTCAGCTTTGGTTAGATTTGCTTGCCAAACAAGATGCTGGCTTTTTAAGTGTTGGATGATGTCTTGCATAAATAAAATACCTGTATATACATACAGTATATTTCTGTGATGGAAAGTCGCAAGATTTTTATAGGCAGAAATACGAAAAAAGGCAGCATTTGCTGCCTTTTCAATCAATTATGTGAGGTAACCTAAGTGGGTTATTTACGCTTTGGTTGAGCGTCGATGCACTGACCGTTTACATCAGTGACTGCTGGGTCCATCAAGTGAAGGTAAAGCGGCATGATGTCCAGCGGTGTTTTTAACGTGTTTGCATCTTCACCTGGGTAGGCTTTTTCACGCATACGAGTACGAGTTGCACCAGGGTTAATTGCATTCACACGTATTGGTGTATCACTCAACTCATCAGCCAAGACTTGCATCATACCTTCTACAGCAAACTTAGAAATAGCGTATGGACCCCAGAAAGCACGACCAGAGTGACCAACGGTTGAAGAGGTAAAGACAATACGACCCGCTTCTGATTTACGCATGATCGGTAGTAGCGCCTGAGTCATCAGTACTTCCGCTTTCACGTTGATCTGCATGATGTCGTCGAAGTCTTCTTCATTGACTTGCTCAAACGGACACAGCGTGCTGAGAACACCGGCGTTGTGCAATAGACCATCCAAACGACCAAATTGACCTTCGATGGTTTCTGCCATGTCGATGTAGTGTTGCTTTGTTGCACCTTTTAGATCGAGTGGGATGATCGCTGGTTGAGGGTAGCCCGCAGACTCGATTTCATCGTAAATGGATTCAAGGTTTTGAACGTTTCGACCCAGTAGAATCACAGTCGCACCGTGCTGAGCGTAAGAAAGGGCGGCTTGGCGACCGATACCATTGCCTGCGCCAGTGACAAGAATGACTTTACCTTTTAGAGCATCTGCTGAAATGGAGTAGTTCACGGTAGTTAATCCTTATTATTGTATCTAGTTCCGACGTACAGGCTTCATGTTCGTTTATGTAGAAATGCGCCTGTTTCTCAATGGAAAATCTTGGTAATCGTGACAAGTTGGTTACAATACACCAATTCATGTGTTATACCAATTCCAGAACGGTTGTCCGGTATGTTATTTGAACGCTATCAATCAGAACAAGAGGTTGCTGATTTTCTTGCCTTCTCTCTGATTTTTCTACGTAACATATTGATGACTATCACTGGTATGAGATAGAGGAACTCTCATTGGAATTTTTATTAGATTACGGTCTGTTTTTGGCTAAGATTGTTACCGTTGTTGCAGCAGTAATTGTGCTGTTGATTATCGCAAAATCAGCGAGTGGTAAGTCGGGTGCAGCAAAAGGCGAATTGGAAGTTACCAACCTTTCTGAACGTCATAAAGATGCGGTAGAGCAGTTGGAGCATCACCTGCACGATGACGCTTTCATCAAAGCTCGTGATAAAGCAGTCAAGAAAGAAGAGAAAGAGAAGAACAAATCTCGCGAGAAAGAAATCAAACAAGCGAGCAAAGAAGGTTCTCTCGATAGCAAGCGCGAACCGCATCTGTTCGTGTTGGACTTCAACGGCAGCATTGATGCAAAAGAAGTAGGCTCGCTACGTGAAGAGATCACTGCAGTATTAGCTGTCGCTCGTGAAGGCGATGAGGTTTTGCTGCGCCTAGAGTCTGGCGGTGGCATGGTTCATGGTTATGGCTTGGCATCTTCTCAACTTGACCGAATCAAAGCAGCGGGTCTGCCTCTGACGATTTCTGTCGACAAAGTTGCAGCAAGTGGCGGTTACATGATGGCGTGTGTGGCAGACAAGATTGTCTCAGCTCCGTTTGCGATTGTGGGTTCTATCGGTGTTATCGCACAGATCCCTAACTTCAACAAACTGTTGAAAAAGCACGATATCGAGTACGAGCAGCTAACGGCTGGTGAGTACAAACGCACACTGACTATGTTTGGTGAGAACACTGACAAAGCGCGCGATAAGTTCAAGCAAGAACTTGAAGAAACACACGTACTATTTAAAGACTTCATCCGTGAGCGTCGCCCAGATCTAGAGCTTGAAAAAGTGGCAACGGGTGAGCACTGGTTTGGTACGCAAGCGAAAGAGCTAGGGCTGGTGGATGAAATCAGCACTTCCGACGATCTGGTTGTCGCTGCATGCAAAGAGAAAACCGTACTAGCAGTGCATTACGTGCAGAAGAAGAAACTGGCAGACAAGCTCGCTGGTGTTGCAGGTAAAGTGGCAGACAGTGTCGTGCTTAAACTTGCAGAGCGTGGTCAAAAACCGATTGTTTAATCGATAAGATAACGAGTGAAACTTAAAACGGCGAGAGTGAAAATTCTCGCCGTTTTTTATTGGAACTTTTCTCAATAGCGTGAATCCAAGTGCGCGTTGGGTGTAATGCTTTACACGACATTTTTACTCGCTCCAAAAGGCAATTACCCGTATAATACGCGCCTCGAAAACCGAGCAAATTGCTGAAAAAGAAATTATAGGTGGAGAAGAACATGTCCTCTCAAACTCCGGTTGTTACCGTAGATGGACCTAGTGGTGCAGGTAAAGGCACTTTATGTATGTTGCTGGCGAAGAAGTTGGGCTTTCATCTTCTTGATTCTGGCGCAATTTATCGTGTACTTGCACTCGCAGCGATTCACCACGGCGTAGACACTGAGTCAGAAGATGCGCTTGTTCCACTTGCTACTCATCTAGACGTGCAGTTTGTTGCTGAAGGTGACCTAGTAAAAGTGATTCTAGAAGGCGAAGACGTCTCTGGTGAACTTCGTAAAGAAGAAACTGGGATGGCGGCGTCTAAAGTGGCAGCTTTGCCACGCGTTCGTGAAGCATTATTGCGTCGTCAGCGTGCATTTGAGACTGCTCCGGGTCTTGTTGCTGATGGTCGTGACATGGGTACGGTTGTATTCACGGGTGCACAAGCGAAAATTTTCCTTGATGCGAGTGCAGAAGAGCGTGCAAATCGACGCCTTAAACAGTTGCAAGATAAAGGGTTAGATGTTAGATTTGCTGACCTTTTGAGCGAGATCCAAGAGCGTGACGATCGAGATCGTAACCGCCCAGTGGCGCCACTACGCCCTGCAGAGGATGCGCTTGTGCTAGATTCTACGTCGATGACTATCGACGAAGTGGTAGAAAAGGCACTACAATATATCGAATCGAAGCTAGCTGAGTAATTACGCTCGGCTAGGCTAAGAGCGTCGGTCGCAAGGATGATGATTGGCGAATTTAATAACCCCATGCGGTAGGATACCCGTGGACGTTTAATTTATTGAAGATTAAATAAATGACTGAATCTTTTGCTCAACTCTTTGAAGAGTTTCTAAACGAAACAGAATTCCAACAAGGCAGCATCGTTAAAGGTACTGTAGTAGCTATCGAGAACGGTTTCGTTCTTGTTGACGCTGGTCTTAAGTCTGAATCTGCTATCCCTGCTGAACAGTTCAAGAACGCTGCTGGCGAACTTGAAGTTGAAGTTGGCGCTGAAGTAGACGTAGCTCTAGACGCTGTTGAAGATGGTTTCGGTGAAACTCAACTTTCTCGTGAGAAAGCTAAGCGTCACGAAGCTTGGATCGTTCTTGAGAAAGCTTACGAAGAAGCTGAAACTGTTGTTGGTATCATCAACGGTAAAGTTAAAGGCGGTTTCACTGTTGAACTAAACGGTATCCGTGCTTTCCTTCCTGGCTCTCTAGTAGACGTACGTCCAATCCGCGACACTGCTCACCTAGAAAACAAAGAGCTAGAGTTCAAAGTTATCAAACTTGACCAAAAACGTAACAACGTAGTTGTTTCACGTCGTGCAGTTATCGAATCTGAGAACAGCGTTGAACGTGACGAGCTTCTAGAAACTCTACAAGAAGGTTCTGAAGTTAAAGGTATCGTTAAGAACCTTACTGACTACGGTGCGTTCGTTGACCTAGGTGGCGTTGACGGTCTTCTACATATCACTGATATGGCTTGGAAGCGTGTTAAGCACCCATCTGAAATCGTTAACGTTGGTGACGAGATCCAAGTTAAAGTTCTTAAGTTCGACCGTGAGCGTACTCGCGTATCACTAGGTCTTAAGCAACTAGGCGAAGATCCATGGGTAGCAATCGCTAAGCGTTACCCAGAAGGTCACAAACTAACTGGTCGCGTAACTAACCTAACTGACTACGGCTGCTTCGTTGAAATCGAAGAAGGCGTTGAAGGTCTAGTACACGTTTCTGAAATGGATTGGACTAACAAGAACATCCACCCTTCTAAAGTTGTTAATGTTGGCGACGAAGTTGAGGTTATGGTTCTTGAAATCGACGAAGAACGTCGTCGTATCTCTCTAGGTCTGAAACAGTGTAAAGCTAACCCATGGCAGTCATTCGCTGAAGCACAAGCTAAAGGCGACAAAGTTACTGGTAAGATCAAGTCTATCACTGACTTCGGTATCTTCATCGGTCTAGAAGGCGGCATCGACGGTCTAGTTCACCTATCTGACATTTCTTGGAATGTTGCTGGCGAAGAAGCTGTACGTGAGTACAAGAAAGGCGACGAGATCTCTGCAGTTGTTCTAGCAGTAGACGCTGAGCGTGAGCGCATCTCTCTAGGCATCAAGCAAATGGAAAACGACCCATTCAATGCTTACGTTGCTGACAACAAGAAAGGTGTTCTAGTTAACGCTACTGTAACTGCTGTTGACGCTAAAGGCGCTACAGTTGAAATCGCAGAAGGCGTTGAAGGCTACATCCGTGCTTCTGAAGTATCTCGCGATCGCGTAGAAGATGCTTCTCTAATCCTAAGCGCTGGTGATGTTGTTGAAGCGAAGTTCACAGGTGTTGACCGTAAGAACCGCGTAATCAACCTATCTATCAAAGCTAAAGATGAAGCTGAAGAGCAAGAAGCAATGGCATCTATCAACAAGCAAGACGAAGCTGCTTTTGGTAATGCAATGGCTGACGCTTTCAAAGCTGCTAAAGGCGAATAATTTACTCGCTTAAGCTAAAAAGGAGCCGCAAGGCTCCTTTTTTATGCTTGCTACTTTGCGAGTAGTAATACTAATGTTGATAAACTATGCTAAAAAAAGACATTTTTTGATTGCGCATTTTGTGTAAAATTTGTCTAGAATTGATAGCAAGTGTTTGTTGGAATTAGTATTACTTACTATAATGAGTGATAAAGATACTCAAAGAGGGCAACTATGACTAAGTCTGAACTGATTGAAAGACTCTGCGCTGAGCAAACACATTTATCAGCGAAAGAGGTAGAAGATGCTGTAAAAGATATTTTAGAGCACATGGCTTCTACACTAGAGAGCGGTGACCGTATCGAGATCCGTGGCTTTGGTAGTTTTTCTCTTCATTACCGCGAGCCTCGCGTAGGTCGTAACCCTAAAACGGGCGATAAAGTGGAGTTGGAAGGTAAATACGTTCCTCACTTCAAACCTGGTAAAGAGCTTCGTGAACGTGTAAATATGGTTGGCTAAGGCTCTCTTATTAGTTTGAAAAAGCGGCATACTCTCGTGTATGCCGCTTTTTTATAACTAGATTATTGGTAATATACATGGTCTGAAGAAACATTTTACTGCATAATCTTACCTACTTACTCCTCGAAGGGTGATGTAACATGAAAATTATAAAAATCGTTGCTGTTTTAGCTCTCTTTTTAATTGCACTGGCTTTAGGTTCTCAAAACCAAGAGATCGTGACTTTCAATTACCTTTTAGCGAAGGGTGAATTCCACTTATCAACGCTACTAGGTGTGGTCTTTGTGGTTGGCTTTGCTCTGGCATGGGTTATCTTTGCTAGCATCCAATTCAAGACTCAACTTCAGGTTCGTCGTCTGAAAAAGAAACTTAAAAAGTATGAGCCCGCTGAAGCAGAGAAACCTGCTAAACCAGCAGTAGCAAAACAGGCATAAGGATAAGGCTTAACTTTAATGCTTGAACTACTCTTCTTGTTATTGCCGATAGCCGCCGCCTATGGCTGGTACATGGGGCATCGTAGCGCTCAGCAAGACAAGCAGAAGCAATCTCATCAGATATCCCGTCAGTACGTGACGGGTCTTAACCTGCTTTTATCTGATCAGTCAGATAAGGCGGTTGACCACTTTATTGAATTGCTCCAAGTTGATAACGAAACGATAGATACACACCTAGCGTTAGGTAATCTTTTCCGTTCTCGTGGTGAAGTCGACCGTGCAATTCGTATCCACCAAAACCTGATTTCCCGTTCTGGTCTGACTCTGGATCAGAAAAACCTTGCTCTCCAGCAACTGGCGAAAGACTACATGGCTTCCGGCTTTTTAGACCGTGCCGAGAAGATCTTTGAGCAGCTAGTTGATGAGCCAGACCATCGTGAAAGTGCCCTTCAACAGTTGGTGACTATTTACCAACAAACCCGTGAGTGGGAAAAAGCGATTCACTACGCAAACCAGTTAGCGAAAATGGGCAAAAAACGCACTCGTATTCGCGCTAACATTGCGCACTTCTGGTGTGAGCTGGCGATGCTTGACCAAGCGGATGGCAATACCAATAAAGCCATTCAACATTTCAAGAAAGCACTTTCAGAAGATCCTAAATGTGTCCGTGCGAGTATTGCTCTTGGTCGCGTGTACTTGGAATCAGAAGACTACAAACACACCATCAAATACCTGACTGGCGTGCTTGAGCAAGATAAAGACTTTATCAGTGATGTACTGCCAACAATTGCCGAGTGTTATCACCACCTTGGTCAAGAAGATGAGCTGGTGGAATTTTTACGAGCATGTATCGATAAGAAAGCCGGTGTATCGTCTGAATTGATGTTGGCACAGTTAGTTGCGCACCATGAGAGTGTGGGAGCCGCACAAGAACTACTAACCAAACAACTATTGAAAAACCCAACTATGAAGGGCTTCTACCGCCTTATTGACTACCATATTGCAGAAGCAGAAGATGGTCGTGCAAAAGACAGCCTTTCTACACTACAAGCGATGGTTGGTGAGCAATTAAAAGTTAAACCGCACTACCGATGCAGGAAATGTGGTTTCTCCACTCATTCCCTTTACTGGCACTGTCCATCGTGTAAAGGGTGGGGGACGATCAAGCCAATCCGAGGATTGGACGGTGAATAATTTTAATGCAGCTGGCAGAGTTTCTGTCCGCTGCATTTTTTTGACCTTTATTTAATAAGAACCAAAAACAGTTAGGAGATGAAATGATCGACCAAAAAGTTATTGTCGCACTGGATTATGATAACCAAGCTGATGCGCTTGCGTTTGTAGACAGAATTGATCCTGCGTCATGTCGCCTTAAAGTAGGCAAAGAAATGTTTACGCTATTTGGTCCTGATTTCGTACGTGAGCTTCATAAACGCGGTTTCTCTGTATTCCTAGATCTGAAGTTTCACGATATCCCGAATACGTGTTCAAAAGCGGTTCGCGCAGCAGCTGAACTGGGCGTATGGATGGTGAACGTACACGCAAGTGGTGGCGAGCGCATGATGACAGCATCGCGTGAAATTCTTGAACCTTACGGTAAAGACCGCCCGCTACTTATTGGTGTGACAGTGTTAACAAGCATGGAGCAGAGCGATCTTGCTGGAATCGGTCTGAACGTCGCTCCTCAAGAGCAGGTTATTCGCCTAGCAACTCTGACAAAGAACGCTGGTCTTGATGGCGTAGTGTGCTCTGCGCAAGAGTCATCTCTACTTAAAAATGAACTTGGAAAAGAATTTAAGCTAATCACTCCAGGTATCCGCCCAGCAGGCTCTGAGCAAGGTGATCAACGCCGCATCATGACGCCAGTAGATGCAATCCAAGCGGGTTCTGACTACCTTGTAATTGGTCGTCCGATTACTCAGGCTGTGGATCCTGCATCGGTCCTTAAGTCAATCAACGATAGCTTAGCAAATATGTAATGTTGATTTGAACCGAACGAAAAAGGTGAAGTGGGAACGCTTCGCCTTTTTTGTTTTTGCTGCACTGAAAAAATAGAGGTAGCTGTAATTGATATCGTTTTGCCTTGACTGTATGGCTAATGGCACTGCTAGGTTCACACTTTGCTAACATAAACCGCTGTGATACTCGGAAAGTGCAACCATGTGTTATGGATGGGTTGCGTTACAAATGTGTAACGAATACTATGGAGTGGATGCATTCACTGCGTTGTAAGGTCAGGATGACCTGGTGAAACTCTCTGATATTTATACGGAAGTGAACAGGACTTCACTTTGTATTCGCTCCCATTATTTCCTTTACTGTGTATTAAACACAGTCGCTTCGAGATTCACTTGTTGTCGTTCTTCTGGTCTTACTACGCAAACACGACAAGGAAGAAAACAATGATAAAAACTCTGCCATTCTCGGCATTGGCAATGTTAGTGGCGAGCAGCTTTCAGTTAAATGCTGCGGAGCTACCTGCTGACATCGAATGGATTTCGAATAATAACGAGCCTCTTTTCGCTTCTGATGAAGCTGTACGAGGCGGCACTCTGCGCACATATATGATGAGCTTTCCACAGACTCTTCGTAGCGTTGGTCCTGATGCTAACTCAGGTCTACGTCACTACTTTATGGATGGCGCACCTAAATTGGCACAGCGCCATCCAAACACCGGTAAATGGATCCCACAATTAGCCAAAGAGTGGGCGTTCGGTGAAGATAATAAAACAGTTTACTTTAAGCTGGATGAAACCGCTAAATGGTCAGATGGTGAGAAGATCACCGCAGACGACTACGTATTTATGATGAAGTATTACACTTCAGAAGACATCATCGATCCTTGGTACAACGACTTCTTTAAAAACAGTATTGTGAGCGTAGAGAAGATTGATGAATACACAATTCGCGTTAATCTTTCTGTTGCGCAAAGCCACGACTCTCTCATGGTTTTGATCAATATGCCAAGTAACGGCTTCCAACCTCGTCCAGAACACTTCTTTGAGGGTGAAAAGGACGAAAACAAAGACGGTATGCCAGATAACTTCGTCCGCAAGTTCAACTTCAAGGCAGAACCGACCGCCGCCCCTTACTACCTTGATAAGATCAAAAAGGGTAAGAGTGTTACCTTTAAGCACGTTGGTAAAGATTGGTGGGGCTATAACAACCGTTATTACAAAAACCGTTACAACGTAGACAAAGTACGTATCACTGTAATTCGTGACCAAGACATCGCGATGAAGCACTTCGAAAAAGGCAAGCTTGATTACTTTGATATGGTGCTACCTAACCTTTGGCACGACAAAACAAACAGCGATGGCTACACCAAGGGTTATATCCAAAAGTATTGGGGCTTCAACCAATCACCTCAAGGTGCGGGTGGTCTGTGGATTAACACAGCAATGCCGATGCTAGGCAATATAGAAGTACGTAAAGGCATCATGGCTGCAACAGACTACGATGGCATGATTGAAAACATCATGCGTGGTGACTATTCACGTAAGCCACACGGTTTAGGCTTTGGTCATGGTGAGTATGATGATCCAAACAATACACCACCAAAATTTGATCCAGCAGAAGCGGTTAAGCATTTCGAGAAAGCGGGTTTCGATAAAATAGGGGCGGATGGTATTCGTGCTAATGACAAAGGCGAGCGCCTAAGTTTTGCGATTACTTACGGTTACAATTCTCATACTCCTAGAATTGCTTATCTAAAAGAACAAGCGAAATTAGCGGGTCTTGAGTTTACCCTTAACCTTGTTGATGGCTCCTCTGCGTTTAAATACATCCTAGAGAAAAAGCACCAACTGGCATTCCTAAATATGGGCTCAGGTGAAATCCCAGCATATTGGGAATACTTCCACTCAGCGAATGCGAACAAGCCGCAAACGAATGCACATACGAACTACAGTAGCCCTGAGCTAGATAAGTTAATTGAAGCGTATGACAACGAGTTTGAACAACAAAAGCGTTATGACTTGTCACGTCAGATCCAGAAGTATGTTGGTGATGCAAACGTGATCGTCCCAGGTTACATGGTACCTTATACTCGTGTTGCACATTGGCGCTGGCTGATTACACCAAAGGATGCAATGACCAAATCCACCGAGAGCATGTTCCATCCAATGGATATTGGTAACTTCTGGATTGATAAGTCTGTGAAGAAAGAAACAGAGAAAGCGATGAAGAGTGGCAAAGTGTTCCCAGAAGTGACAGTCATTGATGATCGTTACAAGCTTTCATCAAACTAATGCTCTCCCTTAGGTAATAAAAAGCCCCGATACTCGATTGAGTCGGGGCTTTTCTCATCGCTTTCAGGAGTCTTTTCTTAAAGCGTACATTTATCCATGTCTAAGTGCTGCAGAGCGACCAAGGATAGACAATGTTGTGCCGTTATGGAGTAGAGCACTCATCGTTGGGTTGAGCCAACCTAACGCAGCAGCAAGCATGATTCCGCTATTCACGTATTCTGCGATCTTGATGTTAGAGTTGATCACATGCATGGCGATATTGGCAAGCTCACGCGCTTCTGCCAGTCCGTATAGCTGATCACGAAGAAGCACGACATCGGCAACTTGGCGGGCAAGTTCAGTACCTCGACCCATTGCGACACCGACATCAGCTGCGGTTAAAGCCGGCGCATCATTTACGCCGTCACCAACAAACATAACAGTGCGTCCTTCAGCTTGAAGCGCTTCAACGATAGTTGATTTCTCTGAAGGGACTGCTTCAGCGAAGACTCGATCTAGTTTCAGTTCATCAGCAAGAATGCTGGCTTTGAATTGGCTGTCACCAGTAATCATGATCAGCTCTTTGACACCAAACTGGTGCAGTGCATTTAGCGTGTCTAATGCATCTTCACGCAAGTGATCGCGTAAGCCAATCATGCCGATCAACACATTTTGATGCGAGATGAAGATAAGGTGACGACCTTGCGCTTCATACTTTTTGATCACATCTTCAAATGGTGTGAAGTCAACACTCTCATGCACTTCTAAGAAGTGGCGACTGCCCATTACCAACTCATGATCATTCATGGTGCTCTTGAGACCATGGGCAATCACGTATTCCACTTCACCGTGCTCGATGTGTGGTAGTTGATTGTGTTTTGCCGCGTTTACCACAGCCTGAGAAAGTGGGTGGTTGCTGTGTTCTTCGACAGACGCTGCAATAGCGAGTAAATCACGAGCCGTGTTGGAATCGCATAATGGAATCACATCCGTTACCTGCATATCACCATGAGTGAGCGTGCCCGTTTTATCAAACACACAGGTGTCGATTGTTACCAATTTTTCAATTGCGCTGCCGCCTTTGAACAAGATCCCTTGTTGTGCCGCACGGTACATGATGGATTTGAAGGTTACTGGCGTACTGAGTTTTAGCGCACAGGAGTAATCTACAAGGAATACAGACGCGACGCGGTTAATATCCTGAGTTAGCGCAAAGACTGCGGCTCCGATACCCAAGGTAATTTTCACGCGGCGGTTTGCCATGTCTTGTGTAACCTGCTGAATTTCGCTCTTTTCACTCAGCGAGTCATAAATCAGTTTGGCAATTTTTGCGGTGGTCGCTTCGCTACCGACCTTGTCGACGCGAACTTGAATTGTACCTTCGTGCACGCTAGTTCCAGAGTACACGACAGCACTTTCCTCACGACGAACTGGTACATTTTCACCAGTCAAAGAGGATTGGTTAATCAGTGCTGCCCCTTTGATGATAGTGCCATCAACAGGAATAGACACACCAGGAGCCAGCTCAATGACATCACCAACGTCAAGCTCCGTTGAGTTCACTTGTGTGCGTTGTGTTCCGTCTACGCGCCAAACAATCGATTCCTGAGGACGCATCAAATCAGCCAGTAGTTGATCACTGTTGCGACTGGTCTTTTGCTCCATGTATTCGCCAAGACTGATTAAGCTTTGCGTCATCATCGCAGTACGGTAATCACCGCGCCAAGCCGATAAACCAACAGCAATTGCATCTAAGACTTCAACAGAAATGTTCTTGTCTTTTAGATCGCTGACCCCTTCAAATAAGGTTGGAGCAATCAATGTTGCGGTTGATAGTGCTCCCCATTTGTTGGGCAGTAAAGCCGCCGCGATAGTGCCAATCACGTTCATGGCAATGTCGCCACGCGTAAACTTGTGTTCTGCTTCTTCTTGAGTGGCTTCTGCTAAATCAAGTTGGCTTAGACGTTCTTCAACCGTTTTTGCTTGTAGCAGTTGTGTGTCATATTCGACGACAACAGATTGAGCAGACTCATTGACCCGCACAGCACTGATGCCTTGGATTGCCATTAAACTGGTTTCAATCCAAGTGCCGACATCTTTGTGATGCCTTAACGCTGATGCTTTAAAGCGGATCCGACCGGGAAAGTGATGCTTTACCTGAATCGAGATCATTCTTCGCCTTTGTATAGGTTACGGTAGTATTCCAGCTCTGCTTGTGTGTCTTCTAAGCGTTCTTTAAGCTCTTCTACTTCACCACGGACTGCGGACCAAGCTTTCTCACCAGTAGTCGTAACACCTTGCTGAAACTTTTTGTTTGTCAATAGGTAAGCAACTGCTGCCCCGGCTGCCATACCCATCATAAAATGTGTTTTTGTGTTTTGCTTTTTATATGGTTGCTCTGCAGCCTGCTGTTGTGGATCCACTGCTTGGTTTTGTTGCTGTGGGTAGCCGTAGTAAGGGTAACCGTAGTATGGGTTGTTATTGTTCATCTTTAGATTCCGAAACTTGATCCATTAAGTAAAGACCCGCTGCACCTACGCTGAGAATTGTCAGCATAGAGAGTGCAGGGCGACCGGCCATTTTTTCTGCCACATACGTTGTCGCACCAGCGATTGCTGCAGTCTTAAGTGCAGATTTTGCGGCGCTGGTAGCCATTTCATTAGTGTCGATATTGCCCGCTTTATGCTCTTTCCACTGGCTGGCAATCGTCGCGCTGCCACCTGCGATAGCACCGACTAACATGGCACGATTGGCAGAACTGAGTTTATTGGCTGAATTACTCATGTTCTTTGATAACTGGTTGACCGTTTTCACCTTCGTTTTCTTCACTAGGTGCTTTTTCGGCAACTTCTTTGATTGCAGGTTCTGCTTTGTGACGCTCTACCGATTCTTGGAAGCCTTGTTTACCCGCAGCATAAGTCTCTTTAAAGATTTCACTTCCTGTCGACATGTTCTCTTTCACTGCACTTGCAGTGTTTACGGCGCCTTCTTTTACGCTTGAACCACCAGATTTCAGCATGTCGCCAGCACCTGATACCAAGCCCATTAGTTTGCCGCGCACATTTTCATTGCTTAATAGAAGTGCTGCTGCAGCGCCTACCATAGCGCCTTTCCAAAACTCTTTATCGTTCATACCGAAAGTTCCTAATATCTCTTTAAACATGCCTGCTTCTTCACCGAGAGCGCCTTCTAGCATCGCCTGAGCTTGCTCGAATAATGGATCGCTTTCTGGTGTTTCAGAGGTTTGAGGTGGTTGTTGAGGTTGCTGTGGGTGTTGCATCATCCCCGCATGCGGCCAGTGTGGGGGCGGTGGCATCATTCCCGGATGGAATTGTGCGCCCATGCCCGGCGGCATTTGGTGAGGATGACAAAATGCAGGATGTGGGAAATGCGGCATCATACCCATTTGATGAGGCATCATCATTGGTGGCATTTCACCGTTTTGCATGCTTGCCATGTAAGCATTCGCCATTTCCTTTTGCATTTCCATCATGGCCTTGAAGTAGGCTTCGTATGGATTTGCGTTGTTCAATGAGTCACTCATGAACGTTCTCCATCTAAGTCTAGTTGCTCAGCTATCGCGTAGCATGCTCGTTCAGCAACCTCTTTTGATTCCGAAAACAACGCGT
This sequence comes from Vibrio sp. MM46, assembly GCF_027587135.1. NCBI lineage: Bacteria > Pseudomonadati > Pseudomonadota > Gammaproteobacteria > Vibrionales > Vibrionaceae > Vibrio > Vibrio sp. MM46. The sequence goes on from NZ_JAPPTO010000015.1 coordinate 118,210, forward strand.
CAATTGCTTTGGGGTTGACTGTTGTTGGGTCGTATTCAATGACGATACTGCCCGTCGCATTATTCAACTTATAGTTTTTGAATGCCGGAATTGAAGAAATGGCTTTCTCGATGTCGTCACTTCGGAAACTGGCAAGATGCGCTACGATGCCGAGCTTGTATTTGAGTCTTACTCTTCCCGGGATATGGTGGCCAATCGATACCCACTTTCTTAGTTTTAAGGCCTGGTCGACGTACTGTTTCATAAAAAAATTATACGGTAAGCGAGGTCAGATTCATTGAGAAAAAGGATCATGTGACGAACTAATTACAAATGCTTTGCGCTTAATCAATTTCAATGCTACTGTTGAAAACAGTAATGGTTATCATTTGGATTGGCGCTAGCATGAATACTTACATTCACAAGACAAATCATAGGCTTAGGGTTCGTTCTGACTATATTAAAGATCACCCCAAAGAGGTCGAAGAATTGATTTGTCAGTTGGAAGAGATTGATGCTGTACGTGAAGTAAAGCATAAGAAATATGCAGGATCTGTAGCGATCAGCTTCGATAGTCGTGAGCTAGATTGTGACAGTTTGATGGAAATTCTAGAAAGTCATCATTGGACGCAAAGCAGCGAAAAGCCTTCTTTTGTTGAGAAAGCAATGGTGAGCGGAACAAAAAGTCTAGTGAAAGGATTAACAGGGGTCGCATTGACTCGTATCGTTGGTCCATCGGTCAGCCGAGTTATCATGAATTTGGCATAAGCGGTTGAGAAAAAAGAACATTAAAAAGCCCGGCATCAAGTCGGGCTTTTTTGATCAAGTACGTTTGGCTATCGCTTTACTTGTGACGTTAAGCACTAAGCTTAAACTTCTTCGCTGCACACTTACAAATGCCATTCGAGAGAGCAGGGCAACGCTTGCAAGGTGGTGATTTCAAGGGCAAATGACCGACTGATTTAACTGAAAATGCAGGTGTTGAATCGTTCGCTGACTGTTTTGATAACGGTACTGAGGGTTTTTTAGGCGCAGTGGTGAAATCAACGACACCGCCAGCATCGTTAAACCAAGATAACAGGGGATTGAGAGGCGCGGCGAGCTCATATGCTGCACTCATTACAGCTTGGTTTGCGACGCCTTTCAGCTCATTAACGAGTTCACTTTGTGAAGAGAAAGTGTGAGATTTTGATGTGGCACGGCTGCCTAATGCGTTGTTCTTTAAAGCACTAAGCTGTTTATGTGAAGAAGAAGCCATTTTTTTTACGGTTTTCTTCTTCAATTTTTTTAGCGCTTTCTTCGCGTTCATTGCAAAACCTCATACGATAACTGCCGATAATTTAACAGTAATGCGATTAAAAATAAATCTCATTTAAGGTTTGCAAGCGCAATTTTTTACTTTAGCTGGCTTGGTTTCTAAGCAACTAAGTAAGAAGCCTCTAGTAGGTAAGTTTTAGCATCGCCCAACAAAGCAAATTCTTTGTCGATAGCTTTAAAACGTTCATCAATAGAGTCCGTTGCCACAATTTGGCTAAAGGCTTGTACCGAGAAAGTTTCGTTAGACTTAAAGAATTGATGCACATTTTCCAATTGGACTTTATGTATGTGCTCCACCTTGCTTAATGCGGTGGTTAGATCTGAAATGTTAATCGACATTGCTGCTCAAGCGCCTTATCTATTGACCATTAGGTCATAGGATTGGGGATTTATAGTTTTCGCTAAGGGTATCTTAAGCGACGTGCTTCAAACATGATTGAGATCAGGCTGAGCGCATTTATTGAGCATATTAAGTAGCAAGTAGAGTGTATATTTTCATTATTTCTCGCAATTGCCGTGAGATTGGCGGCACAACTCTTCTAACCATTTTAGGTGGTACTTTCTTAGCTGTTTTGGTGCAAAGTATTTTGTAAGCCAGGTCATTCCACCGCGTTGGGTACTTTCCGTTGTAATACAGCAACCTGTTTTTGTCGGCTCTAAAACCCAAGCGTGGTACATATCAACACCTCCTTTTTTGCCTTTCCATGCCAAGCGTTGATTCAAGGTGTATTCGACTACTGTGCAGTGAAAATCAACCCAAGATGTTTTCCAACGAAACATGGTGTTTTTGCATAACGTGCTATCGCCACTTAAGATCTGAACCATGGTTTTAGAGTGACGCCATGCCGGCCACTCAGGAGCGCGAACCAGATGTTGCCAAACAACTTCTGGTGGTTCAGGGATCTCGATTTGGCTGCGTACGTGTATATGAGAATGTTTAGGGTGGTAATAATCTGGCCAGATAACTTCCGATTTATTCATCATTAAGCTTTGCCTAAGTGAGAAGGTTATTACTAGCTTAGAAGATCCTACGTTGGCGTGCTGCTGCGCCTTATGTTGAGGGGACTAAAAATATAGTCCAAGACCAACAAGAAAACCGTGAGAGGCAGTATCGTATTCGAAGGTTCCTTTATTGACATAGTCCACCCAAGTCGATTTGTAAGCCAGGTTAATGTCCGACCAATCATTCATGTGATAACGCAAGCCTATTTGTGTCGCATAAGTAAAGTTCGTATCTGCTCCAAGACCAGCGTCTAAACATGCATGAAAACGCCAGTCTTTAGTGAGATTGTTTAACCAACGCACGCCCACTAAGAAATCAACCCAGTCCTCTTTGATGTTTAATCTGTCTACGAGAATGCGGTTATCGTTACGGTAGACTTTACCCTTGATGTCGTTATCCCACCAACGTAAGCCAAACATGTAATCAATCATGCCAAATGAATGGATTTCTCGTTGGAACACTTTTGCCTCAAGTACGCCTTGTCTGACGTCCAGATCTGCACGATAAGTAACATTAGGTAAAATGCCAGATAGATTATTCGCACTGCCATTTAGATCCATAAAGCTGTAATCGAGGTAATAACCCCATTTATTTTTGTACACTCCTTCAAGCCTTGCCATCGCACCAATATCAAGATGATCCATGATGAACTTAGGATCTACGTCAAGGTCAGTTGAGAAATTCCCCATTGTGGAATCGCCATTAATATTCAGAGCCTGCATGTAGATTTCAACACTATGCTGCCAATGGCTTGGTGACGAGTATGTATCGTCTGCCATTGCAAAAGGTGTTATCAGATAAGAAGAGAGCAGAGAAAGAACCGGCAGGATTTTCTTAACCATATCAACGTCCATATTTTAATTAAATGAGTTGCATAAAGATTAGCGTAGGGCATGGAGTGGGGTAATTCAAAAACGACGACTAACGGAAACGCTTTATTTCACTCACAGTATCGCTAGATATGGCTTAATAGTGTTTTCTCTGGATGATGTTGAGAGAAGAGGGCGATTAGAAATTTGAGGAAGAAAACGCCCACTCCTCAATTGGAGTGGGCGAGAGAGTTTTATAGTTGAGCAGCGATTTGATCAGTAAGGTTATTCAACCCAGCGGAAAGCGCGTCAACAAGCGCATCATAACCTTCGTCTTGTAAAGGCAGTTTGATTGTTACAGGTGCACTGTTTTTCACTTTGCCATTCGCATCAATGATAAGCCATTCGCCTTCAATTTCTGCGTTTCCTTCATAGCTACCATTAAACTTACTCAGCGATAACTGAAGTTTACTTTGGTCACTTTGGTCGAGTAAGTTGTTCACTTCTACCGGCCAGTATTGGCTTTGCTTAGCACGTAGATCATCAATCATGCGTTGAGTAATTTGCTCAGAGATACTGTGCGCCCACTGGTTGTGTTTTGCTTGAATGATTTTAGTCTCAGATGTTCGGTACACAATGCCACTGTCAGCAAGATAGCTTGCTAGTTGAGCTGGACGAACAACAAGCTGTGGACGTTGTGCAATCATGGTGTCGCTGATTTTCGCTGAGCTTGCTTCAGGCAATACATACAATGCCCCGGTGTTTTCTGGTGCACTGCTACAACCTGCCAATAGGGCAGAAATCAATAAAAGTCCGCGTTTCATTATTTTTGCCCTCTAACAGGAATTGGATCATTCACTTCGTCTTCACCAAAGACCAATGAGTTTGGTTTTTCATTTAGTTGCTTAAGAACGGGCTTGAACTCCGTCATTACCTGCTCCAACTCTTTCAATGTGGACTCCATCTCACTATACATAGTGGAATTCGGACCATAACCATCCAAGGTTTTCTGCAACTGTTCTAAGCTCTTGCGAATGTCTTGTGGAATGGCTTTGGTATCGTCTTGGTTAAGCAATTTGTCGACACTGCTTGCAACGCGCTCAGCAGAAGCGAGAGTGCGCTCTGATGTTTTCAGGGTTTTATTTAATGATTGAAGCGTCTCTTCCATCGGTAAGCTATTAATTTTTGTCAGGAAGTCATTTACTTGGCGTTGTACTTGAGCGAACCCACCTTGTTTGGTCGGGAAGACGTCTAAGCCTTCAAACTCGCTTGGGACGTATGGGTCTTCATCAGGATAAAAATCGGTATCAATGTACAATGCGCCAGTCAGCAGGTTGCCGGTTTTTAGTGTTCCACGAAGCCCTTTAGCAAACTCTTCTTTCAGTTTCTGTTTGAAAAGAGGTAGCTTGTCGGCAGGCAAGTCGTTGTACACGCGTCCAAGTTCAATACGAACTAAGACAGGAATTTTTTTCGCAGAGAAATCTTCGTCTGGCGTTGGCATACGCATTGGCACTTTCATTACAGTACCGATACGTAGACCGCGATATTCCACGGGTGCTTTACGTTTAAGACCACGTACTGATTCTTCAAACATCATGACAAACTGGATGTAGTCGTCGTACATGCCTTCACGCACTTGCTTAACGTCATCGAATAAACGGAAGTGCGTCATATCCTCTTTGACTTCATCTCCCGCTCCTAAGCCAGGTAAGGTATCAAAGACAACCCCTCCAGTGATTAAGCTTTCAAGAGAGCCAAACTTCACCTCAAAACCTTCGGCGTTCAGTTGTAAGTCAACACCTGAACTTAGCCAAAAATGAGTCTTCGTGCGCACAAGGCTGTCGTATGGTTTGAAGATAAACAGTTGGTACAGCGCTCGGCGAGTATCCACGTCAAAGCTAGTGGTTTCTACACGCCCAACGGTGAAGCCTTTGTAAATCACCGGATCGCCAACGCCGAGTTTGCCTGCTTCGCGGTGGGTCAAGACAATGCGTAGACCCTCTGCATCAGGGGAGGCAACGGGTGGAACGTCAAGTACATTAAAGTGTTCCTTTTCAACTTTGGAGTTGCCTGGTTGCAGCTGGATATAAGCACCGGAAAGTAGCGTTTCTAAACCAGAAACTCCCTCCCGACCAATACGCGGTTTGACGACCCAAAACATCGAATCCTCACGCAGCATACGATCGGCATCTTTGTTCATTTGTGCCGTGGCAATAATGTGGTCGTAATCTTTGCTGAGCTTAACATCTGTGATCACTCCCACTTTTACATTGAGTGCCTTGATTTCGGTCTTGCCAACTTCAATGCCTTCTGCTGTTGGTAGCTTCAGAGTGATCTCGGGACCAGTACTGTTGATGTATTGAAACAACATCCACGCTCCCATCGCCAGTGCAAGGATCGGGATGATCCAAATTGCGGAGACCTGCTTTTGCGGTTTTATTTGAGCGGTTGCTTTGTTCTCATCACTCATATTTAGCTTTCTCAGTTAAGTTATTCGTCATTGGCTTCTGCGCTTCGTTTTGTGGTAATTGCCATAACAAACGCGAGTCAAAAATCATGGCAGAGAGCATGGTGAAAATGACCACTGCCGCAAATGAAAGGGCAGCAGGACCAGGGTAGATCGCCATTAGGTTTTGCAGTTGTACTAACGCAACCAAAATCGCGACCACAAAAATATCAATCATTGACCAGCGCCCAATAAACTCGGTCATTCGGTACACTTTTAAACGCGAGATACTTTCCTCTGGTGGCAAGTATTGAGCTTTCTGCGCGTTGTAATAAAGCCATGCTAAGGCGAGCATTTTTGCCATAGGAATGAAGACACTAGCAAAGAAAATAACGGCAGCGATTGGGTAGGAGCCTAGTTGCCACAGCAGCACCACACCCTCCATGATGGTTGAACCTTCGGAATGACCAAGGCTAACGGTATACATCATTGGATAAAGGTTGGCTGGAATGTAAAAGATAATAGAGGCAAACAACAGTGCCCATGCTTTCTGTAAGTTATTCGCAGGATTGTATTTATGAACTGGGCTATGGCAACGAAGGCACTTTTGATGTTTAGTATCTTCGATAGGGTTAAGCTGATGGCACGTGTGGCAACCAATGTGATTATTGTCATGGTGCGTATCACCTTCTTTCACATTTGGTAGTTCGATAGATGGGATGAAATGCCCCCATAGCCAGCTCTTATCTACCATAGAAATACACTTCACCACCAAAACTGTGTATACACAGAATGCCCAGAATGAACTGCCCATGCCTATCTCAGCCAGCGAAGCAATCTTAATTAGGCTCACTAATACGCCAATTAAAAAGACATCGACCATCAACCAAGGTTCGACTCTAAACAGAATTCGACACAGAGTCTTCGCCATGCGAATTTGTTTTTTACTCAATGGATGCTTGAGCGACTTCAAGGCTTCAAGATGAAGGAAAAGAATCAAACCGACGTAGATAGCGGGAAGGATGACAACGGTCGCAAGTAATAAAGCGCCAAGGAGCGCATTATGAAATTCCGCTAGCATCTTCGCTGCGTGCATTAGAGTGATTTCTTGAGATAAACCTTGAACGCTGAACGACATGAATGGGAAAGAGACACTCAAAACTAGCACGATCAAACAAGCGACCGAGACAGCAAGAACGCTTTGATACGGTTTCGCGTTGATTTTAGTTAGCGAATGCTCACAGCGAGGACACTGTGCTTTTTGACCTTGTTCGATATCAGGAATACGAACGACCAAGCCGCACTCTTCGCAGGAGATCAATTGACGTGAATTAGGTTGGGTGCTCATTCATTAATTATTTCGTACTTTTAATAACTAAGAATAACCCTTTTTCACGTTATGCGCTTGTTTTTGCGGGATTGTTTACACGTTTCTTACCTGTTTAATGCAAAACCAGCCTTAGATACTGGTTGTTGCGTTATCCAGAGAGGGTGAGGAGCGACGAGACGCTCTAATGTTCGTTTTAAGCTTTCGCGTCTTGTTCAAACTTGGCTTTGATGAAATCAATGAAGGTTCGCAGACGTTTAGGCTGGTAGCGGTCACGATGGAAAATCGCTGACAGAGGTACCGATGGGATTTCCCATTCTGGCATCACTTTGACCAACTTGCCTTGCTCTACTTCTTTGTCACAGTAACTTAAGGGTACGCGAATAATGCCGTTACCGTAGAGTGCGCCCATCACAAGAGCGCGACCATTCTTACAACGTAAGTTACCTTTCACTATCACGTCACTGTGTTCAGTTGGTGTAGCAACGTTACGGTAGCTCCAACGCGTAACTGAGCCTGTGAGAGTACGGTGTTTCGCCAGCTCTTTGGGGGCGACTGGTTCGCCATGTATTTTAAGGTAACGTGGGCTCGCGAGTGTGACCATGTCGATCATCATCAACTTACGCGCAACGAATCCAGCGTCTTCCAGTTCTCCCATACGAATAGCAACGTCGAACTGGTCTTCGATCAAATCAATTCGAGGCGAAGAGAAGTCCAAATCCACAAATACATCTGGGTATTCCAACATGAATTCATTGACGTATTTAGCGACGATGTCTTCGCCGATATAACCGCCGACGCAGTTCACTCGGATCAACCCTCGAACTTCTTGAGTATCGTCGACAGCGGCAATTAATGCTTGGTCGATATCATGCAGTGCTTTTTCGCATTCTTGGTAAAAACGTTCACCGGCATGAGTCAAACGCAATGTTCGCGTAGTTCGAGTGAGTAGAGTCACGCCCATTTGCGCTTCGAGCCCACTGATTTGGCGAGATACATGGGAACGCGATACTGAAAGGGCTTCTGCCGCTTTGGTGAAGTTGCCCAGTTGAGCAATCAAAACAAAGGAGCGAATATCAGCAAGATTAACTTTATTGAGCATGTTGAATTATTTACGGAAATGGTAGTCATAAGACTATCATAATTAGCTACCAATGAGAGCGGCGCAGAAAATTCATACCACTTGAGGTTTATATAAACTTGCGTATGATTCCCGCCAACGATTGACAATCAAAACGAATATGCTTGCATCTACTTCACAATCTGTTGCATCCCAACATCAAGGGAAATGGCTCCTAGCTTTGATTGGCTGGGTGATTGTGGTGTGCCTGTTGAAAAACTCCGGCTTGATGTTCAGTTGCGCCATGCAATATGACTCGAACACGACCTCGGTGTTGGTTGATGGGGGGCGAGTTAATGATGTCACAAAGATTGAGAGAGCCGACAATGGGCACGATACGGGTAAATGTGAGTTATCTGAAAAACTGATTCAATTTGCTCAACAGCAACTGGAAACCATGGTTGTTGTGCTGTTTATTGGTCTCTTCGTATTAGCCGTGTGGCGCTGCTGCGCATTTGCTAACCAAAGGCAATGGACAGAACCGATAATCCATAAGTATCGGGTCCATCTCACCCTATGTGTATTCCGTGAATAACAAGTGATTTCTGACGAGTATTTTTCCGTCAGTATTTTCTACACTTGTTTTTAACTAGGAATCACTATGAACCACATTAAAAAAACAACTCAAGCTGCGGTTATGATCTTCATGACGTTAGCACTGAGCTTATTCTCGTTATTTGCCCAAGCACAGACGACAGACACCGGGTGGCTGACCAACCCTCAACATCCACCTGTACAGACGCGCTTTGTTCTTACCGGACAACAAGATACCAATACCAACACACTTACTGGTTATCTTGATGTCAAACTCACCGGCGATTGGAAAACCTACTGGCGTTCACCGGGTGAAGGTGGTGTCGCGCCTTCTATTGATTGGGAAAAATCACAAAACCTAACCAAAGTGGATTGGCAATGGCCGTACCCGCAGAAATACGAACTGCTTGGTATTGAAACGCTGGGTTATAAAGGTGACACCGTTTTCCCAATGACGTTACACGTCGAAGACATGAATAAACCAGTGACGATTGATGCGACGCTGACACTGTCTTCGTGCACGACCATTTGTGTCCTGACGGATTATCACATTCAACTGTCTTTCCTACCTTCCGACTTACAAGTTGATGAAGGAGTGATGTTTACTTACGCGCAAGCAGTGAGCAGTGTGCCTCAGCCTTCTCCTTTTGTTGAAGTTACGCAAGCAAACTGGGATGCGAGCCAATCTAAGTTGCAAATCAAACTGACCAACTCACAAGGATGGCAGAAGCCAGAAGTGTTAGTCGATGGTGTCGATGAAACAACGAGCGATTACAGCTTCAAGTTGGAAGGGCTGCATCAAGAGGGCAATACGCTTACCGCAAACTATTTAGTGAATACTTGGTTGGGTGACGTAGAACTGGATAACCAATCGCTTTACGTCTCAATCAAAGATAACAACCTACTGGCGCAAGAAACCGCGCAAGCAAAAGCGGGTGTTATCACGCAAGCTTTGCCAACCACTTCACTGGTGAACATATTCTTGTTTGCGCTACTAGGCGGCTTGATTCTGAATATCATGCCTTGCGTACTACCAGTACTAGGTATGAAGTTAAGCAGCATTGTGGCTGCACAAGGTGTTGAACGTCGCCAAATTCGCACTCAATTCATCGCTTCTTCGTTAGGTATTCTGACTTCGTTCTGGCTTTTGGCTGGGTTTATCTTAGTGTTGAAGCTGACAGGTAATGCTATCGGCTGGGGTGTGCAATTCCAAAGCCCTTGGTTCTTAGGCTTAATGCTGCTGGTGACCGGATTATTTGGCGCCAACATGCTTGGTTTGTTTGAAATTCGCCTGTCTTCAGGTACGAATACTTGGCTAGCGTCGAAGGGCGATAACTCGCTATTTGGACACTACGTGCAAGGAATGTTCGCGACTCTGCTTGCAACGCCTTGTTCTGCGCCTTTCTTAGGTACCGCCGTTGCGTTTGCACTGGGTGCGGACGTAGCAACGTTGTTTGCTATTTTCACCGCACTGGCATTAGGCATGGCACTGCCTTGGATCTTAGTCGCTATCTTCCCGGGTATCGCGTTGAAGTTACCAAAGCCAGGGCAGTGGATGAATGTCGTGAAAATCGTATTCGGCATCATGATGCTGGCAACCAGTGCATGGTTGTTGTCATTGATGGCGAATCACTTACCAGTATTTTGGGTCATCTTAATCGGCTTGGTTGCATTTATCGTTATTATGGCGCGTGTCAAGCGAGTCTACGGTAACAAAGCGCTGGCAGTGTCAGGTACGGCATCGCTCATCTTAATCGCTGGTGGACTGATGCTAGGCAGCATGACAGCGAATCATTGGGCAACCCCATTGCCTGAAGACTTGGCTTGGGAAAAGTTATCGAATGAAGCGATTGCGGAACACGTGAAAAATGGTCGCGTAGTATTTGTGGATGTGACTGCTGACTGGTGTGTCACTTGTAAAGCCAACAAGATCGGTGTGATCTGGCAAGATCCAGTTTACTCATTGCTGCAAAGCCCTAATGTTGCGACGTTAAAAGGCGACTGGACGCATCCCAATAGTTCAGTTACCGATTTCTTAAGAGCACATGGTCGTTTTGGTGTGCCATTCAACATAGTTTATGGTCCTGCTGCACCAGAAGGTATTCCTTTACCAGTGATTTTGACTGACGATGTTGTGGTGAAAGCCATTGAGCAAGCAAGCGGAGGTGTGATTAAGTGAACACCGTAAAAAAGCGCAAGTCGCTGAAATATTGGCTTGGTCAAGCGCTACAAATCATCCTCATGGTGACTGTTATATCGGTCGCGATGGATTGGTACCGCACCAAAGACATTCCCAAAGAGCATGCGCCGCCTCTTAGTGCAATCATGGCGGACGGTGAGTTCGTCGATGTGATTGCCAAAAGCCATGACGAGCCTGTTGTCGTGTATTTTTGGGCAACGTGGTGCCCTGCGTGTAAGTTTGTTAGCCCTAGCGTGAGTTGGTTGAGCAACTATTATGAAGTCGTTGCTGTTTCTGGTGCCTCTGGTCCAGAAGAACGTGTACAAAAATTCATTCAGGCAAAAGACTACCAGTTCGATAATGTCAATGATCCCAAAAGCACCATCATGCAAGAATGGAGCATTAGCGTAACTCCGACTATCTATGTTGTAAAAGATGGGAAGATAAGCTCAATTACAACGGGTGTTACCACACCAGTAGGTATTTTAGCGAGGATCTGGATGGCTTAAATCAATGCGTAGCACGTCGACTTTTTTCACGCTTTTACAAGGACATAAGTGTATAGGTGAGTAGGGCGTGCTACATTGGCAAGCGTTCAAGAATTCAAGGAGGAATCATGGACGTTGCCAAAATGTATGATGAAGTATCTGAGCGGTACCAAAAGTTAATTGAAGACAGCCAATATGTTGGTCCACGTTGGGTCGACGGGAAGCTAAAAACACTCAATCTACAGCAAGGCTCAGCCCTTGATTTGGCTTGCGCCACAGGCAGCATCGGGAAAGTCATAAAATCTCATTACCCTGATGTCGTTCTACATGGCTTGGACATCTCCTCCAATATGGTGAACAAAGCGCGCGAAACCAACTTATATCAAAGCGTCAATGTTCATGATCTTGACCAACCTTTTTCCCCACTTTTCAATCAAACCTTCGACATCATTACCGCTCTCGGATTCACGGAATTTCTCGTCGATCCCCAGTCGCTACTTCAATGTATTGCTGAGCTGCTAAATGCTGATGGGCGTTGCTTTATCAGTTTCCAATGTCACGACCCAGATGGAAAAGATCTGCCGAGAAACACCTACAGTGGCACAGTCGTACACACCGCTTACACCGAGAACGAAGTTCGCGAGTTCAGCCAAAACGCAGGGCTTAAAGTCGTATCGCTTGAAAATCTTGTCGGTTATACATCAGGTGCAGGTTATGTATGCCGTTACCTGCTCTTAGAGCTACGAAAGCCAAGTTAATCAATCAAATAAACAAGACGTGCTGAAGGAATACACGGTATTTCCGGCGTTAAGTATGTTTCCGCAGGACTGTTTAAGTATGCGGTTTAAAAGGGGATAAGCATGAAGTGGACGCTATGGTTTATTGCTTTTATCGCGGTAGAAGTTATGGCAAAAGAACCACTTAGAGTTGCGATCAATCAAACACCGTATTCCGCCGTTTTACGGCTCACGAGTTTTGAAGAAATAAAGCAAGGTGTTGATGCATACTACGAAATTCAAGCTGACGTACTCGAAGAGATTCGAGGGAATTTTTCGTCTCACATATCTTTCAAAATGTATGCAGCGAAGGGAGATGAGCCAAATTTAGGAGCTGCAGCATTGATTATTGTGCTCTGTCATGATGACCAAGGGTATTTTTGGCCCGGCACTGGTTCTGAGTTTAAGGCGAGTAAGCAAAATATCGCTATCGCTAAAGAGGCGGCTGAATATCAAACTGAAGAACAAGAGTTGTTTTCTCTATGCCCGCAATAGTGGATATTGAACCACGGAGACGGCAGGGGTTTGTCCTCAAGTTGATTGCTTAACTTATTGAAAATTAAGAACTGTCATACCATTGTCGCCATGGTGTCACATGACAAAAAGGCGACTGTCGTCTGTGCGTCGTTTTTATAGTGTCGATCTTGCGGCACGATGTGAACATCATTGAATGAATAGGGATATGTGATGCAAACAGGGAAAACAATTTTAACCAGCTACTTTGAATGGAAAGGACATGACATTACTGTCCAAATCTCAATGTTAAGTGGCAAAGAGTGGGTTTACGTCGATGGTGAACTCGTATCCCAAAAGTCCAATTGGTACTTTAAATCCAGTCATATGATTGAGATTGAAGGAGAGAAATTAGAAGTCCAAATTTGCCTAAACGGTAAGTGGATGATAACGGTCTTCCTAAAAAAGGGTTATCGAAGTATCGATGAGTATGAATTTGGGCTAACTCATTTCCAAATTCTCAAAGGCATTGGTGTTGCTTTTGCATGTGGTTTGCTTGTTGGTTTTGTCACTATCGCTGTGTTTTTTGGTGGGAAAGGGTGAATGGATGCAATTAGATACCTCAAAAATTCGCCACTTAAGGCAGCACAAAGCATGGACCCAACAACAACTCGCCGATATCTGTGGGTTAAGTTTACGCACCATACAACGTGTTGAGCTTCACGGAAGTGCTTCTTTGGAGACGGGGCGTTCTCTGGCGGCTGCATTTGATACCGAATACACGGCACTTTTGGTCAATGCTAAACCTGATAACTATGGGAGTAACGAACCTTCATCTTTTAGCTATTCTCCTAACCTTATATTAATTAGTGTAGGAATGTTTGTATTCGGTGTATTGGTCGGTGCACTTGCAATGCTCCTATTAAGATAGATTGGGTTACACCGCATGCCCAAAGCAATGTGCTCTGGGCATAACCGATTGATGTTGATATTAGACGACTTGTTCGTCTGGATGACTCCACATCAATGGATCAGAAAAAGGTCCCTTGATGGATGAAGTGGACTCACCAACCCCAGTTAACGCGCCTGCTGTTAACTCTCGTGCAAACCAGCAATCTAAAGGCGCATTGGACGTTACAGGTAGTAATACGCTGTGAGTCGTGTTGTAACGATTCGCATAATGCATCGGATCGCCCATTACAAAGATAGCGTCAGCGTTTAACTGCTTTTCTGCTTCTTCCATCAATCTTGTCGCATAACCTTTGCCTTGGAACTCAGGTAGTACCGCAAGTGGTGCAAGTACATAGCATTTTAGGTGTGGTGCTGCGTCAATCACGATAGGGGTATAGCAGGCGTGTGCTACGCCTTCGTAGACGATTGAAAAGCTGCCATCTGCAATAAGATTGTCGGCAAATTCTGCATAGAGTTTGGCGTGTCTCTCATCATATAGCCCACCGGCTTTCGCGAACGCTTCGTATTGAATTTGATAAGGTGTATTCATTGGTTTCTCCTTAGTTTTTATATTTAATTTACTAAACCGACTGACCGTGCAGTCAGTTAGTTTAATCAAAAAAATCACGCAACGAGATGTGCATGATTTTTTGGTTGGTTTAGCAGTACTTTTTGATGAACTCTTGCCTGATTTCTTCGATAGGGAAGTCCTCATTGAGTAAATAGTTCATGGCAATACCATCGATCTCCGCGATGAACATTTTTGTCACGACACCAGGGTTCGGGTGCCCCAGTGAGCGAAAAACTTCTTCAGTGGATACCTGTAAACCTTGGTAGCGTTCGTCTATCAGATCGACAACAATCGCTCTGGTGGTCGGGTGAACCATCACACTAAAATTGAACTGATAAATCTTGCGGTGTTCAGGAACGGTCATACCATCGAAGATCGAGTGGATCATTGCTTTTAAGCGATCGTCATTCTCTGATACGTGTTCATCACTCTTATCTGTTTCTTCGATAATCTGAGTGATATGAACAAAAACTTCTCTTAACAGTTCGTTTTTATTTTTGAAGTGGTGAAACACCAAGCCTTTTGAAATTTCAGCCTTCTCACAAATGGTGGAGACGGGCGTTTTCTCAAAACCATGCTCCGCAAATAACTGCGTTGCAACTTCAATGATCTGTTGTCTTTTGTCCATAGTACTCGCTCTAAATACCGACTGACCAATTGGTCAGTTTTGCGAATGATAGTGTGTTTTTTGATCTTCCGTCAAGTCTTAATAGGATCAAAACAGCAGTGTTGGCGCTTTCGAAGTGAAGTAAAAAGCATTGAGTCATTTCCAAACTGCAAAATCGAAGCGGTAGTGGGTGGCTTTCATCTCGTGGGCTTGCCCGTATTTAATAGTATTGGTGGTACTAAAGACGACATCAAAGCATTAGGTAAAGTCTTGTCAGAATATCCTGTTGAGAAGTTTTACACGGGTCACTGTACGGGGATGAAGGCGTATCATTTACTGAAAGAAGTGCTTGTTGATCGCCTAGAGCATTTACCAACTGGTCGCCGTGTTGAAATTTAACCAATGATCATTTTACGCCAAGTTCAGCGATTCACTCCGGCTATTGTCTTTTAGTGATTACATAGCCATACCAAATATGACAAATATCCTACATTAAAGCCGATATTATCCTAGAACTTTGTGTTCACGAGATGGTCACAAGACTACACAACAATAACTGGTATCAATGATGGCAAAAACTTGGCTTGTCTCTGCTGTGAGCGTTGCGCTGCTCGGTGGCGGTGCGTATTACTATCTGCAATCTTCGGCTCAGCCGGAAGCGTTTCCAACTCTAGCGGTGGAAAAAGGAACCATTGAAAAACAAGCGGTCGCTGTTGGTAATATTGTTCCAGCGCACTCGGTTTCTATTAAGTCACAAATTGACGGTATCGTTGGTGAAATCTATGTCAACGTCGGCGAAAAAGTAAAACAAGGGCAACCCTTGATTAAGGTGCGTCCTAACCCGACACCTCAAGCACTGACGGATGCGTCTACCGATTTGATGCGCAGTGAAGCGGATCTTGAATCAGCCAAACAAAAGCTTGCTAACCTAGAGAGCTTGGTCAAGCAGGACATCATTCCTAAAAACTATGACGAGTATGTGAGTGCGCGATCAGCGGTTAAGTCTGCTCAAGCGAATGTATTGCAAAAACGTCAGAACCTTGAGTTGATTCGTAGCGGCGAAGCCTCTATCGGGAATGCACGTTTGACATCGACCATTTATGCGCCGATTGATGGCACTGTTCTTAACCGTAAAGTGGAAGTCGGTGAGCCGATTATTTCTACACAATCAAGCCAAGAAGCAACGGCAATGATGTCACTGGCTGATATGAATAGCCTGATTTTCAAAGGCAGCGTGAGTGAACATGATGCTGCTCAGCTTTCCCCGGGCATGCCAGTTGTGATCACTGTCGCTCCTTATCCAGATGTTGAGATCTCTGGGGTGCTGACTAAAGTGGCCATTCAGTCTGAGAACTTAAACTCACCTGCTGGAAACGCATCCGCGAAAAGTTTCGATAATGGCTTTGGCGTTGAAGTGGGCGAACTAAGTATTCCGAAAGAAGTGCGTTTGCGCTCGGGTTTTTCGTCGACGGCAAAAATCACGCTAAAGAAATCAGAAAATGTTTTAACACTGCCAGAGCGTGCGCTTCAGTTTAATGGCGACACACCAAGCGTTTTGATCCCAGACACTTCTGAACAAGGTTTCCACTCACAACCAGTCAAACTCGGACTATCGGATGGAATTAATGTGGAAGTGCTTGATGGTGTCGAACTGAATGAAGAAATCATCGACAACAGCATGATGATGGGAGCCGCTCATGGCTAAGTTAACTTTGTCCAAATTAGGCTGCGCGATATTAGCTGCCACGTTAAGTTTGCCTAGCTATGCGATTTCTATCGAGCAAGCGTGGCAACAGGCAAAACAAAACGACCCAAATTATGAAAAAGCTAAGATTGGCGTGCAACTTGGCGAGGTCGGTGTTGACGCGAGTCGCAGTTCACTTTTGCCCGGTTTGACTGCCACGGCGTCTTCAAACTGGAGTGAGTCAGCAGACAATATCAACCGCTACGGGGCATCACTCTCTCAAACCATTTGGGACAGCAGTTTGTGGTCAGACTTAGACCGAGCAAATGCAAACTACCTTAAAGCGCAGTTGGAGTTGACTCAATCACATAACGAATTGGCGCAAAGGCTCCTATCGTCTTACCTGGATGTTGCGAGTGCGCAAGGCGATTTGCAACTGGCGCAATCTAAGCTAGAAGAAGGCAATAAGTTACTGAAAATAATCGAGAAGCGGTATCGTGCAGGTAAAGTGAAATCGGTTGATGTAGAAGAGATTCGTGCGACACAGGTTTCTGAACAAGCGGGTATTTTAAGTGCTCAAGCTGACTTAGAAGTGAAAAGAGCGACACTGGCAGCTTTAATCAACCAAACGCCACAAAATGTCGATCAAATTCGTACTGATTCGCTCATCCAGCCACCAATGTTGGTGAACTCCCAAGAGCAATGGTTGAAACTGGCAAAAGACAGCAGTCCTGAGCTATTAGTCGCTGCGCAAAATGTCAAAGCCAGTGAGTTTGCCAAAGATTCAGCGAAAGGTGGTTACTACCCCACGTTGAAAGGTGACATTGGTTACAACGATGATGATCGACGCAAAGACGGTGAGTTCAACGCTGGCATCACCTTGAGCGTGCCAATTGACCTCAACGGTGCAACGCGTGCGAAAGTTGATGAAGCGTCACTTAATATCCTCAGTGCGAAACAAGATTTACGTAAAGTTGAAATCGATATTCATAAGCGCGTTATCCAGCAGTTTACTCAGGTCGAGATCAACTGGAACCAAGTGCTGATGGCAAACGAGCTTGTGCTTTCTCGCGAGAAAGTCTTACGCAGTAAAGAGAAGCTTTACGATGCAGGATTGTTGGAAGTCTCAGAGGTGATCAGTGCACACAACAGTTTGTTTGAAGCCAAAAATAGCCTAAAAACCAACTTGTACAGCTATTGGCGTCAGCGCATTGGTTTGCTTCAAACCGCAGGAAAGCTGGATGATGACACGATGGCGTTGATTTCTCGAGCTTTTAACTCATGACCAATCTATTGCAGCAAACCTGGCAAACTTTGATGGCGCATCGTATGAAAAGTGCGTTGGCGATCATTGCTATTGCTTGGGGTGTCATTTCAGTGGTGGTGTTGATTGCGTTGGGAGAGGGTTTCTATCGTCATCAAACTCAACAGCTTTCTTTTTTGATGAACAACGTCCAAGTGGCATTTCCCTCAAGCACAAGTAAGGCTTGGCAAGGCTTACCGGCTAGGCGTCAAATCAGTATTTCACAAGAGCAAGTTGAGATGATCAAGAGCGCGGGTTTTGTCGAGGATGTTTCCAGTGTGTATGCCAAGTGGGATGGCAGCGTTACCAATGAAAAAGGACAACGTTTATCGAGTAATGTGAGCGGCATAGATTCGACGTATTTTTCACTAATGCAAAGCAAGTTTGAAACTGGCTCGCGCCATATCTCACCGAGTGATATCCACAATCACACACGCGTCGCAGTATTAGGTGATCAAATCGCGAAGATGGGTGCACTTACCACTGGTAATACGGTGAAAGTTAATGGCATTCCTTTTCTGGTGATTGGCGTACTCAAAAATGAGGACTCTGGTATTTCTTTTGGTGATAACCGTACCGTCTTCATCCCTCAAACGACCTATCGAGATCTGTGGAACACCAAGCCATGGATGTTGTTGATGAAGCCTGCCGCGGGTATGGATGCCTATTCATTTAGGAAAAACGTTGCTGACTTTTATGCGAAATTGCTTCATTTTGATCCTAACGATAGAGATGCGATTGATATGCCAGATTTTAGTGAAGGAGCCTCATTGATTAAGGGGATCTTCCGTGGCATTCAGGTGTTCTTGGGCGCAAGTGGTGCTATGACCATGGCTGTTGGTGCACTTGGTGTTGCCAATATTATGTTTCTGTCGGTGACTGAGAGAACAAGAGAGATTGGGGTTCGCTTGGCGATAGGCGCTACTCAAAAATCGATACTGAATCAGTTTATTTTAGAAGGGCTCATTCTTGTTGCTGTTGGAACCGGAGTTGGGCTGATGTTTGCTTATAGTATTGTGACCTTACTTAGCTCAATCACCCTTCCTGAATGGGTTGGTATACCGGTGATAACACTCGGCTCTATTGTATGGTCACTCTTAGTCACGCTGATTTTGGCACTGATGGCGTCATACTTTCCTGCAAGACGAGCCTCTCGTCTCACACCAGTAATTGCTTTGAGTGCGAGGGCATAATCATGCTGTTACCAATGAGACAAATCTTCCAAGAGATGTCAGCAGAAAAGTTGCGTTTAGGCTTAACGATTTTGGCGGTGGCATGGGCAACGCTTTGTATCGCTGCCATGCTGGCTGTTGGTGAGGGAATTCGACAGGGCGTGCTGAAAACGGCGCAAAATGGCAATGGTAATCTGATCTATCTGACTGGGGGGATTGCGACGGTTGATCATGGCGCTTTTCATCAAGGTAAATTTCTTACGCTTAAGATAGATGACGCTAAAGTCATCAAGGCATTACCTGAAGTAGCCAGTGTAGCACCCAGCGCGAAATGGAATGAAAACATCACAGCAGGAAACCGAGGATCATGGCAAAAGCCGCTCGCGGTTCCAACGGATTACGCATCAATGACTAATCTGAAGCCTTTACCCGGCGGGCGATGGTTGAATCCTCTTGATCAAAACCAGATGCGCAAAGTGGTTGTGCTCGGTTATTCATTAGCAGCGGATTTGTTCAACCCAGTTGATGATTTTAACTGGTTTGCCGCTGTTACCTTGCAAGCCGATCCGGTTGGTAAAAAGGTTAAAATTGGTAGCGAAGAGTTTACCGTGGTCGGGGTACTTGCCAAAAACAGTGGACGCGTTGAGCAAGGCGATGACATCAATTATTCGAGCTTTGTTCCGCTTGCGACTTGGCAACGCTTTCATGCAAATGGTGATATTGGTGGTATTAATGTTGAGCCAAAATCGGAGACCGACCGCAAGAGGTTGGCTGAAACCATTCGCCAAGTGATTGCGCGTAAACATGGAGCCAGTGTCAGTGATGAACAAGTCGTACAAGTGGAAGATATGTTCATGCAACAAAAGAGCATGCAGCAGTTCCTGATAGGTTTGCAAAGCTTTCTCGGCATTATTGGTTTTGTCACGCTAGCTGTGGCTGGTGTTGGGATCGCGAATGTGATGTACGCGACTGTTAAACGCTCTACCCGAGATATTGGAGTTCGTATGGCGGTAGGGGCAACGCCAACGGCGATCCGTCTGCATTACTTAGTTCAATCGTTAATGACCATGATGATGGGAGGCGCGTTGGGGCTCGGTGTTACCTACAGTCTCATTTCCGCAATCAGTGCCATCAATCTAGAAGGGAATGTCTTCTATGAGGATCTCGGTAAACCGGTTCCAGAACTTTCGTGGACTGTGGTTGCGATAGTGATCTCTACCTTGGTGTTTATCGGCGTCGCGTCAGCTTGGTTACCTGCCAATCGGGCAGCCAAAGTGAGTCCGCTGGAGGCACTACAAAGTGAATAATAATAATTCTGGAGAAAGCATGGTGAACAAGCCGCTTGTCGAGCTGACTAATATTTGTAAGTACTACGCGAGTGGTGAGGTTGAAGTACGTGCACTAGACGGCGTTGACTTAGCCATCAACCAAGGAGAGTTTCTTTCTATTCTTGGACCATCTGGCTCTGGCAAATCGACGCTGATGAATATGCTTGGTTGCCTGGACAAACCGACGGATGGTGAATACGTTTTGGGTGGTCAAAATGTTGCAAGCTTAACTGCTAATGCTCTAGCAGGGATTCGCAATCAAAAGATTGGTTTTGTGTTTCAGAGCTTTAATTTGCTTGAATACGCAACGGCTCTAGATAATGTCGCATTACCGCTTGTGTATTCGGGTATCAAAGCTAAAGAGCGTCGCCAACGTGCCGCAAAATTATTAGAACAAGTGGGACTAGGGGATCGACTCGATCACAAGCCGAACCAGCTTTCAGGTGGTCAAAAACAAAGGGTTGCGATTGCACGAGCTTTGGTTAATGACCCGCAAATTATCCTTGCCGATGAACCAACTGGTGCTTTGGATTCCAAATCAGGTGCAGAGATTGAAGCCTTGTTCAACCAACTTCATGCAGAAGGTCGAACCCTCATCATCGTCACACACGACAACGCTTTGGCAGAGCGTACTAAACGCATCATTACGATTAAAGATGGTAAGGTGATTTCAGACCGCAAACCGGATTAGAGATTGTCCTTAGGTGTCTATCGTTCGCTTAAGCGTTGATACTTAACTGTTGTTGATGAAAGCGCACTTGGATGTTTGTCTGAGATGCGCTTTTTTATTGAATATTGAGCGAAAAAAAAGCGTGAGCTAGGTTTTTAAATAAGCTTATCAATCTGTTAGATAAACTCTTCTAGTTGCTGAGATTGCGCTAATGTGCCATTGTCGAATCTACGTTTCATGCTAGCGTGATATGACCTTCATAGCGGATAAACTTATGCCAAATCCAACGCCAAGAAAAAGTGGAGATCTCCACGTTCAAGCGGTTACTTCTGAAATCCAGCACTATTTACAGGCGAAAACGCTTCCGAAAGCAGATGGGATTGCTTCGGGGACTGCGCGATTTATCATTGAGCAGCAAAGTAACATCTCTCAAGTCACGAACA
This sequence comes from Vibrio sp. MM46, assembly GCF_027587135.1. Lineage (NCBI taxonomy): Bacteria > Pseudomonadati > Pseudomonadota > Gammaproteobacteria > Vibrionales > Vibrionaceae > Vibrio > Vibrio sp. MM46. The sequence continues at coordinate 139,370 of NZ_JAPPTO010000015.1, forward strand.
AATTTGAGGCTGGCAACTCAAATGTCGCGCCTGATCTGACCTTGCATCTAGCTAATGGAGACGTTGTTTGTGTCAACCTGTTCAAAATAAGACCTAAAAGAGTGATACAGCCAAAGAATTTAGGAGCAAAAAGCTTTATTGCAAAATACTTTGGATCAGCTTCCCTTCAGAGTGAATTCAATGATTACTTTGCTAAGGTTTACCGTCAGTTTTTACTCGATAGTGCCAATCGCATAGTGGGTGATGTATCTAATGAGGCGACAGAACGTGAATTGAAGCGTTTACTAAAAGAGTCTTGTCCTAAGTTCACACAAGAACTTGAAGAGTTTCGCAGTAAGCTTCTTTATGAGCTGAGAGAGAAATGCTTTGGCTTGTTTCTGGATGAATATAACCAAGCGTCTGAAACCATCGAAAAGGCATTTAACTCCTTATTTATGACTGACTCCTTCAATGTTATCACTCAGTATGATGGCGAAAGGCTAAAGGATGTTGAAGAATTTAAAATTGATGTTCACGAGATAAAAAACGTCAGCATATCCAAGGTTGGCTCGAATTCCGTTGGCATTACTGCCGACAATATTACGCTGTTGATCCGATTTAAGTTTGAAAGTGGTCCTGACTCTGCGATCAAGCTAGCGACCAGCTACGCAACACCTAAAGCTGAGAATAAGATCGCTCAGGATAATGCGCGATCTTTGCAGCAGTTTAACGATGCTTTGTCTGTTACACATAAACCTGAAGGTGGGAAAGCGAATTCCAACGCAATCGGCAAGTGCTCCGAAGCTATTTTTTATGCTCAGCTTCTCAAGGTAAACCCAAATGTCATCCAGCTTGATAACCATGCGTTTATTGAGATGTTCGCGAAATATTCACCGGATATTACTGCTACAGAGTTCGAAGGGATACGAGCGACTTCTGTTGGTGCAGTGGATGGTTTAAGCGCGTTTTTGAAAGAAAAGCATGGTGACTTTAAGATCGATTCTATCGAGCTAGTGCCTGATGCGTATTTGGACAACCGCCTAAACACTGCCGATATTGAGTTAGTGCTACGAGTAGGAGATAAGTACGTAACGGAACCTATCTCTCTGAAGGCCATTGCTAAGGCGACCAATACCATTAACTGTAAAAACCCGGGTATTGGGCAAATTTTGGGGAACACTTATTTCGACCTCAGACAAGAAGAGCTCAATGGCACGCTTGAGGTGCTTAAAGAAACGTTCATTAATGATGATGCAGGACGAAGTAGGACGTTGGAATGCCTCTCGGGCAATATTGGTAAACAACTCGCTAACGCGGTAGAAAGTGAGCCACAAAAGCTTATTAAAGGCACTAAAGCGTTGTTGGGTAGTGCGCTGGTGGTTGTGGTCTATTATGCGGACAACAAGTATGCAGTGCTAGAACATGACTTTTCGATTACCAAAGTTCAGGTGCATCGAGACACTCCTTCTTTAATTCAAAACACCTTGTCTTGGTCTCATGGTGGGGATCAAGTGAGATTACGGGTCAAATTCAGTGGGGGTCAATCTCACGGCTGGACATCAATCAAGTTGGCATGCGCTTATACCTTTGCCAAAGAAAGAATCCGCAGTAATGTGTGATTGATATATACCCAAGTGACCTCAAGGCGCAGGATTCGGTGAGATTGGTTTAGGAATATGGATCGAATGTTTTCTGTTCAGCCCTTTGTTTGAAGGGCTTTCTACGGTTGAGAAGTTAAGTAGGTTGTATTTCTGCAACCTTTGTTTGGTCATATAAAACTTGCTTGTAAATGAGAATTACTTTCAATAACATGAAAAATCTCAGTTAAATGGACATCAGTATCTGGAATGCAGTCAGAATCAGTGACCAAAGTAAAGAATGCGTTTCTTTCTGGAATATGGGCGACCTTAGTCAGTATAGGCATCGGATTTACATTCAAAATCTGGCTTGCTGCTTGGGTGCCGAAAACCGACCTAGCCCTATTTCACAGTGTGGTTGATATCATCTCGCTTTCTATGATTCTAATGACTGGGTTTCGATCTTCTATGGTCGTTACTTATTCTCAAACTCAGAATGACACGGATATTATCAATATCTTTCGATTCACTCTGATTTTGGTTGTTTTGATTACTTGGGGAGGTGTGATTCCCTATATCAAACACAGCCTTAGTATCGGAGTGGAGTATCTTCAGTTAGTCGGGATAATCTTTGGTCTTGGACTTAAACTGTACTTTACGAACCTCGTCGCGATGTACCGCCTGTACGATATTACTAACCGTACGACTTGGCTTGACCCTTCACTCAATGTTCTTCTGTTTTTGTTCGCCTATTATGTTGCTGGATACAGCGCACTAACGGCATTGTTTTATGGGTTGACCATTTCTTCACTCATTACCGCTTTGTACATGTACATCAGCCGCCGCAAAGTGATTTCTACTCTCCCAATTAAACCGGTACGTTTAGATCCGGACATGTTTGGTTATGTGAAGAAGAGTTTTACAGCTACGCTTGAGGCGGGTGCCAGCATTCTGATGATCTACATCGCGGTGTTACTGACGATTCGTTACTTTAGTGTCGATGAGCTGGGGGACTTTCAGGTGGTAGTTCGCCCAGTATTTACGTATATGACCATGTTGTTTGTTTTCCCTATCTACCGGTTCGTATTGCCAGAGCTGTCGGTCAAAATCCGTAACGGGGAATACAAAGAGATTCAGTTGATACGAGGTTGGGTGTTTAAACTGTCGTTTATTGTCAGCGCTGTTTTCTTCACGACGATGCTGCTGTTTGGTTCAAACATTGTCGCTGGGCTTTTCCCACCGGAATATATGGGTGCAGTACCAGTGCTGTTTCATTTTTCTATCTTCTTTATTTTCATGATGCTCAACGCTTATCAACTTGCGTATATCAAAGCGAATGGTTATTTCAAAACCAGCTTGTTTATTCGCTTGTCAGGTATCGTGACCTTAGTTGTTATGTTCTACGTGATATCCGCATTTACCCACAATGTCGTCGCCATCATTGTCGCTTTGTGTCTTGGTTATCTGATGATGTTTATCTTATCGAGTTTCAAAGAAAAGCAGATTCGTGAATCACTATTGCTCGATCCGGTTCAACCGTAGAAAGCCGCAGTTAATCGGTCTTGCGGGGAAGTGGGAGGCGGGATTGGCTATGTCCTAAAACGCAAAAAGGTGACCTTACGATCACCTTTTGTATTCATCATTCCTATTCAGCTAGATAGATTCACAAATAGGTACTCTGGTTGCGTCTGTCTTAAAGGTTAGCAACGAACTGCTGGTTAAACTGAGCGTTTACTTTGTCACTTAGCTGTTCGTATTTCTCGCTCAATGCAATTTGTTGAGTCTGTAGTTGACCTGTGGTCAGGTTAGCTGTGTGAAGCTGACCCATCTCTTCCATAAAGCCACTTGTTAGCTGGCTAAAGATGGCATCTTTGCCGATGATAAAGCTAGCGAAGTTCTCTTTTACAAACGCTTGTTCATCACTACTCAAGTTTTCTAAACCAAGACGAGCTTGGTTCGCTGAGGTCACATCTTCAAACGTCGCTTTTGCCGGATCAGTACCAGGCTTTAAGTACGCTGCTTCATTTTTGAAGTCTGCTGCTGTATGTGTTTGTGCGTTTTCAATCAGCTTTTGAGAAAAGCCTCTTACTTCAAAAGTAGACTGTACTGGCTTATGGTCGCTGATATTCTCAAAACCTTCAGTGATAACACTGGTTTTATGGTTTTGTAAGTTGCCTGTTTTGTTGGTTAAGCCGGTATTATCGAGCTCACCGAAGTCAGGACGGTCGCGACCTTCTTTCTGTTTAATGTTGCCAGTGTGCTTATCAAGTTGCATGTAGGTGTGGCTATTAAGTGGTTTGAACTTAAAACCGTGCTTGGCAAGGTGCGTATCATCGTGTGCGACAGGATCGTACATTACGTCAGAACCTTCAGCGATACGCTTTTCACGCTCATTTAGGTCACCAGTGATCAGAACCTCTTCGTTCGGTTTGATCCCCTCCATCAACTTGTTACCTTCGAATTCACGTTTGACTTCTTTGTTAGAGTCCAAGTGTGCAGAAATGACGTTTAAGGCTTGACCATTGATCTCCAAAGCCGTTTTTACGCCACCCTTGTTACCAGTGATACCCATGAAGAATTCCATGTTTCGACCACCGATACCGTGACGGTATTCAGACTCTTTTTTGACATTAATATCAACTCCGTCTTTTGCAAAAACAGACATTGAAGTATAGCTAACACCTTCACCAAGACCTTTCGTCATAACTTTCATTTTGTTTTGACTCAGAAGGTTCATACCATCAAGCTCAAGATCGTTAGCAAGCAATTTAGACTCTTGTTCCGCAAACAAGACCACATCATAGTCGCCTTTTTGAATCAGGTTCTGGAAGTAGTTCTTTGTGTCTTCCGGCATCTTTTGGTTTGCTTGGTTATAGGTCAAAGTTAAGACCTTAACGTTGCCGCTGCCTTCTTTTTTATGCAGTTGCTGATTCATCTGATTCAGCTTTAAATCACCGTTTTTTGAAGAATCGGCTTTACTAAAGAAACGATTAAAAAAACTGCGATTCTCTTTTTGTTTTAGAGTAACGTCACCATCGCTATTTTTAGTTACGCTGTACTCTTTACCAAATACAGAACCAAATTTAACGGTATCGCCTTCTTTGGCGTTAGTTTTGATATTTTGAATATCTGCGAGGTCTAAATTACCTCGATGCTGGCTATTAATTTGAATTGTAGACATACATTAAACTCGTATTTTAAATAGGGGAATTAGCAGTAGAGATTAAATAAAGATCCCAGCAGGAAGTGTTTCTGGGATTGTCTCTGCGTTATCCGCTTGCTCAATAAAATGGTGCCATTGCTCCATTCTTTCTAACAGTTGCTGAAAAGTGTTCTGCACATAATCTTGAGGTTTGTTTGAGAGAGAAATAACCTTGTAGATAGTTAATCTTCGGCTATCAGGCATTAGACCGATACCAAAACCACCACGGAAAGGTTCAAGTGCATGTTCGCCAATCGCGATGGCAATCTTTTCTGGAAGAGGGGTTGGTAACTCCACAGGGCTGGTGAGAGACATGTGTAAGTTAATGGTGGCTTCGTTCTTAAATACGGTTAAGAAAAGTGCGTCATCATGGTTATTCGTATCCGATGATAACTCGCACTGAAATAATCCGTTTTCATCAAAATCCGCGCCGTTACCTAAAAAGCTGATACTTTCTTGATAAATATCCATTGTGTTCCTTCTCTGTATTTTTCTGATGGTTCTTATTTGAATGAGAAGAATTATAAAGATGAGGGAATCGCAAGATATTAAGTATGGACGTAAGTTTTTATAATTACTTTCATTCGCTTTGTTGGCTGGTTTTGTCTAAGCCATGAATTTCTTTCATGTTCAACGTGAAGTAATACCAATATTCTTCACGCAATGAAGCAAGTATAAAAAACAGACTGCTCTGGTGTCAGGCACTGTACAGCTGTTTTTGGTCCGAATCCTTCAAGATAGAACGCTGCACAAACTGACGATTGGGATAATCAAAAAACAAAACCATCCCCAAGAACAGAGCGAGTAATCAGTCAGCGTTTATCTAAGGAAATAGGATACCAAGTCACCATGAATAACGATTTCACCTTTGCTATCAAAAGCATTCGTTTTGATGAGAACTACCAACCGTCAGACAGCACTCGTATCACCACTAACTTTGCAAACTTGGCTCGTGGAAGCAGTCGTCAAGACAACCTACGTAATGCACTACGAATGATCGACAACCGCTTTAATGCATTGGCACATTGGGATAACCCGACTGGCGAGCGCTATTGTGTGGAATTAGAAATCATCTCGGTTGATATGGATATCCAAGGCAGTGGTGAAGCATTCCCTTCCATCGAAGTGCTTAAAACCAACATTGTTGACCGCAAAACCAACGAACGTATCGAGGGGATTGTGGGCAACAACTTCTCTTCTTATGTGCGTGACTATGACTTTAGTGTTTTACTGTTGGACCACAATAAAGACCAGCCGAAATTCAGTATCCCAGCAGGTTTTGGTGAACTGCATGGCAAGCTGTTTAAAGCCTTTGTGAAATCAGAATCGTACCAACAACATTTCCAGAAGCCGCCAGTGATTTGCTTGAGTGTATCGGACAATAAAGTGTACCGCCGCACGGAAAACCAGCATCCGGTTCTAGGCTTTGAATACCAGCCAAATGAATCGTCACTAACCGAGCAGTACTTCAAAAAGATGGGATTGCAAGTGCGCTACTTTATGCCGCCAAACAGTGTCGCTCCGTTGGCGTTCTACTTCTTCGGTGACCTTTTGAATGACTATTCGAACCTAGAGCTGATCAGTACCATCAGTACCATGGAGACGTTCCAAAAGATTTATCGACCAGAGATTTACAATGCGAACGCGGTAGCAGGGCAGTGTTACCAGCCAAACTTGAAGAACCTCGATCACTCGTTAACCCAAATCGTTTATGACCGCGAAGAGCGCAGCCAGCTTGCGATTGAACAAGGGAAATTTGCTGAGGAGCATTTCATTAAACCTTATCAATCAATCCTTGAGCAATGGTCTGCCGCTTACGCGTAATCAATTTAGAATTTGAAAGGGAATGACGATGAAAACACTATTACCGACTTCAACAGCAGGCAGCTTACCTAAGCCATCTTGGCTTGCAGAGCCTGAAACGCTTTGGTCACCATGGAAACTGCAAGGCGAGGAACTCATTGATGGTAAACGCGATGCGCTGCGTGTCTCTTTACAAGAGCAAGAATTAGCAGGCGTCGATATTGTTAGTGACGGAGAGCAAACTCGCCAACACTTTGTGACGACATTTATTGAACACCTTAGTGGCGTAGACTTTGAGAACCGAAAAACTGTGACTATCCGTAACCGCTATGATGCAAGCGTGCCGACGGTTGTAGGTCCAGTAAGCCGAACCAAACCCGTGTTTGTGGAAGATGCGAAGTTCTTGCGCCAGCAAACCAAACAACCGATCAAATGGGCGCTGCCGGGACCAATGACGATGATCGATACGCTTTACGACGCTCACTATGGAAGCCGTGAAAAATTAGCATGGGAGTTTGCCAAGATCCTTAATCAAGAAGCAAAAGAGCTTGAGGCGGCAGGTGTCGACATTATCCAATTTGATGAGCCGGCATTTAACGTCTTTTTTGATGACGTGAATGACTGGGGTATTGCTTGCTTAGAGCGCGCTATCGAAGGACTAAAATGCGAAACGGCAGTGCATATTTGTTATGGCTACGGCATCAAAGCTAACACGGATTGGAAGAAAACTTTAGGCACTGAATGGCGACAGTACGAAGAAGTGTTCCCAAAACTGCAAAAATCAAACATCGATATTATCTCGCTTGAGTGTCACAACTCGCGCGTGCCTATCGAACTACTTGAACTGATCCGTGGCAAGAAAGTGATGGTTGGTGCAATTGATGTGGCAACCAACGAGATTGAAACGCCAGAAGAAGTAGCAAATACACTACGAGAAGCACTTAAGTATGTCGATGCCGATAAACTCTATCCTTGTACTAACTGTGGCATGGCACCTTTACCTCGTGAAGTTTCAACTGCAAAGCTGAATGCACTGAGTTTAGGGGCGCAAATCATCCGTAACGAGATTGCTGACTAATTTTTGTATCGATAGTTAAGGATACAGAGAAAACCAAGACTGAGTGCTTGGTTTTTTCTTTACGCACAATGTTAACGACACCAGAGGTTAATAATTGATTGCTTCCTGCTCAGTAGGGAGCTTCTTCCTGTATTCAAAGAACTGGGCGATCAAGTTGCAGACGACCATTAATGTCATCACACCAATCTGTACGTGAGTCAGGGAATCTCCCATGAGCGTGACGCCTAAGATCATCGCCAGAATCGGGTTAAAGGTGCCAAAGAAGCTGAGCTCATTAGTGGTAATTAAAGGGATGGTATAGACATAAGCTCCGTAGGCCACTGAGGTTAACCCGATGACAATCCAACCCATCGCTAGCCATTGTTCTAAGTTCTCTGGCAATAAAGGAACCGCGATGATTCCCCCCGAAAAAATATCCCAATAGGCGAGAGGCAATAAAATGATGCCGCCAAAGATGAGCTTCCATGTCAGTAACTTCCACCAATGGATTTTCTTCATCACGTGTTTAGCAACAACACTTCCTGCAATCAATGCACTCATGGCACCAACCAAGAGTAATACCGCTGATAGGCTGATGGGTGCGCGGCTGGTTAAGAATAGATAAGCGGAACACGCCAATAGCACCATTGCCGACATCAATTGGATCATGGAGGGTTTGATTTGATGCGCGATCCCCATGATTGCCAAGCTCACAACAGGCAAAGCGATCATGCCTACTCCAACCAAAGTACTAGGCAGTCGCAGTGCTGCAGCGAATAACAAACCAAAAAACAACGCAATATTAAGGAAGCCAATTAAAAGTAGAGCAGGGAGCTCTGATAACTTGGGCATAGTTGGCTTTAAAATCAATAGGATGAAGCCAGCAGGTAGGGCTCTCCATACTGCTAGTGCAAAAGGTGACCAACCCACAAACTCTGATGAAACGACGGCGTAAGTCGTTCCCCAAAGTAAGGGCGCTAAGATTGCCAAGATGATTTTCATGCGTTGCCTCGATCCAGTTTTAAGTAAATTATGTTTAAGTAAACATAATTTACTTAAACATAAAATGAGGTTAAAGTCACCTTAATTGATCTTTTCTCTGATCTGCTGAATCTAAAATCAGATCATGCGGACGTCAGGCAAGAGAAAGGAGTAAAAGCATGAGTGAAATAAGAGGTGATGAAGGTGTTGGATTTGGTAAAAGCAGTGATTAAAACCCTAATAGGCTTTTTCGTAGATGTTTTCGCAATTTCAGTAATGGTACTATTTACGTTCGGTCTTATTCTTGAAGTTCTCTACTTCGATGCAAAGCTTGTTTTTAAAAAGCAGCATCGCCGTGTATGGCACAGTGGTGATAAGCAGCAAGAGTAGAATGGTATAGAGCGTTATTACACGGATTCATTATTTTGAGCATGACGAGCAAGCAAGTTGCAGAACAGTGGCTATCGATAAACCAAGAGTTGGACGGAAATGTTATTGAACTTGTGACATTGTTTGTTCGGTTTGGTACTTCACTTTCTGACGCCAGAAGCCACTTTTGCAAGAAGCATGGATTAAACCCGTCGGAGTTTGATGTTTTAGCGACATTATACCGTTCAGGCAAGCCTTATGAGCTGACGGCAAAAGCACTCAAAGAGCAGACATTATTGCCATCTTCAGGCGCACTATCAAACCGATTGGAGCGCTTAGAAGCAAAAGAGCTTGTCGTCCGAAAACATGATTTAGTTGATAAGCGCTCAGTTAAAATATCGTTGTCAAAACAAGGGCTAGCGCTGGTTGCCGCAATGGGACCCGAGTTTTTTGGTGAAATGGCAACGTTATTTGCAGCACTTCCCAATGAACAGCGACAATCGCTGTTGAGCTTGATGAGCTCACTTCAGGCATAAGCGCGTAACCTTAGTTAAGCATTACGGGATATAAAGCTCGAATGCCGCTCACAGTAAAGTGAGCGGCATACTTCGTTTTCCGCCTCAGACAAGGCTTAATTCAATTCCACGTTCTTCACCTCCGGATGCTTCAATAACATCACTCGAATCCAATGGTGTACTACCCACATCACCATGGCAGTCAGCAATACCGCAACAAAGATAGAGCTAAAACGGTACAAGATGGAGAAGAATGCGTCTTTCTGTTCTGGCACTAAGGAAGTGGTGAGTGGTACAGATAACGCCGACATTGCCGAGAAGGCGATAGCTGCTTTGACCTGACCTTTAGTCAGCCACAAGCAGAAAGGTCCCATTGCAATAGTAAACGCCAGCCAAAACAACAGACCGTAGCCAAACCAACTGCCCAAGATTAACTGCACCGCCATACCCGCGATACAACCTAGCGCTGTACCGATGATACGGATTTTTGCCATGGCCATTGAGCCTGCCAGTGTCATTGGCGTTAGGATGATGAGGATTGAAGCCTGCGCCGAAAGCGAGTCGTACAAATCACCTATTTGGAACACCAAAAATGCTGCCATCGCTACTACCCAACCCATAGCAACTTGGCTGATGTAGTCGATATCGCTTTTTACTGGCGTGGTCATTTCTGTTTGCAAGATCTTCGACTCTGGCTCTGGGAATAACCAATAAGCGAGAGCACAAACGAAGATGTTACTGAAAGAGATCACCCAAAGATTGACGTTGAACTCTTCAATATCCATGAAATCGTAGCTAGCAAAGTTCAGAACAATCGAGCCAACCAATAACCCCATGTAGCCAAATAAATACGTCTTTGGGTTCATCATTGCAACGCACTTAAACAACATCATAATGCCCACCGCAGCAAACATTAGTAAGGGATGAAACTGAAGGTATTCAAGAATAAAGGTCGCTTGTACTGTGGTCCAAATTGCGGAGAAGAAGACCATCAAAACTAAGGGTAAGCTGAAGTGGTCCATGCGTCCAAGAACGAACAATGGCAGCATGATGGCAAAAAAGCCGTAAGACCAACCAAAGATCATGCTCAATGCCAATCCCATTGAGCAGCCAAACCAAATACGTAGTGTCTTCATCACTGCCACCTAATAGATAAAGTGGAACCAGCTTGCGAGGTGGATCTGTGCTTGTGCCATCAGTTCCCAGAATGGACTGTTGTCTGGGTAAAGCACAATGGTGGCACGTGAACCGACGAATAACGATGAAGGAAGCGCCTCTTGGCTGGTCAAATTAACGCGAGTGCGCTGCGCATCACGTACCCAACGATTGTTTACTTCTACTTTGGTCAGTGCACCGTTCGGCGTTTGTTGTGCCGCAGCAACACCATAATCACGACTGGATAAATCGAAATCGTATACTGAGCCTGGGTTGGCATCGAACGCCACCATTGCGTGATAGTTTTTATCAACTCCTGCGACGGATTTTTCTCGAAAATCTGCTGCAACCCACATAGAACCAGTTGGGACAAATGTCAGCATTGGCATATTGGTGTTTGCCATGGTACCCACTTCTAACTGTAGGTTCGTTACAACGCCGTCGCTTGGTGCCATGACTGCCGTATTGGCAAGATCGAGCTGGGCTTTTTCAATGCCATTTTGGGCAATACGTACCGCAGTGCTTTGCCCTTTTTTATCCCCCAGTTGCGCTTCAATCACTTTCAGGTTTTGTTGTTCGGCTTTAAGTGCCGCGCGCGAGACTTGGTTTTGCGCGTAAGCGTTGTCTAGCGTGGATTGTGAAATCACCTTTTGTTTAGACAGCTTTTGTAATCGTGTGTACTCACGATGAGCGTTGTTATAAGTCGCTTCGGCGCGCGCAATGTTTGCTTGCGCAGCTTCACGTTGAGAGTAAAGGGTCGCTTCTTTTTCATATGCCGATTGTAGAGACAGTTTGGCTTGCTCTAGAGCAATCTTGTATTTTCTATCGTCAATCTTGAATAGGACATCACCTTGGTGAACTGACTGGTTATTTTCAATCAGTACGTCGGTCACTTTTCCTGAGACTTCAGGTGCAACTTGCACCACATAACCTTGCACTCGACCTTCGGTGGTGATAGGTGCGTGGCGGTCGGCAATAATAATGTAGAAAAATAGTACAATGAACAGGACAATAAGTGTTCGCATCCAGTGTTTGAATTTATGATCCGCTGTCATAACTGATACCTGAATTTATGGGGCTAACAAGCAAATAAGACAAAGGATTATAGAGAAGTTGGTCACAGTTCAGTAGAATGGCAATAAGTGCATGAGCGACCTAAAAGTAGGACAATGAACGTAAGCTTTGATGATCTTCACTTGTTTAGCCAAACCGTGGTGCACGGTGGCATTAGCGCGGCAGCGCAGGCAAATCAATTGCAGCGCTCAAAAGTAAGCCGTCGCTTGCAGGAATTAGAGAAAGCCTTAGGCTGCCCATTATTGATCCGTACAACACGAACGATAGAGTTAACCGAACATGGTAAGCGTTTGTTTGAATTGGTTGGGCAACCGATAGAACATATTCAGCAAGGCTTGAATGTCATGCATGAATATCAACAAGAGTTGACGGGGAAAGTGCGTGTCGCGATTCCATCCGCCTTGATGAGCTCGGCAGCATTTAACTGGATTATAAACGAGTACACCACGCGTTATCCTGAGATGTCGGTTGAGATTGAAAACCATCAAGAGAGTGTGGATCTCAAGCGCCAAGCGTTCGATCTACAACTCCTACCGAGTGTGGCCAAAGTGTCTGATGACAGTTACGTTCAATTCAGCTTGTTGCCATATCGTAGCCACTTCGTTGCATCTCAAGCTTACCTTGAAGCGCATCCACCGCTGCAAAGTATGGAAGATTTAAAGCATCACCGTTTGCTAACAAATCGCTACAACGCCGATTTGTTAGACCCTGAACTTCATGTCGCTGTGAGATCGGACGATTTAAATTTGCTACGTCTAATGGCGATTGCTGGTAATGGCATCGCCTTTATTCCACAGGTGCATTCAAAGCCAGCGCTGGAGGACGGCAAGCTGGTCGAGGTTTTGCCGGAATTTACCCATCCTAAGCAGCATTTGACACTGATTTATCCTTCTAATTTGTTCTTACCCAATAAGGTAAAGGCATTGATTGATTTGTTTAGAGAAAAATTCAAATAGCGTGAGCAGACAGTCACTTTGTCACTTTGCTTGACGGCGGAGATACCGATTCTTGATTTAGAATGACTAGATCTTTAAATCGCCGCCGCGTCTACAAACCAAGTCATTCTCGCTGAACCTAGCATTTCGAGGTTACTTGGGTATACATTGATTATGTTCGAAAGCTTGGAGTAACAAAGAAAGGCGCTTCAAGCCCGCAGAGGAGATAAGAATGCTATCGAAAAATACAACTGGTCTTATTGTTGTCGATGTACAAGGTAAACTCGCAACCTTGATGCACGAAAGTGAAGCCTTGATTGAAAGCACCACCAAATTAGTCAAAGGCGCGAAAGCTCTGAATTTACCGATTGTTTGGCTTGAGCAAAATCCGGAACGTTTGGGACCAACAGTAGAACCGATCCGAGAGGTGTTGGATAAGGCGCACTTGCCGATCGCAAAGTACACTTTTGATGGTGTGAAAGAACCAACATTCAAACTTGCAGTAGAAAACGCCAATATTGATACGTGGTTAGTTTGTGGTATCGAAGCGCATATTTGCGTATATCAAACGGCGGTATCGCTGCGTCAAATGGGCTTCAAAGTGGAGCTAGTGACCGATTGTGTCTCTTCGCGAACAGCGGCAAACAAAGCACTGGCACTAGCAAAGTTAACCGCAAACGGAGTCGGCCTGACGAGCGTAGAGATGTGCTTGTATGAAATGGTAGAAGATTGCAGAGCGCCAGAGTTCAAATCTATCCTAGCGCTTATTAAGTAACGCTACTTCGTTTATTCAAATTCTCGTTGATACCTTGGCAACATCGATTCGTTGCCAAGTAACCCACCTTGGTGGATATAAATCAACGTTTTATCTTCATTCTCTGCCAACCACGGCTGTAGGCATTGCCACATGTAAGGGTCATACAGTAGATCGAATTCTAGGTTGGTTTGATCGTAGAGCGCATTCCACGTCTCGTAATCACTTTGGTATAAACGACCGAAATGATGTTTATCGCGTACTGAGAGAATAGTAGGGTGATTTTCGGTTTCTAGCGTGTTGAATTGCTCAGTGAGGTAGTGCGCATCACCCACACAAGCACAGGTCACGACCTCGATTCCATGAGGTTTTAAGTGTTTACTTAAGTACAGTGCGGTGGTTCCGGTTCCCGATGGTAACGCCACTACAAACTGTTTTCTGCCTTCAAGGCGTGTCCAATCAAGCAGCTCTCGCGCTAATTGTTTTACCCCAGCTTCGGCAATCTTCGCTTTACCACCTTCCGGGACGACCAAGGTCGTATCGTCCAAGCCTCGTACTTGCTCGATGTATTCGGTTGGATGCAGTGTTGAACCAAGGTCTTGCATCGCGGTGATGCTCATGCCTAAATCAAGCGCACCTCGATAGTTGCCGATAGGGGAGTCTTTAAGCCAAGACGGAATATGTTGAACATAGAACTCGAAGTTCCAGCCTTTGATTTGCGCCAGAGCGGCAAGAGAATACATCGCATTGGATTGAGCTGAGCCGTAGCTGATGAGCGTTTTGGTATCGCTGTTCTGTGTTTCCATCAACGCCATAAATTTACGTGCTTTGTTCCCAGAAAAGTGAGAATGCAGCATGTCATCACGCTTAAGAAAAAACGTGTGACCATTAAAGTTATGTTGAGTTATCGGGCTTTCAGAGAGTTTCATGCTACTGCTGACGTGTCCAACCACGCGACCTTGCCGTTAAAAAGGGCGCGTAGTGTAACGCCATTAAACCCAGATAAAAAGGCTGGGTTTCAGAGCATCAGATTCGGTTATTCCTGATGCTCTATCATAAGCACAATGGGTTTCTTTAATAAGACGATATTCCATGGCTCGCCTTTCTGCCTCAAGCCACGTAAACTACGCCGCTTATTTCTATTCAATCAGAAGGCTTGGTTTTGCAGACTCTAGAACAATTAAAAACAGGACAATTAGTAGGAATTAAACAACTAAAGTTGGCGGAAGGGCTGACAGAGTTTCCTATGGAAATTTTAGAGCTTGCAGACACGCTTGAAGTATTAGATTTATCTGGCAATGCGCTGTCTGAATTACCACAAGAATTAGAAAAGCTTACCAAGCTAAAAATCATTTTTGCTTCGAACAACCTGTTCACGCACTTACCAGAGGTGTTGGGAAAGCTTCCAAGCCTAGAGATGGTTGGGTTTAAAACCAACAAAATTAAAGAGGTAAGTGAAGCGTCACTACCAACTCAGTTACGCTGGCTGATCCTGACAGACAATGAGATTGAAGTTCTTCCAAACAGTCTGGGTGAAAGGTCGCGCCTAAGAAAGCTTGCTCTGGCGGGCAATCGCATCAAACAACTGCCAAACAGCATGGAAAACTTGGTCAACTTGGAATTGATTCGTTTATCTGCGAACCAGTTAGAGTACTTCCCGGATGTATTGATGAAGCTGCCTAAATTGGCGTGGTTGGCTTTCGCAGGTAACCCATTCTGCAAGCATCCATCTTCGCTAGACAGTGTGCCTAAAGTGACCACAAGCAGTTACTCGCTTAACCATGTTCTTGGTCAAGGTGCGAGTGGTGTGATTTCTCACGCGAACTGGACTGACGCTCAATATGACTTCCCGAGTGAAGTGGCGGTGAAAGTGTTCAAGGGCGAGGTCACCAGTGATGGTTTCCCTCATGATGAACTTGAAGCATGCTTACAAGCTGGTCATCATGACAACTTGGTCAAATCTATCGCGCAAGTGGATGACGGTACTGAGCTTGCTCTAGTGATGGAGCTGATACCAAACAGCTACTACAACTTGGGTTTGCCACCAACTCTTGAAACTTGTACTAGAGACACCTTCCCAGAAGGGTTCAAGTTGACGATGACTCAAATTGAACTGATTGTAGAGCAGATGGTAGATGTGTTTAATCATCTGCATGACAACAAGGTGTGTCATGGTGATCTATACGCTCACAACACATTGGTTAACGCGCAAGGGCAGATGATTTTTGGTGACTTTGGCGCGGCGAGCATTTACGGATATTTATCGGGCGAGCAGCAAGCAGCCATCAGAGCAATCGAGGCGAGGGCATTGGCGTGCTTTATCGAAGATTTACTTTCTGTCGGTGACGCGTCTGAGGTGGGCTCTGAGAAGCATCAGCGATTGAGTACGCTAGCGGCATCGCTATACAACGCCTAACTCTACAACGCTTGGAGTCGAAAGGCATCGACGCACAGGAGTCGTCATCAGACGATAGTGCAAAGTCGGTGCCTTGGTCTGAGGGTGGAATGCACTTGGCTAGGTTTGATGTTCCAATGCAAGATTTATAACGGCTTCGCACCCACCGTCTGGGTGAGTTCCGATGTCAAATTGCCAGCCGTAGCGGTGACACAGGTCATCCACAATCATTAAACCCAACCCATGCCCTTCTGAATGAGGGATACTGGAAAAACCTTCCCCTTCATCACGAACCCAAATGGTATCCTCGTTCATGCCAATATGGATCGCCCCATATGGCGTTGCCGCAATGCCATTTCGAATCAAGTTACCAAGAATGATGGTCAAGACCGCATTGGTAGCGCGCGTTTTGGGGTTACCGTCTATCTGCACATCAAAACTGAGTGCTTTCTCATCCGCTTGCGCCTGACTTTGCGCAATAATTTGTGTGAGCTCTTCTTCGCTAATGCTTCGTACGGGTGAGTCGTCTGTATTACGTTCATATCGCACTAAGCCGAGTAGGGCGTCCACCATCGTCGACATTTGTTGCGTTGCATCTTGAATACGATGAACCTGTCGCGTTTGAAAATCCGTACTGGCGCTTCTCGCCAATAAACTGCTTGAGCCTTTCATTACCGTCAATGGCGTGCGTAGTTCATGGCTTGCATAACGTGCAAAAGCTTGCTCCCGCTTGATGACTTGATTGATCTTACGGCGATACTCATTAAGCTCATCCGCTAAGGTTTGAAACTCTTTTGCCGAACTTTCCGGCACACTAAAGGTTTGGGTTGGATCACCTTGGTGTTGGTCAAGTTGAGTTTTTAGGGCGTTAACAGGCTCGATCAAGCGTTGTGATAACCGCAGTAACAAGCTACCAAACAAGAACACCAAGATTGCGACGATAGACAGCACCATAGCAACCACCATGATGAACTCTTCGGTGGTAATTTCGATTTCATCAATCAGGGATACGAGGATTACTGGATGCTCTACACCTTTACTGGTGTAGGTGCTCATATAAATCATTCTTGAACTTGGCTCATCCCCGACTTCATCCAAAAAATGTTTTTTACCTATTAAATACTTCTGAAATGGGGCAGGTACTAAGGCAATGTCGTTGTAGGCGGTGGTCAATAGGTCTAATTGGATAACGCCTGCATTTGGATGAGATTGAAAGTGTTCGATCGCCTCTTTTTTATCGATCATGATCCGGCGCTCGCCGACGCGATCTTCTGACCATAAAAGAGCACCAGTGATGAGTGCAAAGCAGAAAATACCGATAACGACAGAAACGAAAGAAAAAAACAGAGCGAGCCGCCCTGTCATACTTTGTGTGCTTTGCGTACTGGCAAGTAAGCGGTTGATCATGCACCTGTCTCCAAGCGGAAGCCAACTTTTGGAACCGTAATGAGCACATGTTGTTCGAACGGCTTATCAACTTGGTTTCGCAGTTGGTAGATATGGCTGCGCAGTACGTCGTTGTTCGGCTCGTTCTCTTGCCATAGACGAAATGCAATGTCTTCGCGAGTGACGACATCTGGTGCGTTCTTCACCAACATTTCCAAAATTGTATAAGTGGTCGGATTGAGGGCGAGAAGCTTATCTTGGCGATACGCTTTACGGGTTTTCTGATCGATTGAGACTTCACCATAGGTTAACTTGCAAGACGCGACCGTACCACGATAACGGCGAATCAAAGCGGTCATGCGTGCTTCCAATATGTCTAGATCGAAAGGTTTTGTCAGATAGTCATCCGCACCGTGGTTGAAACCTTTTAACATGTCGTCTCGACTGTCGAGTGCGGTGAGCATCAATACAGGCGTATTGTTGCCTGCTTCGCGTAATTTATTGCACACAGTCAAGCCATCCATGCGAGGTAGCATTAGATCAAGCAGAATAATATCGAAGGTATTTTCCATCGCTAATTTC
This sequence comes from Vibrio sp. MM46, assembly GCF_027587135.1. Lineage (NCBI taxonomy): Bacteria > Pseudomonadati > Pseudomonadota > Gammaproteobacteria > Vibrionales > Vibrionaceae > Vibrio > Vibrio sp. MM46. The sequence goes on from NZ_JAPPTO010000015.1 coordinate 157,134, forward strand.
AAACCAAGCTCGCCATTGTCAGCGTAATCGAGTTCCATACCCGCACACTCAAAATAGTCGAACAGCATGCCTGCAATTTCTCGATTGTCTTCGACCAAGAGTACGCGTTTCATGTATTTCTCTCCAATTTGGCAGGTTTTAGAAATTAGGGACTTTTCTTAACAGAACATTATGCACTAAGGGCGTGAAAAAGATGTCAACAACATCTCTTTCACATGGTGACTTGTAGACTGCATCCATTCATTGGATTTAGTGGAAGAGTAGCATGTCAACCTTCAACATTCACGCCGCAACCTTTTCAAAGGTGAGCCAACACGCTGAGCCTAAAACAGTCTTGTCTGTTGTGGTGCCATTCTTTAACGAGCAAGAAGTCTTGCCAGAATTCCATCGTCGTCTCACAGCAGTATTGGATGACATACCTGAGCGATGTGAAATCGTTTATGTCGATGACGGTAGCAAAGACGACAGTTTAATGATTGCTCAAAACTTTTCTCAATCTTCTAGCGACGTTCGCTGTCTAGCACTTAGCCGTAACTTTGGTAAGGAATCGGCGATGAGTGCCGGTCTTGAGCATTGTCATGGCGAAGCTGTGATCGTGATTGATGCCGACCTACAAGATCCACCAGAGCTTATTCCAAAGATGCTATCTAAGTGGCGTGAAGGTTACGACGTGGTCAACATGCAGCGCAGCGAACGCCATGGCGAGACATGGTTTAAGCGCTTTTCAGCGGCGTGCTTTTACAAAGTCCTAAACAGTATGGCGAAGCTTGATGTTCCGGAAAATGTTGGAGACTTTCGCTTATTAAGCGCCAACGTTGTCAAACACATCAATGCTCTGCCAGAACGTAATCGCTATATGAAGGGCATTTTTTCTTGGCCTGGATTTAAGCAAGTTACGGTGCCGTTTGAACGTGATGCTCGCTTTTGCGGTGAAACCAAATGGAATTACCTCAAGCTGATCGGACTCGCGATGGACGGTATTACTTCCTTTTCTATCCGTCCTTTACGCCTAGCAACGCTTGCAGGTGCGTTAGTTGCGTTCAGTGCATTTATCTACGGCGCATTCATTGTGATGAAAACGGTCGTATTTGGAGAGCCAGTTTCCGGCTATCCACCCATGATGGTGGTTCAACTCGCACTTGGTGGTGTCCAATTGCTCTCTATCGGATTGCTTGGTGAATACATCGGGCGCATTTTCATCGAAACCAAGCAACGACCTCTTTACCTTATCCAGTCTGTTTTCGAGCGACCAGCAAAACATCAAACCATCCAAGCTATGAAGTTTAAATTTGGAGAATCTGCGTAGTCATGAGTATTAATAAAACCCACCTATGGCTGTTGTTGGCGTTCGCGTTGTTACTTCGCCTTATTTCTTTGGCTACGTATCCACTTATGGACACGACAGAAGCTCGCTATGGCGAAATGGCGCGTTTGATGGTGGAGACAGGTAATTGGCTCACCCCACAATTTGATTACGGCGTGCCATTTTGGGGTAAGCCACCTCTGTTTACTTGGATGAGTGCGTATGGCATTGAGTTATTTGGGCTAAATGAGTTTGCGGTGCGTGCACCTCATTGGTTAGCGGGTGTCGCGACTATTATTTTTGTTGCAGTCATGGCGCACCGTGCTGGTTTTAGTGCGCTTGTCGCATCGTTAGTATTGGCTACATGTGGCATTTTCTCGATTGCGGCGGGCGCGGTGATGACGGATATGGCACTCACGTTAGCTATGACAATGGCTATGTTTGGCTTTTATTATTGTTGGCTCGGAAAAGACAAACACAGCCAACTTTGGGGCTATCTGGGGTTCTTCGGTCTGGCGTGTGGGTTACTCGCAAAAGGTCCGGTTGCGATTGTTATCATGGGGATTGCTGTCTTTCCTTGGCTGGTTATTCAGCATGGCTTTTTTGGTGCTTTTAAAGCCTTGTGGCAGCGTTTTCCATTGATTTCAGGCTTAGCGTTGATGTTGGCGATTGCACTGCCTTGGTACATCATGGCGGAGATGGCGACGCCGGGGTTCATTGATTATTTCATTGTTGGTGAGCACTTTAAACGCTTTGTCGTAAGTGGATGGGAAGGGGACCTATATGGTTCTGCTCATGACCAACCACGTGGCATGATTTGGCTATTCTGGCTGCAATCGGCTGCGCCATGGTCGCTCGTGTTGCCTGTTCTGGTGTGGAAGCGCCGACACACAATCAAATCAATAGAAACGGATCATCAAGGCTTGTTCAGTTTCTTAATGTGTTGGCTGATCTCGCCAATGGTTTTGTTCACTATGGCAGGGAACATTTTGCCGGCCTACGTGCTACCAGGTGTTCCTGCATTGGGTATCCTGATTGCAATGTTAGTGGATAAATATGACTTTAAGTGGCTTACTGGCACGGCAGCAGTGTTACCTGTGCTGCTCATGATCGCTATGTTGGTCTTAAACATGGGCAAAGCAGACAGCCGAAGTGATCGTATTCTATTTGCAGAGATCACCGACAATGCACCTGTTTTTTACATTGGGAAACGTCCGTTCTCTGGTCAATTTTATAGCCAAGGACAAGCGAAAAAACTGGAAGATGTAACAGAGCTCAATCAACTAAATAAGTTCTACCTCATTGGTAAAGAACGACAAGTTGACAAGTTGATCCATGATAACGCCTTGAGCTGTACTAATGAGTTTACTGCTAAGTCAAAGCGCACGCTCTATACCTGCGTTATATACCCAAATAACCTCGAGATGCTAGGTTCAGCGAGAACGACTTGGTTTGTAGACGCGGCGGCGATTTAAAGGTCTTGTGGGTCGAAATCAAGAATCGGCAACAAAGTATACAAGCCAAGGTCCTTATATTTGCAAAGAGCGCCCTTTGGGAGCGTGTCTTTGACTCGCTTTTTTAGTCAAACAAATGGTCGCGTCAAACAACTTGGGAAGAGCTGGCTATTACACAGCGTTGTTTTCCTTGCTCTCGAATCAATGACAACGCTCTGAATTCTGCATCTTGAAGTCACTTGGGTACAGGGTAACGTGATGAGTAGATTATTGACATTTGCTATGGTGGGTGGTGTCGGCTTCATCGTCGATACCCTCATTTTTATGGTTTTATTTCAATGGGCTGGGGTCGAATTAATGATGGCTCGAGGGCTGGCATTTTGCGTTGCTGCGACCACAACATGGTTGGGCAATCGATGTTTGACGTTTTCGCAATCAACAAAGGATAGAGCATTTAACCAATGGCAAAAGTTTATGCTTAGCGCAAGCATCAGCGCATTACCAAACTTTGCCGTTTTCAAAGTCACCACACTCTTATTGGGTACACAAGGGACAACAGTTTACATTGCTTTAGTGATGGGAATTTTGGCGGGTATGGTGAGCAATTACTTGCTGAGTATGCACTGGGTGTTCCAACAATCGAGCGAATAATGGCTTGGTTATCCAGATAATAATTGCAGTGAAAACAAAAAGATGAGGAAAATTAAATGTGATCTATATCACGAAATGATTAATCGACTCGTAAGCATACCTCTACTTTAATATTTGATTACTTTCATATAAAAGCCATCTTTTTTGTAAGGTTTAAGTTCCGTAAATACAAAGAGTTATACTATCAACTTAATCACTTTATTTATTGTGCAGCTCATTACCTTTAAATATAAAATCCCCTTGCCAGTTAATTCTGTTAATAAAATTGATCTTTCTGTTCTTTTTCTGTTCATATCTTGGCGCCTCCTGTTCACTTCTGTTGTTTAAAATCCACGATATTTCAAAAACTAACGCCAACTTATTTTTAGTTACAGAGGTTTCTATGTTTAACAGTATACGAACGCGAATTGCGGTCAGCGCTGGTGGAGCGATGGCTTTCACTTTGCTTATTGCCATGGGAATGACCACAAACGCATTTACCGATGTAAACAAACAAGTGAACGAGAAGGTCAAAACGCAGTTAACAGATGCGACCAACACCGACTTGCAAAATACCGCAATTCAGCAAGGTTTGAATGTAGCCAACCAACTCGATCCTGTGTTGGCAAACCTTAAACAAGTACGTTCGATTATTGAGTTAAGTGCAGAGACAGATGCGAGCGCAGATCTTATTGTTAAACAGTTTACTGCCGCATTAGAAGCACAAAACAAAGCCGTATTTGCTGGTTATATGGTTTGGCAAGACAAAACATGGTCACAGCAAACGACTTTTAGTCCTGAAATCGGCTTTAACAGCCAAGGCTACCTCGCACCTTTCTTCTCTCCAAACGATAAGAATAGCTTTGACGCTGTCGCAATGGAGAGCTTTAGTAATACGGAGTTAAACAACAACGGTGAGCGTAAAGACGATTGGCACTTAATGCCTTACGAAACAGGCAAAACTTTCGTAATGGAGCCGTACTTTTATCCAGTTCGTGGTAAACAAGAGTTGATCACTACCATCAGTCAGCCAATTAAGCAGGATGGTAAAATCATTGGCTCACTCGGTTTTGATCTCTCGCTACACGAGCTGCAAAGTCAGAGTGAGTTGTTTGCACGAGACCTGTTTGAAGGACAAGGAAAAATCCTTATCACATCATGGAAAGGCATTACATTGGCAAACAGTCGTGATGCAGAAATGGTAGGCAAGAAGGTGTCTTCTGAGCTTGCAGCACAGTGGGCAAACATTCAGTCGATCGCGAAAGAGAAAGGCGCTGGTCTCGTTACTTTTGGTGGTGACGAATATGCGATTACGTCAATTGAAACGAGTGATGCTCCGTGGGTAGTCATGGTGTCAGTTCCCAGCAACTATCTTACAAAAAGCGTCGACACCTACCAACAATGGAGTGATGAGCAGAATACAAAAGCGCTTGAAAAAGGTGTGTGGGCGGGGATCATCGCTGCTCTTTTAGGTATTGCTGCTATGGCGTTTATTGCCAGCTCTTTAGGTAAAGTGCTCAATAACTTAGTCGAGCGCTTTAAAGATGCGGCACAAGGCGAAGGCGATCTGACCTACCGCATTGAAGTGAAAGGCAAAGATGAAACAGCGCAGCTTGCCCACTGGTTCAATACTTTCTTATCCCGTATGCAAGAAATGTTGTTGACGGTAATGAGCACTGCAGATCAGGTAGATAAGAACGCCACAGAAGGTCAAACGCGAGCAGCGGCATCTCGTGATCAACTCAACGCGCAGGTGAATGAAGTGAATTCACTGGCAACTGCAATCAATGAGATGAGTGCAACCGCGCAAGAAGTTGCAAACTCTGCGGTTCAAGCGGCGGCCGCAGCAAGCCAAGTGCAAAGCAACAGCCTAAATGGCATGACACGCATGGACAATGCGGCGAGTGCGGTCGATAACTTAGCGATGCAAGTCAACGATGCACAGCAGCAAACGCAAAACTTGGTCGATTCTAGTACCGCGATTCAGGGTATTTTGAGTGAGATTGGTGGTATTGCTGAACAAACCAACCTGTTGGCACTGAATGCAGCGATTGAGGCGGCACGTGCAGGTGAAGCGGGTCGAGGTTTTGCAGTAGTAGCGGATGAAGTTCGAAATCTAGCAAATCGTACTCAAGGTTCAACAGAAGAAATCCGCGCTATGTTGGCTCGCTTAGAACAAGAGACACAATCTATTGTCGTGTTGATGGAGCAAAGTCAGAAACAAGCCATTGATACCAAGGGCGAGACTCAAGCAGCGCATTTGGCTCTGTCTGAAATCAACCAAGCGATTGAAGTCATCAATGACATGAACAATCAGATTGCTTCTGCAGCTGAAGAGCAAAGCTCCGTTTCAGAAGAGATCAACCGCAATGTTGTGATCATCAACGATACGGCGGTAGAGGTGATGGACACCATGACATCATCGGTTGAAATCAGTAACGAGTTGACGGTCAAAGCTGGCGATCTTCACGGAGAACTCAGTAAATTCAAGCTTTCCTAGTTTGTTTTTACTACCCTATAGTTTTATCGAACCGAGCGCATCGAGCGCTCGGTTTTTTTATGTCCTAAATAACCTGTCCAATTTTTTCTTCTGTATCTGCGTCTTTTTAAATTCAGATTCGTCTTATAGGTATGGAATGGAAAGAAGTCGATTGTACGCCCACATATCTCAAGGTGACTTAGATATACAAATTGGGTATGTGAGATGAAATTTTATTCATCTTGTGTCGTGGTTTGAGCGTTTTGATTGAAGTTGATTTTATAAATCAACTTGCATGTCGAATGAGAATTTACCGTATGTGGTTTTTACTGGATTTTAGAACTTGTTCTAGATCATTAAAGTGTTCAAAAATGCAATCTTTGATTTTAAATATTTAAACTTTGACAAGGTTTAAGAAATTAAACCGAATTCATATGTTTTTGGTGATCTTGTTCAACTATTGTGCGTGATTTTGATCGTTTATTCGATTTTTGCTGGTGTTTTGAGCGTGAGTTTGCGGTTTACAGAAGTTTACTCTGTATTGCTGAACCTACCCGAAAGGAGTAATTTTTAGTCATTGAGTTCAAAAATGTAAACCGAAATGATGAGCGTAAAGCAAGTTAGATTCACCGACGAAGACAGAGCATGTTTAAGCAACTATTTTCGCTTGGCAGATACAATCGCCGACTTGATCGGACCGTATTGCGAAGTCGTTATTCATTCATTTGAAAGCTTAGAAAATTCAGTCGTGAAGATTGTGAATGGTCATCATACTGGGCGTGAAATTGGCTCGCCAATCACTGATTTGGGCTTACGTATGTGGAGCACCTTCGAGAAAACGGGCGAGGTCTCTCCGAAGAGTTATTTCACCAATGCCGCCGATGGTTCGCTACTGAAATCGACCACGTGCATTTTGGCTGGTCCAGAGCAAAAGCCGATTGGCATGCTATGTATCAACATGAATTTATCTTTCCCATTCCCTGAGATCGTCAAGACGCTGATGCCACAATGTCACGTATCACAAACCTTGGTCAGTGAGACCTTCAGTAACAACGCCAATGATGTCATCAAGCAAGCGTTAAGTGCTGCCACGCAAGAGGTTGACCAAGATGAGACGGTTTCAGCTAAAGGTCGTAACAAAGCCATTATTCGTTGTTTGTTTGATAACGGTGTATTTGAGCTAAAAGAAACGACGACACAAGTATCAGAGCAACTTGGGATTAGCCGTCAGGCGGTTTACAAGTTTATCCGAGAATTTAAATCAGAATAAAATTAATCACTTAGGAGTTGTATCGTGAAAAAAATTATTGCCACTGAACAAGCACCAGCAGCTATCGGTCCTTACTCTCAAGGCACAGCTTACGGCGACATGGTTTACACATCAGGTCAGTTGCCACTGGTTCCAGAAACCATGCAATTTGTTGAAGGCGGCATCAAAGAACAAGCTCGTCAGTCACTAGAAAACTTAAAAGCAGTTCTAGAAGCAAGCGGTGCGGGTCTAGACACAGTATTGAAGACGACATGCTTCCTATCAGACATGGAAAACTTCGCCGCCTTTAACGAAGTGTACACAGAAGTATTTGGTACAGAAAACGCACCCGCTCGCTCTTGCGTTGAAGCAGCAAGACTACCAAAAGACGCATTGGTTGAAGTTGAAGCCATTGCATACAAAAAGTAACCGATTTTCGGACATAAATGGGTATCAATAGGAGATTCTCATGAGCGTTTCATTTATTGGATTGAGCATCTTGTTCTTTGGGTTCTACGCATTACTTGCGAACTTCAAAAAACAAAAGAAAAGCTTTAACTTCCGCGTACTGAGTGCGCTTGCTGCTGGTCTGTTATTCGGCGGTGCAATTCAGCTCGTATTCGGCGTAGGCAACGTTGCAACGGCAGGTTTTGCTGAACTGATTTCTGTGTTCGGTAAAGGCTACATCAAGCTTCTACAAATGATCGTAATCCCACTAGTATTTGTGGCGATGATCTCTTCGATCATGAACGTAGAAGGCGGCGGTGCACTATCGCGTATCGCACCAAAAATCATCGGTATTCTACTTTTCACTTGTGCTATTTCTGCTGCAGTGGGCATCGCAAGTATTTACCTGTTCGGTATCGATGCAAACGCACTAGTGAGCACCATCGGCACTAACAGCGCTATCGAAGCGCGTGGCGACTCTCTGATTGCAACGCAAGATGCGATGGCGAGCAGCGGCCTGTCAGGTATGGCTCTGTCTATCATCCCAACGAACATCTTTGACATGCTAACGGGCTCTCAACGTACTTCGACGCTATCGACCGTCCTGTTCGGTATGTTCCTTGGCTACTGTATCCTGCAAGTGAAAAACCGTAAGCCAGAGAAAGTGCAAAACTTTGTTGATTTCATCAACTCAGCAAAAGAAGTAGTGCTTTCAATGGTACGTGAAATTCTGAAGCTGACGCCTTACGGTGTATTTGCTCTGATGACTACGTTCATGATGACAAACGATTTGTTCGCACTAGCAGAAATGGGTCGATTCCTACTAGCAAGCTACGTGGCAATCGGTGTAATGTTCGCTATCCACTTCGTGATGGTGTCTTTGTTCGGTCTGTCTCCTGCTAAGTTCATGAAGAAAATCTGGCCAGTGCTCGTATTTGGCTTCGGTTCTCGCTCAAGCATGGCGGCAATCCCACTAAACGTTGAAACTCAAACTCAACGTCTAGGTGTGGACGAAGAAACAGCAAACATGTCAGCAACATTCGGTACCAGTATCGGTCAGAACGGTTGTGCGGGTATCTACCCAGCAATGCTAGCTATCATGGCGGCTCAAGTAATGGGCATGCCAGTTGACCTAGGCTTCATCCTACAACTGATTGCTGTAATCGCGATTGCTTCATTCGGTATCGCAGGTGTTGGTGGCGGTGCAACATTCGCAGCAGTAGCGGTACTAACCATCATGGGTCTAGACATTACGGTTGTGGCGATTCTGGTTTCTATCGAAGCGCTTATCGATATGGCTCGTACCGCGCTTAACATCTCTGGCTCAATGTTGTCAGGCGTGCTAACCGCGAAGAAGAATGGTTCACTAAACACTGAGCAATACAACGCAGATGTGGCTGCAACAGTGTCAAAAGAAGCAGCAGTGTAATTTCTAAACTTAATAAAGAGCACCCAACGCGGGTGCTCTCCGTTTTTCCTGAGTTCAGGTTATTTAGGTAATAAATATGAAAGTTGTTGTCGTAGGCGGTAGCGCTGCAGGTATGAGTTTCGCAGCGAAATACAAACGTAATCAGCCATCAGATGAAGTGATTGTGCTGGATAAGCGCGATTACATCTCGTTTGGTGCGTGTGGTTTACCTTATTTTGCTGGTGGCATGTTTGATGACACTGAGCGCATGATTTCTCGTACGCCAGAACAAGCGATTAAATCTGGTTTAGACGTGCGCATTGAAACTGAAATGGTGGCACTAGACCGCACAGAAAAGCAGATTAAAGTTCGTCACCAAGGTGAAGAAAGCACCATCGATTACGATATGTTGGTGATTGCCACGGGCGCGCATCCAATCGTGCCATCGTTTGGCGAGTTCAACCCAGAGCACGTATACACGCTAACCAGCATGGAAGATGGTTTGGCAGTAAAAGAAGCGCTTAAGGACAGCAACAAACAACGCATTTGTGTGATTGGCGGTGGTTTTATCGGTCTTGAAGTGTTCGATGCTGCACACCTACTAGGTAAGCACGTCACCATCATTGAGCGTGAACAACACGTGATGAGTCGTCAGTTCAGCCCAGAAATGATTGAAGTGGTAGAAGGCGCGATTCGTGAATCTGGCGCTGAGCTTAAAACTGGTTGCAGCGTATCAGCCATTCGCGACGCAGAGCAGGGCGGTTACATCGTAGAAACCGACAACGGCAATGTTGAAGCAGGCGTTGTGATCATGTCACTTGGCTTCAAACCAAACACAGAAGCGTTCGAGCTACCGAAAGCAGCGAACGGCGCACTACTCGTAGATGAGTTTGGCGCAACAGAAGATGCACACATTTACGCTGTCGGCGACTGCGCTGTGGTTCACCACATGGCGCTAGGTAAATCAGTGTATGTTCCACTGGCAACCACTGCTAACAAACAAGCGCGCATGATGGCTGACAAACTAGCTGGCAAAGACACTTACATGAGTGGTTTCTTGGGCTCGTCTTGCTTGAAAGTGCTGGATTACGAACTGGCATGCACAGGTGCATCGGAACTTCTAGCTAAAGAACATGGTTTGGAAGTGAAGGTTTCAACCATTTCGGATAAGAACCAAACCGACTACTACCCAGGTCAAGAAGACATTAAAGTGAAGCTGGTTTACCACCCAGAAACCAATGTATTGCTTGGCGGTGAAATCGTGGGCAAGAAGGGCGCTGTAGGCCGAATCAACGCACTCGCTGTTGCTATCACTGCGAAGATGACCACACAGCAACTAGGCTATATGGACTTCTGCTACGCACCACCATTCGCACGTACTTGGGATGCACTAAACGTTGCAGGCAACGTAGCGAAATAAGTTAGCTATCCAAGTGAATTTAGCCAAAACAAAAGGGCTCCAGAGTAATCTCTGGAGCCCTTTTTAATGCTGAACTATGAAGTGGGAGTGGCTCGCTGTTCACCTTCCGCTTTTAAGCGTTCGATTTCAGATTCCGTTTGCCACTTACCGTTGTATAGGTATTCACGCTCAGGAAGTGGGGCATTTGACGCCCTTAAATCAAATACCTCATCGGTTTGATATTCTTTATAACAAACTGGCGTACCAAACAGTCTAGCCTCTGGCTTAGCTTCAAATAGCTTTTTGTGGTCTGCGACTTCTGTACAGTCAAGCTTATATTCCGTCGCTAGCTGATTGACCATAGACTCTAAGTCAGACACGGTTTTGAAAAATACGTAATAGTGGAATCGGTTGTGTAAGCGTGAAATCTTAGTATGTTCCATATTAATATATTCGCATGTGTCATGCTTAAAAAAGAACTTAATCACTTTTCTTTTCTTATTGTAATCAGCAAAGAGCCAGTCTTCTCGCTCTCCAACTCTCACTTCTGTTGGCTCATCAGGCTTGCGTTTAAGCATACCAAATGAAAGCAAAATGAAGGCACCTGCACCCGCTAATGCCATCGGACCAACCAGTGCTACCATAACCACGCACACCACTGCACCTACCCAGCCAACTGCTTGCATAGCGGTGTTTACCCATTTAGGCATATTGCGACGCTTTTTCATCACAAAGCCTTTGCTAGAAAAAATATAGTCATAGCGATAGTCAAGGCCAATCGTAAGGTAAAAGGCTCCTGACACCATCACCGACAAAATAAAAGAAAAAATAGTTACGCCAACCGAGTCATTCGTGTGTATAAACAAAGTTAATAGGAATGGGGCGATCACAAATGGAAGCGCAAAAAGTTTAAAGTAATAGCGAAATGGTTCCTCTACATCATACTTATGTCATGTTCTGACGTTATCGCCTGCGAGTATTTCTTGCTCTTGCGCCTCTTGATAAACTGCCAATTCTTCTGGGGTGACGTAAAATGGTGAATATGCCAAGGGTTACTCCTTGGTTGTTGTTAGTTCAGATTTAGATTTTTCAATCTCAGACTCGGTTCGCCACTTGCCGTTGTAAAGATACTTACACTCTGGGAGTGGCGCTTTCGCAACCCTTAAATCAAACACTTCATTGGTAGGATATTCTCGATAACAAGCAGGAGTCGTAAAAAGTCTAGGTTCAGGCTTCGCTTCAAACAGCTTTTTATGATCATTGACTTCTTTACAGTCCAGTTTGTAGATATTTGAAAGTTGCGTGACCATGGATTCTAAGTCCGCTTCATTTTTAAAGAAAATGTAACAATAGAATCGCGCCTGTGAGCGAAAAGTAATCTTCTGAGCAGTATCTTGGTATTCGCACCTGTCATACTTAAAAAAGAACTTAACTACTTTTCTTTTCTTATTGTAATCAGCAAACAACCAG
>NZ_JAPPTO010000016.1:0-148271 GCF_027587135.1 Vibrio sp. MM46
TTTCTTTTCAGGTTTGATAAAAGTATTAAAAATACATAATGAGCAGAGGCGTTCTAGCTTATTTTTAATAATATGCGTGATGGTATTATGGATCTTTAAGTTGATAGTTATTGGAAAATACCAGCTTTTTGGATTGAATGTTGGTTTATGACGCCTACAAAAGCCCCTTTTCTGTCTAATACGGGAAGAGCTGTAATGGCGAGTTTACCCATCAACTCTAAAGCTTCAGTGCATAGACTAGATTGAGTGATGCAAGTAGGATTCTTTGTCATCACGTTACTCAATATTGTGTTAGATAATACACCTTTCGTAAATGCCCTGCGTAGATCCCCATCTGTAAAAGCTCCTGCTACTTTTCCTTTTTCGACAACAGCTAATAGTCCGTAACCTGTTTTACACATCACCTCTACTGCTTGTTGTATTGTTGAAGTTGGGTAACAAAATGCACTTTTATGCTGTTCATCTAAAAGTTGCTCTATTGTAGTTAGTAATCGGCTACCCAAAGAGCCTGCGGGGTGTGTGCGCGCAAAATCAGTATGATCAAAGTTACGTAATTTCATAACGGTCAATGCGATAGCATCGCCTAATATTAGAGTGTTAGTTGCACTAGCCGTTGGTGCTAAACCAAAAGGACATGCTTCTTTTTCTGATGCAATATCCAAGGGATAGTTGCTATTTTTTGCTAAGTAGCTTTCTTGGTTAGCAGTGACTCCGACGCTGATTATTCCTTGCGCTTGCAATAAAGGCAGTATTATTTTGAATTCAGTTGTCTCCCCTGAGTTTGAGATTAACATTATCAAATCAGATCGATCGACCATCCCTAAATCTCCGTGTAGAGCTTCCGTTGGATGGATGAAAAAGCTTGATGTTCCCGTAGATGCGAGCGTGGCAGCTATTTTTTTCCCAATGTGCCCTGATTTCCCCAACCCCATAACTATAACTTTTCCTTTACATTTTAGTATTGTCTGACATACGTCTACGAAAGAATTTCTCAAAGTTGGTATCAAGCGTTTTGCTTGTTCAATTTCTTGAGAAACGATATGGCGTCCCTGAAGGAAGATCTCTTCTACAAAAGCATCTCGACTCATATGTATTCCTTTTTGCTGTTTTTGTTACTTATAAAATTTTCATTGTGAAAGTTAATGTTTGATTTATACATCATAAAACTAACGATTAGCAATAATGAAAAAGAGAAATAAACAGAGCGATTTTTTATTTTTGTGATTAATCCCTTTTAACTTATTGTTTTATATATGAAAATGTTTATTTTTAGTTCTTGCTATTCTCTTGAGATTTTATTTAACCTGTATTTTGTTGTGATCTTTGTCATCAAAATGAAAATCAAAGCTTTTACAGTGAAAGTTAAAATGAAAATATGAAAAAGAGGACAAACAGAACTAATCAAAACAACGAGGTAAATTATGGAATGGATAATTAATGGCGCGGAATGGTTTATAGGACTGTTTCAAAAAGGGGGCGAAGTGTTTTCTGGTATGGTTGCCGGGATCTTGCCTCTTCTTATTTCTTTATTGGTTGCGATGAACGCACTCATCCGCCTAATAGGTCAGGACAAAGTTGAGAAATTGGCTCAACGTAGCGCAGGTAATCCTGTGTCCCGGTACCTAGTTCTCCCAGTTATTGGAACATTTATCTTTTGTAATCCCATGACGTTGAGTTTAGGGCGCTTTCTTCCAGAGCGCTATAAGCCATCATATTATGCTGCAGCTTCATACAGTTGCCATTCAATGAACGGTTTATTCCCTCACATCAACCCTGGCGAGCTCTTTGTTTATCTGGGTATCGCCAGTGGACTCACTACTCTCGGGTTGCCATTAGGTCCACTTGCTGTGAGCTATCTGTTGGTTGGTATGATTACTAACTTTTTTCGTGGGTGGATCACCGATTTTACAACAGCATTGGTTGAGCGTCAGCAAGGTGTTCAGTTAGAGCGTGAAGTTCATTTTAGCTAGTGGGGAAATAGAAATGTTTCAAGTCTTACGCATAAACAAAGGCAATGGCGGCTGGGGTGGTCCTCTTGAGTTGTCTGTCGAAAATAACAAAAAAGTAGTTTACATCACTGGTGGTACTAGACCGAGCATTGTCGATCGTATCTGCGAACTAACGGGATATGAAGCCGTTGATGGATTTAAAACTAGTATTCCGGATGATGAGGTTGCAGTTGCTGTAATCGATTGTGGGGGGACTTTACGTTGTGGTCTATATCCTAAAAAACGTATACCAACAGTAAATATTCATTCTACGGGTAAGAGTGGTCCGCTTGCGCAGTTTATCACGGAAGATATTTATGTTTCTGGTGTACGAGATACTGATATTGAGTTAGTTGGTTCCGAAGGTGGAAAAATAGCATCAACATCAGATGATTTAAAGGTAGAAAGTACATACGACACGACTAAGAAGTTATCTCAGCAAAGTGATAGTTTGCTTGCCAAAATTGGTATTGGAATGGGCTCAGTTATGGCAACGTTCTTTCAAGCGGGACGCGAAACGATCGATACTGTTCTGAAGACAATTCTTCCCTTTATGGCGTTTGTATCGATGTTAATTGGGGTCATTATGGCTTCAGGTTTGGGGGATTTGATTGCTAATGCATTGACACCTCTCGCACAAAATCCCTTTGGTCTCGTCACGTTAGCATTGATCTGCTCGTTTCCTTTGTTGTCGCCTTTCCTTGGTCCTGGAGCCGTTATTGCACAAGTCATTGGTGTCTTGGTTGGAACTCAGATTGGTATGGGAAATATCCCCCCTCATTTAGCATTACCGGCTTTATTTGCCATTAATGCACAAGCTGCAGCGGACTTTATTCCTGTCGGGCTTGGTTTAGCGGAAGCAAAACCGAAAACTGTAGAGATTGGGGTTCCATCAGTTTTGTACTCACGTTTCTTGACGGGAGCCCCAACTGTTTTAGTTGCTTGGTTTGTTTCAATGTTTATCTATCAATAAGGAGCATATGAATGCTACCTCTTTATAAAGTACAAATTAAAAGAGTTGGGGAGTTTGCTAATTGCGCCCTAGAAGATGACATGATGATCATTTTTAGCGAAGTCGCTCCAAGCGATGCTGCGGATTATTGCTTTATCCATGATCACGATGAGTTGAAAGGTCTGATAACGCAAGGTGGTTTATTCAAACTCGGGCAGCAGCAATATCTAATAACCGCTGTAGGTGATGTCGTGAACCAAAACTTGGCTCAATTGGGACATATTACTATTAAGTTCGATGCATCAAATGAAGCGCAATATCCAGGATGTTTGCATGTAAAAGGTCGACGACCTCAGAGGGTGATCTGCGGTGAAGAAATTGTCTTTTTAAATTAAATATTAGTGCTTTGAGTATAGATGAATATTTTGTAAGTAAGGTGTTGAAAATGAGTAAAGTAGCTTTGGTTGTTGGTGGTGGTCAGACCTTGGGTGAGTTTATCTGTCTAGGTCTTGCTGATGAGGGATACCATATCGCTGTCGCAGATTTGAATGGCGATAACGCCAAGTTAGTGGCGAAAAAAATCAATCAAGAATATGGATCTGAGAGCGCATTTGGAGTTGAAGTCGATGCGACCAAAGAGCATAGCGTTTTAAATATGATTAAGAGTGTGGATGATCATTTCGGGCGAGTTGATCTACTTGTTTATAGCGCAGGTGTGGCGCAAGCCGCGAAAATTGACAGTTTTCCTCTAGATGCATGGCAAATGTCTATTGATGTAAACCTTACTGGGTATTTTCTCTGCGCCAGAGAGGCGTCGAAAATAATGATCCGTGAAAAACGAGGAGGCAGGATTATACAGATTAACTCGAAATCGGGTAAAGTTGGTTCGAAACACAATAGCGGTTATTCAGCATCCAAATTTGGTGGGGTTGGTCTAACTCAGTCTTTAGCGTTGGATTTAGCAGAACATAACGTAACAGTGCATTCTTTAATGCTAGGTAACTTAATAAAAAGTCCAATGTTTCAGTCGCTATTGCCGCAGTATGCTAAAAAACTTGGAGTTCCTGAGTCTGAAGTTGAACAGCTGTACATCGATAAAGTACCTTTGAAATTGGGTTGTGAATATCAAGATGTATTGAATGTGTTGAAGTTTTATGCAAGTGATGAAGCTTCGTATTGCACTGGACAGTCGGTCAATATTACCGGTGGTCAAGTGATGTTCTAATCCATCCCCCATGGATAATGCTCAATGCTCCAACTAAGAGGGCGAACAATATTGGGCAAGCTTATGCTTGCCCTTTTTTTCTGAGAGGAGGTGAATGATGGATCTTACTGGGATGTTAATCTATTTGGCGGTTATTGCTTGGGTTTTGCAGATTACCCTTGGGTTCCTACAGATTCGTGCTTTTAACCGTATGCTTCAAAGTATGGCGAAAAAAGGGCGAGTTAAAATTGGAAGGACTCAGAGGCGTTGGAAGCCTCGTACAGTTGTTGTGTTAGCTCAAGACGATTCAAATCATGTCGTTGACGCTAGAGTTATGAAAGGAATGTCTGTATTTGCACGTCCTAAAGTATTATCACTATTGGTTGGTAAAAAGATTCCTATTTCACCGGCACTTCTGACAAAACTTGAACTCAATGTTCAGGAAGCGTTAAACGTCGCAATTTCCAAGCAATAATGAAAGATTGTTTTTCATTGTCTTTTAAATTGAAAGGTAAGTGTTATAGACTATAAGTATTTAATTATTAAGTCGATGCTATGAATCTAGATAACAGAAGAGCGCAGTTGTTAGAATTCCTGCGTACCAATGGTAAGACATCCGTGAACAGCCTAGCTGATACTTTCGAAACATCTGGCGCAACTATACGAAGCGATTTACGCTCCTTAGAACATGAGGGATTGGTCGTACGTCGTTATGGTGCAGCAGAAGCTTGTCTGCTTAGTGCAAATAATGCCGAAGATCGTTCTATGGACGAAAAACAAACAGTAAACCTCGAACGTAAGTGCCTCATTGCTCGAGAAGCTGCGCAATTAGTTAATGACGGAGACTCAATTATACTTGATTGTGGTAGTACCACACTACAGATGGTTGAACACTTTGAACGTGTAATGGCATTAACATTAATGACCAATAGTATCCATATTGTTAATGCAGTAGCAAATCTTGAAAAAGAGCATACCGTATTGGTACCAGGAGGGACTTACCGGCGCAAATCTGCGTCTTTCCATGGAACTTTGGCAGAACAGGCATTTAAACAATTTTCATTCGATAAACTCTTTATCGGAGCTGATGGATTTGATTTGGCTCAAGGAACTACTACTTACAATGAGGCGTATCAGGTCAGTCAAGCTATGTGTCAAGCTGCACACCAAATAATTGTGGTAACAGATTCATCCAAGTTTGGACGACGTAGCCCGAATGTTGTCGTTCCTTTAAACAAGATCGATATACTAGTCACGGACGCTCAGATCGGAAAGGAAGATATTCAGTTTCTTGAAAGTAAAGGTATTGAAGTCATAATTGCTGCGGGATGATAGCGAACATCATTTGAACGAAGGGAAGTTATTATGCTTCCTTTTTTTGTATGTAGTTTTCATTATGTTGCCTATTTCAATTTTTAGCTTTTAAAATGAAAGTCTCTGGTGATTAAATTCACGCTTTTTTATTTTTCCTCTTTTTCAAAGTGTCAATAAACGAAACACTGTAACAATAATTGCTTTGTCTTTGAGAAATGATGATATGGATTGGATCGTCGAAGGAGCCAACTGGTTCATTGGTTTGTTTGAGGCAGGAGGGGAGGTATTCAGCAGAATGGTCTCTGATGTACTGCCTCTACTCGTATGTTTGCTCGTTGCAATGAATGCGCTAACACGATTCATTGGTCAACACCGGATCGAACGCCTAGCGCAAAAAAGTGCTTCAAATCCTTTATCACGATATTTGCTTCTACCAACTATAGGTACTTTTGTCTTTTGCAACCCAATGGTTTTGAGTTTAGGGCGATTTTTACCTGAAAAGTATAAACCGTCGTATTATGCTTCTGCCTCTTATAGTTGCCATACAATGAATGGTATGTTCCCGCATGTTAATCCTGGAGAGCTTTTTATCTATCTCGGTGTTGCTGCTGGGGTTGTTCAGCAAAATTTACCGCTAGGTCCTTTGGCAATTTCATATTTGTTAGTTGGCTTAGTAACAAATTTCTTTAGAGGATGGATTACCGATTTAACGACGAGCTTTGTAGCAAAGCAACAAGGAGTAGCCTTAAGCGATAAAGTTGATTTTCATACTGATGAGGAGAAGGTATGAAAGTGTTAAAAGTAACACCTGGACCGGGTGGTTGGGGGGGACCGCTGTCAATACCGGTTAATCCAAATAAAAAAATAGTTTTTATAACTGCTGGTATTCGCCCCAAATTTATTGATGAAGTTGTAGCTCTTACAGGGATGAAAGCTGTCGATGGTTTTGAAATGTTCGTCCCCGATGAAGATATTGCATTTGTTATTATTGATTGTGGTGGTACGTTACGTTGTGGTCTATATCCAAAGAAGGGAATACCTACTTTGAATATTCATGCGACAGGAAAAAGTGGTCCCTTAGCACAATACATTCGAGAAGACATTTATGTTTCAAACGTATGTAGCGGTAGTTTCTCCATGCAACCCTTTGAAACTGAAGATAAAACCAATTGCGATCATTATATCAGTGAAGAAAATTTCGATACGAGTAAAAAACTATCGCAACAAACTGAAGGACTTTTAGCTCGGATCGGTATGGGTATGGGATCTGTAATGGCAACATTAAACCAAGCAGGTCGAGAAACTATCGACACGGTTTTAAAGACAATTTTGCCTTTTATGGCGTTTGTATCGATGCTTATTGGTATCATCATAGCTTCCGGATTAGGGGACTTGATAGCTAATGCTTTAGCACCTTTAGCAAGCAATCCCATTGGACTGCTAACCATTGCGCTAATTTGTTCGTTTCCTTTGTTATCTCCCTTTCTTGGTCCAGGGGCCGTCATTGCACAAGTTATAGGGGTGTTAGTCGGTACGCAAATTGGAATGGGAACCATTCCTCCACATCTTGCACTACCAGCATTGTTTGCAATCAATGCCCAAGCAGCCTGTGACTTTATTCCTGTAGGTTTAGGTTTAGCAGAAGCAAAGACTGAAACCGTTCAAGTAGGTGTGCCCGCAGTATTGTACTCTCGGTTTTTAACTGGTGCGCCCACTGTTTTAGTTGCATGGGCCGTATCACTTTTTATCTATCAATGAGGGGTTATGTTTCAATATCAAACTAAAGTTGTTTCGGTAGGAGAATACGCCAAAGATTCTCTTGAAGATGATATGGTTATTTTATTTGGTCGCAAAGCTCCACTAGAAGTCCAAAATTATTGTTTTATTCATTCGGAGTCATTTCTCGTAGGAGAGATAAATCATAATACGACATTGTTAATTGGTGATTTCGCATACGTTATCACTGCAGTAGGGGATGCTGCGAATCTCAACTTAGCGAAACTAGGTCATGTTACGTTAAAGTTTGATGGGCGACGAGAACCAGAGCTCCCTGGAACAATCCATTTATTAGGACCTAAGCTCGTGACGCTAAACGAAGGAGACAGTTTAATTTTTGGTTGATAAAAGTAATTCAATTGAACGATAGAGCTTCGTAAACTATTACAGATGGCTTTTAGTTTACTTTAATCACCATAACACTGTAATGACGCCGCTTACGATTGCAAAAACGATGGTGTATTTTCTCGATTTTTAGACATTGTCTGATGTCTTTTCTTCGTCAGTCTCCTTTGCCTTCCAATATATTCTTTGAATTTCTCTCATAAGAAAGTTTCCGATCGCTCTGAATGTTCTTGAAATTTGATATTAAAAGAATGATGTTATTTTTCCTGTCAACATAACTTATCATTGGGGAAAATAAAGTGTGAGAACTTTATGATAAATAAAGATTTTATCTGTGAAGTTTTTGTGAGTTTCTGCTGTTAATTTGAGGGAAAACTAATAACAAGGAGAAGTCAGTGAAAGCCCCAACGTTACAGCCAGAGCTCAACAGTTTTGTTGGATCTTCATTAGTTGGATCGACACAACGATTCACATTTCTTTATGAGGCGTTTTCAGAGTTGTCTGCGGACGATCAAGCTTTATTTGAGGAATACGGGCAAGGTCCCTCTGCAATTCCCAAATATTCGTGTTTACATACTGCAATTGAGGCGATAGCTAAAATACAACCTGATGATATTGCAGTTGTTCATGACAATAAGACTATTACCTATCAAAAACTAAATGAAAAAGCCAACGCTTTAGCCGCTTTTTTACGTGTACATGGCGTAGAAAAAGGAGATGCAGTAGGTTTATTTCTTACGAGATCTATTCCTATGATTATAGGGATACTTGCGATACTTAAACTTGGTGCTTGTTATGTACCTCAACATGCGGGAGTTGCGCCTGCGAGAGTATTAAAGCATGTGATAAATACAGCAAAAATCAAAGTTGTTTTAACACTATCTGATTTTTCCGATCTTCTTTCAGAATGTGAAAGTCAAAAGTTATTCTACTTAGATGAATTACTCCAAACATTACACGTAGCTGAAAACTTAGAGCTGCCAATAGTAAGTTCCGACTCAAGATGTTTTATCTTGTTTACATCAGGTACTACTGGCACACCAAACGGTGTACAAGTTACGCACAAAAATGTCGCAAATATTGTGATGACATCGCCAGGTAACCTTGGGATAACCCCAGGGATGAAAGTAGGGCAGATATTAAGTATTGCTTTTGACATGTGTGCATGGGAAATCTTTGTCACACTTTGTCATGGTGCAACCTTATTAATACGCGGTAAAAATATCCAAGAGACGGTTAGTCAAGCAGATGCAGTTATAGCAACACCCTCAATACTAGCTAGTTTAAACCCTGAAAGCTGTCAATCCATCCAAGTTGCTGCGGTAGCGGGTGAGCCTTGTCCTAAACCATTAGCTGATACTTGGGCTTCCTTCTGCCGTTTTTATAATTCCTGCGGACCGACTGAAACTACAATTATTAACACTGCTCAGCACTATTCAGTGAATTGCGATGAACTAACAATAGGAAAGCCGACACCCAATAACACTGTGTATATATTGAATGACGATCTAAAGCCTTGTGCTATAGGTGAGGTCGGTGAAATGTGGGCTGGTGGCTTATGCGTCACTGCTGGTTATATTGGAAATGAAGAGCTCAACAACGACCGCTATCGTCAAGACCCATTTCTTGGCGGTGATTACAAAATGTTCCGCACTAGAGATTTGGGTAGATGGACTGAACAGGGTGAGTTGTTGCATTTAGGGCGGACAGACGATCAAGTCAAAATCCTTGGCTTCAGAGTCGAGTTGGATTCCGTTTCTCGAGTATTGGAAAAGACACCATCTTGTCATCAAGCGGTAACGTTAAAGGTTGATTGCAAAACTCTTATTGCCTTCGTGACTCCTAGAAATATTGACCCGGAACAAGCAAAAGAGACTGTTAAAAAACACCTTCCTTATTATTGCATTCCTAGAGTTATTGTCCCTCTTGAGTCATTGCCTAAAACTTCAAGAGGAAAAATTGACAAACGCCAGTTATTGGCTCTGTACGTCCAGTCACAAACACCTCTTATGGAAGGCATATAATGAATTCACTTGAACAAAATAACATTGTATTGCCAAAGCAAACATCTTGGTTTCGTCGTGTTTGGTCTTATCCTGCAATGGAGCATTATTACCGACTCATGTTTTTAGTGCTCGTTATGAATCTAGCAACACTATGGTATGGGGTCGTGAACGCTGCTTGGTTCTCGGCTCAGTCAATAGCGTTATTAACCATCGCAAATATGGTTGTATTGAACTTAACCGTTGCTGTTTTAGTTCGGCAACAATATGTCATAAACTTTTTATTTTGGCTCGCGACAAGAGCACCAACTTCTTGGCCTTTGAGCATTCGTTGGCACTTAGGGAAGATCTATCACCATGGCGGGCTTCATAGCGGCAGTGCGATTGCTGCCACTGCATGGTTTACAATTTTCGCTGGAAGTGTGGCTTATAGTTACCAGTATGATTTAACGTCTATCTCAAGTCTTACTATCGGTGTCAGTTACGTGATTCTCGCGCTATTGATACTGCTCGTATTTATGGCATTACCTAACATTCGCAAGAAATATCATAATGCGTTTGAAAAAACACACCGTTTTGGAGGATGGAGTTTACTTACGTTATTTTGGGTTCAAACCTTCTTGTTAGGCGCAGACCTTCAACCAGAATTGACTGCAAGCGCATTAATGTTGTCTTCTTTCTCATTCTGGTCTTTAGTCATTGTGACATTGAGCGTTGCTTTACCTTGGTTCCGACTTCGCCGTGTGCCGGTTAATATTGAAACTCCGTCAGATCATGTCGCGTTGTTAAAATTTGACTATGGTGTAACCCCTTTTGCTGGTTCATCGACCGCGATTAGTACTAATCCTTTAATGGAGTGGCATCATTTTGCTAATGTTCCGAGCCCTGGCCAGTCTGGTTATCGATTAACTGTATCTCGCGCGGGAGACTGGACTGGAGAGCTAATCAAAACGAAGCCCAACCATCTGTGGGTGAAAGGCATACCCACTGCCGGGGTTGCTAATATAGAAGTTCTTTTTAAGCGCGTAGTATATATCGCAACAGGTAGTGGTATCGGCCCATGTTTACCTCATCTATTAGCTAAACAAGTACCAATGCATTTGGTTTGGTCAACTCGATCGCCCCGAAAAACGTACGGCGATGAACTTGTTGATGAAATTCTTTCTGTTCAGCCTGATGCAGATATCTGGGATACAACTGAAAAAGGAAAGCCGGATATGGTGAAACTAGCCTATGCAGCATATAAAAAATTTGATGCTGAAGCGGTTATCTGCATATCGAATCAGAAACTTACTAAAGAAGTGGTATTCGGCTTAGAAAGTCGAGGAATTCCCGCTTATGGCGCAATTTGGGATTCTTAAATGATTACTTCTAGGAGGCTAAGTAATGACGATTAAAATTGAAAAGATAGACCGTGTCATACTCGTTACTATCAATCGCCCAGATAAACTGAACGCACTAAATACTGTGGTTATGTCTGAGCTTATACAAGTACTGACTAAGTATGACCAAGATCCGGAGGTCGGATGCTTTGTGATAACAGGGACTGAACGAGCGTTTGCAGCAGGAGCTGATATCGCGGAAATGTCAGATAAAAGCTACGTTGATATGTTGAGCATAGATTACTTTTCAGGTTGGGATATGTTTTGTGCAATCAGAACACCAAAGATAGCCGCTGTTTCAGGTTATGCGCTTGGTGGTGGCTGTGAACTGGCGATGATGTGCGATCTTATTTTTGCTGCAGAATCAGCATTATTTGGTCAACCAGAAATTAAATTGGGTGTTATCCCCGGCATTGGAGGAACACAACGACTTCCTCGCCTCATTGGAAGATCAAAAGCAATGGACTTAATTTTGACGGGGCGGTCGATGGATGCATATGAAGCGGAAAGGTCGGGTCTTGTAGCTCGAGTAATACAATCTAATAACCTGTTAGAGGAAACAATTACAGCTGCTAAGCAAATCGCTGGTTATAGCAAACCTTCTGTTATATTGGCTAAAGAAGCAATAGACCGTGCCGATAATCTGCCATTAAGTGAAGGAGTGTTGTTTGAGCGACGAGCATTTCATTCGCTATTTGCAACCTTAGATCAGAAAGAGGGAATGAATGCGTTTTTACAAAAACGCGCCCCGAAGTTTCAAGGATGCTAAATTAATTATAGAACTTCACCTTTGAGATTATGAGCAAAGGTAGACAAGGAGATGTATAGTGCGGTCTATCTAAAAAGTAAAAAGGAGTAATAGATAGACCGCGATGATGGATGCTAAGAGGGCAGATAACTAGTACTCTCAAAAGGTTTTTTAGGGGGCTCAAATGTATATCATTCTGGCTACGATGTTGCTTGTCTAAACAGTGGAATCGAAGCTCTGAAAATCATCGGTTGGCCACTACTTCTTTCAATATAAACACAATAGTAAAGGCTCGATCTTATTGTTTAATCGGCTCAACTATAGTGGTTAGCGCATTGGCTACGGTTTTTAGATCCTCTTCTAATCCACCAACCAAAATTATACTCGACTTTCCAACTGGCATAGTAAGAGTACTGTAATTCACCTTATTGCTATAGGATGGATCTGTGCTAGTTACATTAGTTAAGAAAACGCTAATATTTCCCTTTTGACCTTGCAGTATTAGATATAACGCATCTTCACCGCCAAACCCACAATGGTTCAAATAGCGCACGTCGTAAGGAATATTTTTTGAAAATTCGTAATTAAAAGGACTTAACTTGGCGTTTATTTCGTCGAGTGATACATTTTCTTTTATATTTTTTACAAAATCGTGATCTCTTGTGACTCGTTTCATGGCAATGTCCGCGAGGCTTGCGTTAGCACTACGAACGAGAACATTTTTCCATTCTATTTGACTAATAAATAAACCGGTTAAAAAAGCCACTGATAGTACTATTATCGTATTTTTTTGTGCGAAATGTTCCTTTAATGTTTTCATCTTTATTTAAATGTTAATTTTTAGGCGCAAAGAAGGGTTTGATTGAATATGACTTTCAATTGTTAACGTGCACGTCTAAATTCGCTATTACTGTAATTTACAAGTACTACGCTTTGTTCTTCTAGGGATTATACCAATGAAAGTCTCATATGTGTGTTAGGTTGAGTTTTATCTTATAATGCCTCCGTTATCCTTGCTGAAACGATTCAGTTGGAGGATGTTAATAAACGATTAGGTTTTTAGCAACCTTGCTTTCTTTTAATTGTGAACAACTTCTACAAGTTAAAACGAGATAAAAACGCATAAGTTTTCAGGGTATGATTCTTTAAAGCTTATGATGAGCACTCATAAACCAAGAAAAACTGAAGATATTGACTTTATTGGACAATGACTAAATGAGAAATATTACATACAAAATGGGTTATTATTTTGCATGTAGTTAACTTTTGTATCCGTACAAACTCATTAGTTAAGGTTAAACCTTGTGTTAAAGAAAAATACTTTATGAGCATTTGCTAGCTATAGTTTTACCAACCCAATAAACTTGAAACAAAGCAAACCTTTAAAATCAATCGCTTGGATTTTTTGACTTTAGAACTTCTGGGATATTCAACGACAGGAGTAGGTTTTAATTGGTGCTGCCTGGTTCGACTTAGTTACATGAAAGGTTTCGGAGAATTAAGATAGGAAAGTATGATTTCGCGTGAAAACGGTAGTTAGTGAGAGTTTTATATGGTGATAAAACTCTAGCACTTGCTACCGCTTTAGTTTTTAGTTTTTAGTTTTAGCTTATCCCCGTAATGAACCGTTTTGTGAAAATTTCGTTTCTTATTCAAAAACAGAATCTAATCGGGTACGCCTTTACAGCTCCCTTGTATTTGCTAAGGATCCACTACACCCTAGTGGAAGGAATACCCATTTTTATGCTTATTTCTATATTAGGGGGCTTGATTTCACTTAAGGTTCAAAAAATCAATATGGGCGTGCTGGAGCAACTAATCTTAATGGTAGTTCTTCTTCAAGAATATAAATATCACCATTGTCGGTATATAGGGTAAAACCAGCGTTAACTGGGACGACCCGTTCTATTCTTGCTGAAATTTTTTGGTTTCTATAACTACCTCCGGCTTCTTTAAAACCCCATGTCTTTACCATCACATATGGTTGTTCGGTAGATTGGTAATCTTTTACAAAAAGGTATGCTCCTTCATTAGAAAAGAGTTTTCCTGCTTTGCCGGATATATCGACTCCCCCTATATCTGAAAAACCTACATAGCTTGGGCGATTGTTGTCGTAGTAATAAAACTTAGTGTATTCACCAAACTCGACTTTAGCATCCAAATCCCAAATCCCTTGCCATGAAATGACAGCGCCATCGGAAAGAACAGCAGAATAACCATAACCATTTGAAGCTACGTTTACGACGTTGGTTAACTTGTGATCATGTTTTACTGGCTCAGAGTAAATGTTGCCGCCTGTAAAGATACTACCCCAAGTTACCACTTCGCCTTCAAATGTAGTTGCTGCAAATGAATTAGATGCGGCCTCAATAGACTTAACGTTGGTTAAAGGGGCTTCTAAGTTATAACTAACCGATTTTTTTACAGGTTCGTAATGTGCTGGAATCGTGACTTGTTTTTTTCGCCAGCCGCAAACAGGGTCAACGTCGTAATAACCTTCTTCTAATCGACAAGTTTTAGCCGTGGCAACATATTGTTGCTCGAAGGTATAATAGTCATAAGAGAAGGTACCTCCGTGTGCACTATTTCCCCATACACCAACACTGTTGTCTTGCGTTATATAAGCAAAGGCATGATCATTATTTATTAGAGATTGAACACCGTCACTGACATGCTCCCCTTGTGAGTTAGAAAGAGAACCCCAGCGATAGAGATTGTTTTGGTCAGTTAAGATTGCATAATTGCCAAGGTAGGAGTTTTT
Organism: Vibrio sp. MM46; assembly: GCF_027587135.1. Classification (NCBI taxonomy): domain Bacteria; kingdom Pseudomonadati; phylum Pseudomonadota; class Gammaproteobacteria; order Vibrionales; family Vibrionaceae; genus Vibrio; species Vibrio sp. MM46. Next base: position 14,474 of record NZ_JAPPTO010000016.1, read on the forward strand.
CAATTCGGAAAACTCAATAACTCTACCAAGTAGGGTTGAGCATGATTTACTGCCGTTTTTTATGTTGAAGATACATGTTTCTCCCTGATCAGATTCAGTCGCTAAACTCTCATTGCTGCTAAAAATGGCGTTTACACTGCTGACCAGTAGTTTCTCAATCTTATCATCTTTACCAACTAAAAAGACATTTCCCGCTTCTGTCAATACAGCGAAGTATTGATCTAAAACCCTTATATCTTTAATTCCTTCGGAGTTAATAAAGGAGAGGTGGTCATTGTTGTGATTTACAGGTCCCCATACATAAAAGTTTTCATTGCTCTTGACTCCACCAAATGCGAATTGAGTTGCAAAGATTTTTTTAAATCCAGAATTTTCAACAGCAGGTAGCTTTTGAAATCGTCCGACAGCTTGGTATGCCATTGAACCATCTAAGATGTGATCCCATTCGAGAATAGTCCCATCGTTATACAAGGTTACTTTACTGTAGTCATTTGAAACCTGATCAATAGGAAAAGCTTTCTGGAAAGTCTTGGTAAATGTTGAAGAAGGTTGGTCATGATATTGGAGATTGATAGAAACCTCTATTGGTAAAATATGTTCTCCTTTTGAAAGTGTATAGTTACAACTGTCGGATGCTTTCTTCTTGTCAATTTTCCACGAGCAAGTAAATATTTGACTCCCATCAAGCACACCATCTGTTGAGGCTAGTGCTAACAAACTATCTTGACTTGTATACTCATTTTCTCGGTGAGATGAATAAAGCTCAGATTTAAGCCTAATATCGGTAATCGATATACCTTGGTTCGGAGAAGGAGGGTTGGGTTGTGATGGAGTGATATTATTATCGTCGTTTCCTCCGCAACCGACTAAAACAAGCAAAACTAAAAATGGTGATTTGAATTTCATATCTCTACTTCTTAAAGACATAATTAGCGTGAGGGTAGTGGCTATGGCTCTTCTTTGTCCCCTCAACTGCCTAATTGTAATACTAACTACATGCTCAACCTTGCGTTTTTCAGTATACTTTATAAGTTTCAGAAGGGGTAATGATTTTAAATGTTGCGAATTAGCCTGTGCTTGGTGATTTATACCGAAAGAGTAGGCTTTCGATACACTAGAAAGAGTATTAATTTAAGGGTTGTCTTTATCTTATTTACATTGAAAAAATAGACAATGAACGGCAATTTTCAGACAAAATTCTGCTTGTTCTCTCTCGTATATTACCTTTGTGGTCAACGCGATGTAGTGCAAACACGCTCTTTTTCAAGTCAGTATCTAATACAGTCACAGCTATGTTAGTTTCTCCATTACGATCCTTATAATCCAGCGTATTATAAAGTGAACCATAAAACTATCATTCGAGTGTATGGGTTTGTATTGATTATTCTGTGCCAAGCGAACTGGAACGGTTCTGCCGGATCTTTGATAGTGCTTGCCTAGCATATGGTAAAGACCATCTACTCACTCTTAAGGAGATTGGTGTTTTACGCATAGTGAAGTATTTCATCAACCAACAATTGTCCTTCGTCGTCAGGGTCGCCAGCATGAACAATCGTGTCGGCTTTTTGATGAAGCTAAGCACGGTTTGAAGTTGGCTTTGGTGAGGGAAGTTTTCTCCGCGATATAAACCATCATAATGCCTCCTAGTGTTCGCTTGAGCCTTCGACGTAGGTGTTCCCTGCGTTGTCGAAGTAATAGGTTTCCCCGTACTGCTCGCCATCTTGGAACGTCTCAACGTAACTGATGGTATGCGAGCAGTATTTTGGGCTTGAAGTCCCCTCTTTGTGGTTAATATGGCAGCTCTGGTCTTTAATGATTTGGCTCGGTCGAACTTCTGTTTTATTGCATCGGCTCCAGTCTTTGCCGGTTTCCCACTTCACGCATTCAACGCGTGGTGGGATGTAGGCTGCACGACCATCGCGAGCAAACATTTTGGAATCATTAGACGGAGTGCCAATAGGAACGTCACCTGAAAACAAACAGGACGTAAAGCTTGGAAGGGGAGGCTTGAACTTTTTAATACGCTTTACGAACGCTTTCTTAGCGCCGCTGCAACCACTTGGAAAGCCAGTTGGAAGACAAAGCCAAATAGCGCACTCATCGTCGCTTGCAGCGAACACAGGTTGAACAGGCAATAAAAACGCCGCTGTGATAGCGACCATAAACAGTTTGTGTTTCATGGGATGTTCCTCAATGGAGTTTAAGGCGTGGGATTTCAGGGATATTTGCTTCGGAGTATTTCACTCGCTCTGCGAACACAGGCTCTTCAAAATAAATGATTTTCTCTGCAATGAAGGGGCGTTGGTTCTCTTTCAAAATCAGGGTTTTGATACCGAGCTCTTTCGCAATAGGATGCTTCTCAAAGCCAAGCTCAACGATTTCATGCGGCATCATCAACGGGCGTTTCAGCTCATCTTCACTGGTTGTTCGGCTTGAGCCTTTGCCCGTACTGCGGCTGATTTTGCGCTTTTTCACCGTTTTAGTACCCAAGGTGTCAGAGAGGCGGCGAACGTTGTCGTCCACTTCTTTTGGTGGATACACCACCTTGACGCCGTGGTTTTTGCGAATGTTTTTCGCGTTTTCTCGGCCGTACACTTCTTCGAGTTGACCTTCGTCTTGGTAAATGGTCAAAAATCGCAGGTTGTAGCCTGCGGTGTAGCTGATTGCTTTTTCGATTTGCTTGACTCGACCAAGGGCCGTGAACTCATCGAGCAAACCCAAACACTGATATTTCAGGGTGTCGTCGTGTTCAGGTAGGGTGCGGGTGTTTTCTGAAATAAGTTGCTCGAAGAATAAGTTGAACAGCTTACCGAAATTTTTGAGGTTGGCGGGTTGGCAACCGACGTAGATGGTCATGCGTTTTTTGCGCAGCTGACGAAAATCAAAATCGGAGCCGCTGACGGCTGCTGCGGTGACTCGGTCACTGAATATTGCTAACGGACTAAGCAAGTTACTTTCAACGCTCGAATACGTATCTTCAGCCATCGACAAGCAGTTATTGAACTCAAAGCGAGCATCGTCTGAGACGTAGTCGTTTTTGATTTCTCGGCGCATCCACGCTCTTAAGCCTCCCTCGATGCCGCCAAGTTTCAGCACGTAGGGCAAAGAGGGCGTGATGCCTGTGATGGACTCGGTATCGAGCATCCAACAACTGAGTCCCTTAAATAGCTTACCCGCCAATTCGTTCCAAATATCGCTCTTATCCCCAGAAATTGGGTATAAGCTGCTAGCAATATTGAGCACATCGCTTACTCGAAATACGGGACTTCTGCGAACGTAGTCGTAAGGATTCCATTGGTGGGTGCGTAGCTCTTCGCGCTCTCGCGATTGCTCATCAATGGCATACCCATCTGGCGCAAACAAGAAAACGTCTTGGCCGCATTGCTGACGAAACCCGCCGCTTTTGACCAAGTTCTCGAACTTAATATCGACACAAACCAACGAATCGGGATAGGTCACGCAGTTAGGGATAACGATGCCGACCCCTTTACCGCTCCGCGTTGGGGCAGGGACTTCAACAAACTGCGAGCTCTCTAGCTCGATGAAACGGCCTTTAAAGCGGCCTGTTGGCATCTTGCCTAACAAGATGCTTGGCTTCCTGTTCTTGGCTTTTGGGTTAGGAAAAAGACCTGAGTTCGCCAAGTCCATGTCGGTCGCGAACTTCGCACTGCCGTGGATTTCTTCTTTTTCTTGGCTGGCAATGGCTATCACGATAGCCATCAGCGTTGGAAACAAAGTGATGGCGATACTCACGGCCACACCAATCACCAAGAACTTCTTGATGTCAGGGTTGTGGCTGTAAGTTTGCCACTGGTCAAAGAGGCTGTGATACGTCAGGTGCTCTAACGAGATATTGGTGAGCTTGTAATAGGCAGCGCCGCCACCATACAGGCCACCAATTAAACACAATAGGGTAAAAAAAAGGAACATGGCGAACAATATTCCTTTTTTCTTTTTCGATAGCGCCATGATTTAGCCCTCGCTTAACAGTCGATTCTTCTCGACGGGGTCGTAAAAGAGTTCGACGAGGTGAGTGTGTTTGAAAAAGGCAATCACATCGATGCTGGTTCGAATGGTTCGCATGATGTGGTGATAATCGAGTGTTTGGCCGACTTCGGATTGTTTCACTAATCCCGCCAGTCGTGCGGGTGTGGAATAACAGTCGTTGGCGTGAATGGTGGTGATTGAGCCTTCGTGTCCGGTGTTGAGCATTTCAAGGTACGTCCATGCCTCATCCCCGCGCAGCTCGGCCAGCAACACATGGTCGGGTTTCATTCGCATACACGACTCGATGATTTGTTTCGGGGTTAAGCCGCCTTGTTTGTAAAACAGATGAAGGTGATTGGGATGGTTAGGTAAGTCGAGCTCATGCACATCTTCAATGGTGAAGAGGCGCTTATCGGTGGGGTATTCATCCACCATTGCTTTCATCACAGTGGTTTTACCTGAACCAGTGCCACCGACGAGTAAGATGTTGAGCTTGCTCTTTACTGCCATGCTAAAAAATTGCGCCATGTCGCCATTTTGTCTGAGCGTAAGAAGCTGCTCTTGAACCGGTGTTAATTCAACACGGTTCACATCCATTTCTCTAAAGCCAGAGAATCGACCGCTTTCTTGGTAGCTCGACAGCGCAAATCGAGTGAGAGAAGGCTTGCGGATGGTCATGCTGACAATGCCGTTTTCAGTGGCAGGGGGAATAGCAATTTGGCCGCGCTCACCATCAGGAAAAATGACTGAGGCGACAGGATTGGCTTCACCGAGAGGAATGGTCAGCCCCGCGAACGTGGCTAACGCTTTTGCAAGATTGCTGCACATGTTTAATGATAAGTTTGGCAGCGCGTCGCGCTCCCAACCGTTACCACGATCAAACCACACCTCGTTAGGCCGATTGATGGCAATCTCGGTGAGTCCTTCTAAGTCTAAGTAGTGGCGCAGCCCGGTCATGTTGAGTAATTGATTGACCGTTGCGGCCTTATCGATGGTGTTCATGACTATCCTCTGCGTTATAGAGCGTGCTTCGCTGCTCGATTTCTTTTTGCACCTCAAGCCAATAATTGACGAATTTCGGTGAGGCATGAGCAAGAAAGTTAGGGGTGATGATGTTGAGGCGCTGCGCGAGCGCGATATCAAATTCAGCTAGGGTTTCCATGGACAATCTCCAAAGTCTTTATCCACGCGTAGCGTGTTACTCCTTTTGTCTCAACAAGCGCTACGCCCGTTATTGCAGCCAAAAGCGAGCCTGGTATTGAGGTAAGTTAAGTAGGAAGGTGGTTGGTCCATCGGGTCTAAAATTTTACATATAGATCATTTATGTAATCCCGCGGACCAACCGAATTTAGCGGTTACTCGAAGGTGTACACACTCGACATATCAATGTCGCGAGCAACAATGATGTTGATGCGTTGACCGATTTGGGTGTAACCCGTTGGTGAAATGTTGATGCTACTCTCAAGTGCCTTCTCTGCTATGTTGCTGGCATTCTCAGTTGAGCTATCAAAGGTAATATCACCATTAGATGAAGCGGCTTTTTCCGCGAGAGCGCCAAAAGCATCATCAAGGAAGGACAGTAATATTGCGCCGCCAAAGCGCTCTTTAAAGTGATTATCGACCCAAGCCTCGTTACCGCTTGCGCCGAGGCGACCTGCACCCAGTGAATTGATGCGAATGGCTATCCCGTTCGGCGTCTCGATATCTGCCCACGTTGTGAATACGCGGTTTTTCCCTGCTTCTAACTGGACATTTTGCGACCCCGTGAGCAGCGAACCGCGCTCAACCAATAATGCCTTACCATTGGCGCTGTAGACATCTTGAGTGACGCGACACATCACAATGCCCTGATAGTCAGAAATGACCTGACTGTAGAGTGCACAAGGAATGATTGAGCCATGTTTGAGCAAAAAGTCTAATCCTCCTTGCTTGCGCTTGGAGGCGTGACCCATTGCGAAGGTCGGTGCTTCATAGCTGTTGTCGTAAGAGGCAGGTTCAGGCGTGCTTTGACCACTGGCAGAGCTGCCGCTTTCAACGTTGACCATAAGACCACCCATTAAGCGACGCTCTTGCGAAGTCGGTGGCGCATTCTTGTCTCGCTTTGATGTGGTGGAAGATTGCTTTGCGACATTTGGCTCTGGAACGCCCGCTTTAGGCACGATGACTGGTTGCTGCTGCGTTGCTTGCGCTTTGGCTTGCTTGAGCTCTTGTTCTCGCCTCCATTGAGCGGCGCGTTCTTGCTGAACTTTGTCTTTTTCATGGTCACGTTTGGCTTTCTCAAACCATGCACTGTCGTTGCCGACCGTGCTTTTTTCAACGCCAACCACCTCGGCAGTAGACTCTGGCTGTAGGGGCTTTGTTTCCACTTCCGCTTCACGAAATTGATTAATCGCGAACAGAATCCCCACTACTACGACGACCAAAGCGAGTATCACCAAAGCGATCACAATGACCGCTTTGTTTTTCTTTTTACGACAGCTCACTGTGAGCTCGCCACGGTCGAGGTTGGCACTTTCATAAGCGCTTGGGATGGTGTTGTCATCGCTCATGTTCGTCCTCCTTAATGACGCGAGTGGCTTTAATCGAGGTCGCTTTTTGGTTGTGACCAGCGAACTCGACAAAGTGAGAAAGCACCCCTAAAACACGCTCACCAAGGCGCAAGCGGTATTCATTGGCAACCGAATGGATCACGATAGTGTCTTGCTCAATGTGGTAGTTCACTAAAGACTCTTTGCCGTCGGTGTTGATTTGGTAAATCACAGGCAGTTCGGCGTTTTTAGAAAACTTCATGCAGGTGAAGCGACCATTATCCCACGCGTAAGCAGGGGATAATTCCTCATCGCCCCACTTCACGTAACGGAAGTTGTATTTCCCATCGGTACAAGGGGCTTTGAGAGGGGTAGGGCTGGCTTTCTTCGGTGTTGGGTAACGCATTTTTACCACGTAGAACGGCTGTTTATTGGTGAACAGTTCAAATGAGTAAGTGCGCCCTAAATCGCTTACGATGGTTAAGTTGGTATTGGGCTGTTTGGCTTGAGGTTTAAAGAACACGTTGTTACCGCGCACGTTAAACCCCCATGCGGCGGCATCACCCATCCCTAAACCAGAGTGCTCGCCAACAATGGTTTCATTCTTGTCGAGCTGAATGAGGGTGGCGACGCCCACTTTGGTGCGTATCGCAATCACATCGCTAGGGTCGTACTCTGCATACACGATGCGGCGGTCTTTGCCTTGATGCTTTGGTAGGGTTAAGGCGTGGGTGGAGAACGCCATCAAACACGCCAAAGAGACAATCAGTTGTTTCATCATTGGATCACCCTGTTTTCTTGATAACTGGTGACTCGGAAACCAAGTGGGTTAAGTTGGCGCTCTGATTCCGTTTTGATTTCCTTGAGGTAATCAAAGGTAACGGTGGCGCTCCATTTGGTCGGTAGGTAAGAGGTGTCAGGCGTGTCATCGCTATTGAGTACCACTTTGGTGAAGGACACTTGCGCGAGCATTTGGTCTTGACGGGTTGGCAAGAACGAAATGGAAACGTCTTCTAAGTGGATTTTCTTATAGTCTTTGAACACTTCGACAGGGGAGTTCTTAGCTCGTAGCTGCATGTTGTAAGCGCTAAATACATCGTGACGACTGGTGAGTTTGATGTAGTCAAAGGCATCTTGAACGGTTTGCCATTGGTAAGAGCCACGAGTAATGACGTAACGATTCAACCAATGCTTATCTAACGCTTCGCCGTACGTGATTTCTCTTGCGTCAGCGAGTGGTTGAATGATTTGAGTCATACCTGTTTGTGGGTCGATGTAGAGCAACCGATAGTCCACGGTTTTTAGTGGCATCATTACAACAATCGCAATGCCGAGAACCAACGCGAGAAAGCTAGAGCCCGTTGTGACTTTCCATGCGGTCTTCGCGTTTTTTTTGGCGATTTCAACGCGGTCTTGCTCGAACTGCTTAATCTCTTCGAGGTACGCATCAGCTTGTTTTTGATGGTTGGCGGTTGGTTTTTTATCGGCCTTGGCATGATTGTGTTCCAAGGCAGAATCGATGGTTGTGCTCATTGCATGTCTCCTTGGGTGTACAAATCAGCAAGGTTAACTTTGGAGGGGTTAACCGGAGTGATATTGCCTTTTGGCTCCGGTGGCGGCGGTGGAGTGCTAGAGCAACCCACAGTCAAACACGCCACCAATAGCAGGGTGAACGTCTTCATAAAAATGTCCTTTTTTAGATACAAAAAAACCGCGTAAAGCGGTGCGGTGTCTAGGATGAGAGTGTGAGGAAGGTGTTAGCCTGGTCTAATTCGGTTTTTGAACTTATCGCCTAATGACTTGGCGCCACTGTATGTGCTTTTTCCAGCTTGGGTTGCAGCCCCTGCGCCACCTTTAGCTGCGTTGCTTAAGCTTCGCATTCCCATCCCCATATTGCTAACTAAGCCGTTAATACCAACGCCACCCGATAGGGATGAACAGAACACAGGTATTTGGACAGAGATTAAGATGCAGCAACCAAATAAGATAAACATTACGAAGATACTACTTAGGGTCATTTTGTCTTCACCATTAAATACTATGTATTCGATAGTTTGGGTGAAAATGCTGAACGCTAAGGGGTAAACAATGGTTAAAAGTACATAATTCAAGCATTGACCACTCCATGTCTTGAACATGTCTCGTGTTGAGGGAAAGAAAGCGAACATGATAAATAGTGGGCCAAGTATAAGTAAGAAGCTGACCATGACCTTGGCAATTAATAGGTATGCCGTAGCTACAAGTAAAAAGGGCATATACCCTAGTAAGATTAAGCAAGCTGAGAAGATAAAAAGTATAGAGCGAGACCACGAGTCGGTTAATCCAAAATTTGCTTGCTCCCATACTGCACTGAATTGCTTCAACATGGTCTCAAACATAGTCTGCAAACTCCCGCTTCCTGTACTCCCAAGTAGTGAGCTAGAAATATCATCTCCCGAGTAGTACACCATAGGAACTATGCTGTTTAAGTACCGCGAGGTGTTAAGCGCTACAGTAGTACAGAATGCTAATGAAGCCATGAATTTTAACGACTCCATTATCAACATGTTTTCAGCATCATAGAGCGCCTGAAATGCAAGGTAGATAGCATATAAAACAACGCACGCCCCAATTAGGGGCGTGATAGTGGCTGCAAATACACCAACGAAGCTGGCGATATTTTGCTGTGTTATTTGATGAACGAAGTCGAAAAGCAGGTCAAACATAGAGCCTCCTAATAGGAAATACCATCCCCATTCGTAAATTGGTCAAAACTATTTTCAAGCAGAGCTTTTCGAGCGTTTTTGCAGTTCTCGTTTGGTGTAGCCGAGCTTTTCTCACACTCACTATGAACTGTTTTAGCTTCTTCTAAGTGCTGCGAGTAATATTCGGTAGTTTTTGTTTCATTCCCACAACCAGCAAGAGTTGCAGACACGAAAAGAAGGGATATTAGCTTTTTCATTAGTAACTCCTTATTAAAATTTAATGCCATCACCATTCGTAAAGGCATTGTACTGCTTGTTAAGTTGTTGCTCGTTTTCAAGTTGTTTCCGGCGTTCTAGCATATCTGACATTGAATCCATCATGCGTTGCTCGTTTTGCATCCGCATAGTTTCAAAGTTGATGCTGTTCGCTAAGTCTTCTTTGGCTGCTGGTGTTGTTGCTGTGCCAAACTGATTGAGTAGACGACTCATTCGTTCGTTACGTTCATTGCTGCGCTCATAAAGCATTTCCTGAAAACGAAGTTGTTTCAGTTGCGTATCATAGCGCCTCTGTATCACGGGGTCGTCGGAATAAAGGTCAAATTCAGAACGTAAGTCGGATATATCATCAACTGCTTCATACAAATCACTGTATGCACTGAGGTCGATCACATCGTTTAAGTTCGGGTCACTGAGTATTTCTTCGAATCCATAGTGACCTTCGACCATCGATTTATAATGCTCCGCTTGGCTTTTGAGTTGATTAAGGCGGTTGCGAGCTTCGCTTATCGACTGCGTAAACTCTTGAGCTCGCTGCGCACTATCAATCACCATTTGAGTAATACCCGCAACGTCAACAACGGGGATACCTGATGCTTGTGTTGAGGCGTTCAATGCTAATGCAATGCATAGGGCAAGCGTGGTTCGTTTAAGCATGGTTATCTCCTTTTCAGTAGTTCAGGTATCCACAAATCAGGATCATGGCCTACCTCTGCGCGAATGGTTTCACACAGCACAATATCATCAGTAGAGCCTGAGATAATCGGTAGGAACTCATCAAAGCCACCTAAATCCAGCTTTGCAAAACAACTGGTGTTCGATTGCTTAATGAGCATGGTTCGGCTTTGTTTATCGAGCGCCTTGAGCTTATCGAACTCACCTTTGGTCAGGTTGCATTGCTTGTAAGCGTCATACTCTGCATCAGGGTTAGGCAAGTACACTTTGGTTGCTGTTTGTTGGACGATCGCAGGGAAGATTTCACAATGAATCGCATCTTCTGGTGACTGTGATGACAGCACCATAAATTCATTCATTAAACGTCCAGTCTTTAACGTTCGCTTCATCACCGCTTGGGTGAGAGGAAAGTTCGCTGGCATCCAGAACTCTTCCACAATGGTTTGCAGTAACTTGCCGGACTCTTGTATTAGCTCTTTTAAGAAGAACAAACAGGCAAGAATGGGCTCACTAGCAGGATGAACATGGCCGCTTGAATCCTTCTCTAGTAGCAGAGTTGAATCAAAGCCAATGCGATCCATTGTTTTTGGGTTGAACTGGTTATGAGGTGAGTCTAAACACCAAGCGAGCTTACCGTTTTCACTGCGACACCATTTGCTGAGCCTCATGCGCAAATCCGGATTTTGAATGGATTGCAGCATCATACTGAGGCCGCGCATTGGCGCGTTAAAGGTCATCACGCTGTCTATCGCGTCTTTGATTTCCTGCTCATCATGAGCGCTGATGTGCCCTTGTGAGTCTTGCGCCAAGCGGCAAACAAGATGGTTTAAGAAGCTAACGAGTTTTGGTGACTGCTCCAATTGGAAAGGGTTGATGCCTGTATCTTCGCCTTCCTTAATCGAAAAGTATTCACCACCAAACGCTCGAATAAACAGCTCGGTAGAGCGTTTATAGTCGATACAAAAGATTTGCTGATCAAAGCGAGTGAAAAAGCCAGTAAGTGTGGCCTCTAGCGTGGTTTTACCAGAGCCCGAAGCTCCGAGGAGCATGGTGTGTCCTGTGCTCTTTTCTCCCGTATTGTTTTTGCCTATTGTCGAGGCATGACAGTTAAAGTGGAACAGGGAGTTAGACAGCGTTTTTAAAGGAATGATAGCGCTGCCATCACCAACCGGATTGCCTATTGCTTTGCCTGTTGAGTAGTTATGCAGTGACCACGTCGAGACAAGGTTAGTAATAGTTCGTGGAGAGGGTTTGATGCGCATCTTTGACGCGGGAAGGGCGCTTAAAAACGAGAACTGAGACTTGAGGTTCGAACGCTTTAATACCGTGCCTTTAGCTAGGAACTGACCATTTAAGTCAGCACTATCTATTATCACTTTATCTGGTGAGTCACTAATAACGACCAGAGATGCGTGATAGTCTCCAAAACTGACCGCGCCAGAAGCAACATAGTCTCGCGCCGCTTGCAGCTCTTCTAATTCATGTTCCGCGTTGTCACTGGACTCAATGAAGTTGACTTGCCTGTCTATTATCTTTTGAGCTTTGAGGGACTGCATGAAGATCATGGACTGAGTCAGAATAAATTCAGTTGGTTGACTTAAGACAAAATCCCACATCCCCATTTCTGTTGCGATTGGCAGGGCGTCAAGCTCGAAGAAGGTGGCGAACTTGGTGGTCTCGTTGTTCGCATTGCGAACTTCGAGCAAGTCGTGACCGAAGTGCCAATCACTATGACCGATATAATTGCGCACTTTTTCTGACGTAAGTGGCTTAGGTTGGTCGTTGTAGTTGAGTAGGTAAGAAAGAAATTCAACGTGTTCACAGCGGTGATCATCACCAACTTCAAGTACTTCACTATCAAAACGCCTTAATGCGGCTGAAACCGTCTTGAGAATATCACCAAGCTCATCTTCTCCTTCGGTGAGTGTGCCTTTGTAGTTGAGCACAAAGGTGATGTAGTAACGGACACTGAAAAAATCCTCACCGGAAAAGTCTTGCAAATAACGATCAGAAAAGCGCTGCATGAAGTCGCTCTTGAAGCTGTAGTTGGCTTCAAAACGTTCTTTGCGTTTGATGATGTGTGTCCAAATAGCAAGTTGACTACCGTACTTTTTAGCGAGGGTGCTAAGGATGTTTTTCACGAGCTCAAAGGAAGGTTTGAGCGTGTTGTAAGATTCTGACTCGAAAGGTATCCCGTTAAGGCTTATGGTTGCCATGATTTTGGAGTCATCCAAAGAAAGCATGGTTCGATTGATTGGGTAACCATAAGCAGGGAGGTCAGTCAGGGGTATTGTTTTTAAACCATTCGCTGACATGTTGCTTTCTCCTGAATGGGTGATTATCGATAGAAGTGAATGAAATGGTGTTGGACTGGCAGCGAAGGCGAGTTAAAAAGCCTTTTACCTCCCATTTCATTTCATCGATGGCTCGGCTGTCTTCCTCGCTGCGAACGCGGATATACAGTAGTCCTAAAGCAATAAAGGCTGGAAAAATCAGCCCTTTTACTCCGAAGAAACTCAGCCCAAGCCAACCAGTCAGCAGCATCAACAACATCCCTGTAATGAGAGGGATGATAGGTATCCCTAGCATGAGTGGTTTGCGAGCCAGTGAGTTATAACTGGCGTATTGATCTCGTTCTTCGTCATACATGATTAGCTTCCCCAAATAGACCAAGCGTAAGCAACTGCCGCGACGATACCGCCAGCGCCTGCCGCTTTAGCGATACTGATGCCCACATCCCCCCACGTTTTTTTCTCAGCCAAGGCCATGATGACCATGTAGGTACTATATAGAAAGACGGCTGAGCCTAAGAGTTTGTATGCCCATGCTGCGACTTCATCTACCCAGTTCGTTGCCTCATCCAAGCCTCCTGCGGCGATAGCTGGATGGCAAAAAAGAACAAGCATCATGGCGATGAATGCCACTTTTAGGCTGTTGTATGTTTGCGTGTTTGAATTAAGTGCTTGCATTGAATATTTCCTTATTAATTAGAGAAGTCACCAAAGACATCCCATAAATGGGCTTGCTTTGGTGGTGTTGGTTTTGAAGGTTGAGAAGACTCAAAGGGTGAGCTGTAAGATTCAGTAATGGTGTTGGAGGGAAGTTTCTTTGCTTGGTTGAATTTCTCAACGTAGCTCAGTCCTTTTTCTCTTTCACCTTGATAGCCTCGTGTGAAGTTATTGGAGTAATAACAAGAGGCGGCATCATCAAGTAGTTGTTGGTGTGCCTTGTTTGGTACTTGCGCTTTTGCGCGGTGGTAACACTTAGCGTAAATATCCGCTCCGACCTCAATGCTTTTACAAGCGTCAAATGCGGTTTCGATAGTCATGCCATAGGCGGGAAAGTTCTCTTTGTAGATTTGCATCAATCCCAAGCTGTACTTAAAGCCTTGCTTCTCTAGATCGGTTGCAATTTGGATGGCTTCTAGTTTGGTCTTAGGTTGATTGATAGGTTTAGCTCCAACTACAGCGATAGCGTAGGGATTACGAGAGCTTTCATTATCGATGAGACGTTTGAGAATGCTTGCGTCAACTTGGCTTTGGCAGGTATTGAGTAGAGGGATTAACGCGCTCAACTCAAGGAGCATGTTTTTCCTCCTGTACGACACCAACCGCTGATATGGTTGGGTATCGTTTTAAGTGGTCTTTTAAACGGATCGAATATTCGTCAACCAAGGTTTTCACTTTGTAATTACCTCGATACAGGCAAGGTACAACGCTTTTTCTTACCCTGATAGGGATCTTAATGGACGTTTTAAACACTATCTCATCAAGCTTGTTTTGTGGGCTGTGATGAAATCGTTGTACGTGGTCAATTAAGCGAAGGGAAGCTTCCTTTTTTAAGGAGCGAAAAGAGCGTTGAGAGGCTTGGTTGAGAAGATCGTATGTTTGTTGGTCGAGGGTGAGTTTTCCCTCTATGAGCTCTTTGTTATCCATGTGAGACTCCTTTCGTCCCAAGATTGGATCTTCTGGATTAAAAAAACGCTATGCTTTAGCGCGAGGGGGCATGTGTCGGTCGAACTTAGTCAGATGGTCACTTAAACGGAAGCTTGCTTCTTGCCGTTTTGTTCGCTTGTTGAACTCGGCAGATTCCTCTAGTTTTTGGTTGGTTTCAGAGTCCATATCGAACCAAATTCCAGTTGTATCTTTTTCTGCGTTTTGTAGCATTTCATTTACCTCATTGCTAAGAACTCACGAGCGTGAAACCGTCTGAAGTGATTACGTGTTCGCTCTAGTTCAATGTCATGTAACGTTCGTTCTTTTGTTGCTTTATCGACCTTTGATTGAGTTCTTAGGTAGCGATAAGAACGAAACTGTTTGAGTTTTTCGGTCATAATTTTTTCTCCTTACGAGAATGCTCTTTCACTTTCATCGGCTCAGAGCAAAACCGAACCCAGCCCGTTTGCGAGACGTCGGGTGTGTTTGGGGAATATTTCTCTCCACTAAGTGTTTAGTGGGGCTTCCCCGTCGATAAAACTGATGCAGTGGAGCACGTTTCCAACGTTCTGTTGCGGCGTTTTATCTGCCTAGGCACAAATTAACAAAGAGCAAAGTTTGTATGTATATTTATACATATGTTTTTCAGTTGGTGTCAAAGTTAAGGACACCAATTTTGTGTACAGTAGTTCACAGTTCTCATATTCTATTTGAATGATGGTTTTATTGTAACTTATTGAATTTTAAGGGTTATGGCTTGAGTCGTGTCAAGGTCGACTTTTGTCGGTTACTGTCGGTCTTAGAAAAAACCAGGGGGGAAGGAGGCGTTGAAGTAATTGTCAGATGTTTTACTATTTCGATATCTAATGTTCAGAACCTTCTAGACTCTAAAGCATCAGATTTAGTGGCGGCATTCGTGGCGGCACTCGTCATTTTAGGTCGGTTTTTATCGGTTATTTTGGTGTTTAACTACTGTGTTTATGAACAGTTAATTTTAAATAACATATTGATTTAAAAGTGTTTCATTGTTTTTTTATGAAATCCAACGGATAAACTTCATAATGATCCCTTGATGTTCAGTGGATGAGTGTCCTTGTATATCATGCAACGAACTTACGTAACGAAGTCGTTGAGCGTAGAAAGCCGTTGCATGAAAGGGCGTAGTCTATCAGGTGTTTGGTTTTGACAAAACCATGTATTTTATGAGGAAAACAGACGTTTTGCCCAACCCAATAGCCCAATTGCTTTTACTGGGTTAGCTTCTTTACCAAGATAGAAACTCTGCATTAAATCGGTACGAAAAGCATCCAAATCCATGCGCTTAATCATTAACTCATGTTGCAGGATATTTTGCGTTTGTTCTGCATGGTCATGAGCAAGGCTAAAATCCATATTTAGATAGCCTTGGGTGTATAGCCATAAATGCGTCACCAGTACTAAGTCTTCGGCCGACTGATTGGTGAACTTTTCCGCGTGCTCTTCACCAAGCGTGTCGTTCAACACTTGCTGCATGTGGTGAGTGGAGGTGGCATGTTGTTCATACAGGGCGCTGGCTTCGATGTGAGATTTAGTCAAAAGCCCAAGCATATGCAGCGCAGGGGCTGTGTCAGGCTTGTTTTCACATACTCTAATGAACAATGGGGCTTGTTCTTTTGTCCAACGTCGTCTTGCAGCCTTATGCTCATTAACGAAGGGAATGTTTTTGAACCCCATTTCTTGGATCAGTTCATTAAGAGGCGTCATTACTTTGCAATTCCTTCACCGTCACTTCGACGTGTTGTTCGTTAATATCAACGAAAATAGAGGTGCCGGTAATCATAACAGATAGGCTAGTGCCACGGTCAAGGTGTTGTGAAATCAAGTCGATAGCATCGTAGTCAAGGCTTGCCACATCCACTGGAAGCATGCCAAATTTGCCCGCCATCTTATCCCACCAAACGGAGGCTTTGGTGTTGTAGGTATAGACTTTTACTTTCTTAGCCAAACGGGTCGCTTTCTTGATGCGATCTGGTTCTGGTTCGCCAATCTCAATCCAGTGAGTGATAGATTGGTCGTCCTCTACACGCCACAAATCTGGTTCTTCTGTTGTAGATAGACCCTTAGTGAACTCAAGATCATCTTGTGCATTCAAGCAGTAGGCGAAAATACGAGCCAACATGCGCTGTGGCTTTTCAGAAGGGTGAAGGGCGATAGTAAGATTTTTTGAATCGTAGTAATCGTTGTTCATATCAGAGATTGCGATACGAAACTTGTAAATTGTTGGTTTTAGAGCCATAGGAAGTATCGATAAATGAAGGGCAAAAAAATAGCCAGCTAAAAGCTGGCTACCATATCAAAATCTTAAAGGATTAAACTAGAGTGATTTTCTCAGCTTGTGGACCTTTTTGACCTTGAGTGATTTCGAATTCTACTTTCTGACCTTCAACAAGCGTACGGAAGCCGTCACCTTGGATTGCAGAGAAGTGAGCGAAAACGTCAGGACCGTTTTCTTGTTGGATGAAACCGAAGCCTTTAGTTTCGTTGAACCACTTAACTGTACCAGTAGCTTTGTTAGACATGTCTATTTCCTAAATATCTAATTTTATGTAAATCTTCGCCTAATCGGCGCTTATAGCGTGGAAAAATAAATTGCTATTGCGTACCACAGGACGGGGGAGTTACGAGTAATCCAACGAAATGTGAAAACAAAGAACTTTCTTTCTAGCCGTGTTCGAGTCTAGGTTAATTACGGGTATAGTCAACATATATCGACCCATCAAGGGCAAATATTTGTATCTAGTCACTTTTTATACGGTGTATTTTTGATGAATTTTCAAATAAATGACGTTGTTGTGAAGTTTTTGGAGAATAAAATGAATTTTATTATACAAATTTGACTATTTCCCCTAATTATTGTCCAATCTGGTTCGACCATTAAGGAGGAAGTATGGTAAAGAACAAATCTAATCCTCAGCCAAATGAATTGAATCAAGATACCGAGTTTGGCAGAGGGGAAATCAAAGACAACGCACTTAAAGCTGTCGTCACTAGTCAACTGTTTAGAACGCGGGTTGTGAAAGCCAAAAAAGGCAAAGGCAGCTTCAATCGGAAAGCAAAACATAGAGGCAAAGAGCCCTATTCAAAGTTCTCACTAAAGTGGATTTTGAATAGGGCTTTTTTCTTATCTGAAGGTGATGGCGAGAGGGGGTTTTAGCGTTCTATTTTTGGAGAGTAAATTGAGTAAGCCGTGATTTGCCCCGCAACGATAGCAGAGAACATAAACAGCGCAGACAGACCAATACTTGGAATGGGTAAAATAGATTGTTCAAACACGGATTGGCTTGCGCTTACTAAGACGCGGCTACCTGGAACCAAAATGATGATGCCTTGAACAATGTAGATAGAGCCAGTCAGTTCCATCTTTTTCGCAATCCAAGTTCCGTATAATGTAATCAGAACTGTAGTTACCCAAGTCCCCACAACCCAGCCACTTTCGAAACCAAGATAAAAAGGTCCCCACATGCCCAGCATTGCAACGGGTAAGCCAAGCAGAATGTCGATAGGGCGAGCGTTAAAGATCACTCCAAGGCTGGCGGAAATTAAGAATAGTCCGCTGATGTGCATCCAAATCGGGATTTCATTGGTGTAGGCGATGGATTGCGCTTGTCCCCAAATGGCTTCACCGATATTGAGCCCCATGGTGATGCCAACAAACAACTTGATCAACGTAAGAGCGCATTGCCCCAATAAACTGGTCCCTGATACCAAATCATTAAATGCGAGACATTCAAGGGAGTTAGCGATGGAGAGTCCGGGTACAAATAAGACAATCGTTGCGATACATAGCGCCCAAACAGGGATCGGCAGTCCAGTGCTGGACAGGTACGCAACAATAATACCTGTGAACAAAGCTGCAATGAACTCAACTGCAATTGCACGTCTCGCTCGGCAAACTTGCTGGCATCCCCAGACCATAAAACCAAGAATAAAAGCAAAGCCGACCGCTTCTAAAGTACTGCCGACCAGCATCAAGTACGCGGGTGGAATGCCCATATTCGCCAATGCAATAACCCATGAAGGATATCCAGCAGGCTCTGGGACGGGTTCGCAACTCGGTTGGTTGATTCGAATGATGGTGTTAGCTAGCAAACTTAAGTTGATTGAAGCTGGTTTCAAGCGCTTGAGTACCACTGCATTGTTATCATCTGGAAATTGATAATTGATCGCGGTTGGCGTGGCTTGAATCATCACATCCACGCCATGTTTTTGCGCGTAGTGCTGAGTGTATTTCTCTACTTTGTATGGCGCACAGCCACTACGATGCAGCGTATCGCCAATTTCGATGATTTTGTTAATTCTATATTGAGAAGGCATGGCGAAAGCGAAAATTTCGAGTCACAAAAAAATTGCGCGTAAGTTAACAAAGTGATTCTTGTCGAGCGAATAATCATTAACTTTTTTGTGTGATTTTGTGGACTGTGTCAGGTGTTACTCATGTCGCTAAAAGGCTCAACCCAGAGAAACCCGGAGTTTCGAACTTTTATTCATATTAAATTCATAACAATTCGTGATGATTTTATAAAATAATCTAATGTAAAAGTGCCATTTTTCAGTGTAAAGGTACTAATTTAGATTCATATCAATAAGAGTTGCTACCTAAAGAAAGAACCTCTGCTATACCTTTAGTTCTATTTAAGTCTTAGATAGCCCTTTAGGGTAGGTTAGTGAGAAGTAGGTATGACCTTCATGCGTTATAGTACTAATGATTGGAAAAACACAATATTTGGCATGTTGCTGCTGCTTATTGTTGCGTTCCATTCCAGCGCAGTCTACGGGCACGAAACTAAGCAAGGTACCTTGGTTGTTGCTAATTCAAAAGCATGGAAACCCTTCTCATACCTTACGCCAGACGGCGAGCCGCAAGGCATCTTAATTGACTTCTGGCGCGAGTACTCCGTTCGAAATGATGTTCATGTGAAATTTCTTTTGCTTGACTGGGAAGAATCTTTACTAGCAGTAAAAGAGGGACGAGCAGATATCCATGCTGGATTGATATTTTCTGCAGAGCGCAGCCAGTATCTGAACTTTGGCACAGTGATTATGCCTATCGATACTCAACTTTATGTAAACAGTGACCTGTTAGGAATTGACGTGGAATCGGTGCTGAAAGGTGAGTCGGCAATGGAAGTTGGTTTGGTGAAAGGAGGATACGAAGAGACTTTCGTTCGTAAACGCTACCCGAACGCGGCAATACGGTTGTTTTCGAATAATGATGCGTTGCTAACAGCGGTTACGAATAAGCAAATTTTTCTGTTTGTCGCTGATACCCAGGTATCCAATTTCTACATGGCAACAACACCTGACTCGGTGACTTTCTTACCTGCATTGCATCTTTACAGCAAAGATTTAAGAATCGCGACGGGTGACAGCAGTGCAAAGTCGATTGAAGAGGTATCGAGGAATTTTGAGATAGTCATGGAGGCAAATAAGGACCGGATCCTCAGTCGTTGGATTCATGTTAAAACCGTCTATCCAGCGTATCTTGCTCCACTTGCTGTTTTTGCGCTGATTATTGCTGCCATGTTCCATATTTTTTCACTTAAGCGTACGGTTGCTTTGCGTACTCGGCAACTCACTATGGCGAATCAACAGCTTTTTGAGCTTACCCTGACTGACCCTCTCACTAAGCTTTATAATCGACGTCACTTGATAGAAAGGTTGGCGACGTTAAGTACAGTAAAAAGAAACCTGACCGTAATGGTGTTTGATATTGATGACTTTAAATCCATCAATGATCAATTTGGACATTTGGTTGGGGATCAAGCTATTGTTGCTGTCGGGAATACAGCAAGATCTGTCATCGATGAAAGAATGACTTTAGCGCGCATTGGTGGTGAAGAGTTTGCCTTAGTAACGGCTTCGCTCTCTGCTGAGGAAGCAGAAGCTCTTGCTCGTACAATTTGCACCCAAGTAAATTGCGCACCAGTGACCTTAGATGGACAAACGATTAGCATGAGTATCAGTTTAGGGTGCGCGTATTATCCAAAATTTGATGAACAACCAAGCCTGCAAAATGCTGATCAACTTATGTATCGTGGGAAAGCCAGTGGCAAGAATCGTGCGGTGTTCCAAATTATCAACAGAAACAAAGTGGAACCATTACTTCGTAAAGCTCAGTAAAACTTTGAGCGTGCTCTCGCTGACCTTCATCCTCTCCTTGCTATACTGATTTGAACTCCCTGTTTTTATTGTCATTTCTGACGCAAATAGTGTTGGATTTCAGTGTCGAGGATGGTTATGCGTACTGCTTTGTTATCTCTATTGTGTTGGTCCATTTCATTTACTGCTGTGGCTGAAAGTGCTTTTGATATCGTGCAAAAGTCAGATCAAGCAATGCGCGGTGATTCCAGTTATACCGAATCTACAATGGAGATCATTCGTCCTGATTGGACTCGGTCGATGACCATGAAGAGTTGGACAAAAGGGACGGATTTGTCTTTGGTGTTGGTTACGGCGCCAGCCAAAGATAAGGGCAGCGCTTCTCTAAAACGACAGAGGGAAATGTGGAATTGGGTGCCGAGTATTGAACGCGTCATCAAAATTGCGCCATCTATGTTGAGCCAATCGTGGATGGGCTCTGACTTCACCAATGATGACTTGATAAACCAGTCCTCTATCGTGGTCGATTATCAACATGAATTAAAAGGCGAGGATACGTTTGATGGCGACAAGGTTTGGGTGATAGACGCCGTTGCTAAGCCCGATGCTCCTGTGGTTTGGAGCAAAGTAACGTTGTGGATTTCCAAATCGACCTTCCTACAGCGCAAAGTGGAATTCTACGATGAGTTTGATGAGCGAGTGAACGTGATGACGACTTATGACGTGAAAGAGCTCGGCGGGAGAAAATTAGCGACCAGAATGGAAATGCAGCCGCTTGATAAGCCAGAGAACAAAACCGTACTCATCACCCACCAAGCGCAGTTTGATTTCGATATCGATGACAGTTTTTTCTCTCAGCAACAGATGAAATCGCTGCGCGACTAAGTTTGGATAAATGAACGACTAAAAGAAGAAACGGATCATCAAACATCAACGGTAGGAAGCGAATCAATGCTTGTGAAACTGGCTTGGCGAAACCTCTGGCGACAAAAACGCAGGACACTACTGACGGCGTCTGCGTTGGCATTGGTGCTGTTTCTTTCGCTTATTACGCGAGCGTTTCAAGAAGGCAGTTATACGTCCAATATCAAAAATGCCGCCAAGTTTTATACGGGTCTGATTCAACTGCAAAACCCCGAGTTTGGTGACTCTTCCAGCATTGATGATGTCTTGCCGCAAACCAACACCTTCATTTCGGCGGCGAAAAACAATCCCAACATTGATGTGGTATTACCTCGGATAGAGTCTTTTGCTTTAGCCGCAAAAGATGAACGCTCAAAAGGCGTGATGGTACTAGGCGTTGAGCCTGAAGCTGAAGATCAGTACTCCAATATCAGCGACAAATTGATTGAGGGAAGCTACATCCAATCAGGGCAAAAATCAGTGCTAGTCGGTGGTGGTTTAGCCAATTATTTGCAACTCAAGGTTGGCGATGAATTGGTGCTTTACGGCGCCGGTTATCGAGGACAGACCGCGGCAGGTTTGTATCAAATCTCGGGCATTCTTCATTTCCCTTTGCAGCAGCTTGATTCTCAGTTGGTTTACATGCCGCTCGATACTGCGCAAAGCCTGTATTCATTGGATGACCAAGTCACCGCATGGGTTTTAAATACGGAGAGTTTAAGAGCTTTACCTAATACCGTTGAACGGCTTAAAGCCGAGTATGGCAAAAATGTCGCCGTGAAAGATTGGAAGGAGCTGTCGCCAGAGATGGCACAACAAATCGCCTTAGATAAAGCGGGCGGTATTTTCTTGATTTATATTCTCTACGGCATTGTTGGTTTTGGCTTGTTTGCGACTATCTTGATGACAACATTAGAACGCCAACGTGAGTTCGCAGTCATGCTGGCAACCGGAATGCTGCGCTCCAAGCTCGTCCTTCTGCTCACGATAGAGTCTCTGTTTATGTCCGTCATTGGCATCCTTATTGGGCTTATCGTGAGTGCTCCTGTGTTGGGGTATTTCTACTTTAATCCAATCGAAATTACCGGCGATGCTGCCAAGCTCATGCGGGAAAGTGGTTTTGAACCTATCGTGCCCGTTTCGCTCGATCCACATTTACTGCTCAATCAAATCGTAGTCGTGCTGTTGATTCTTTTGTTGTGTTTGCTTTATCCAATGGTTCGCATGTTTCGAATGCCTATTGCAGCAGGGTTAAAAGGAGGTGCTCATGCTGGTTAAGTTGGCTTGGCGTAACTTGTGGCGCAACAAGTTGAGAACCTCAATCATGCTCGGAGCTATGGTATTTGGCTTGATGGGCGTGGTTGCCATGATGGGATTCATGAATGGCTTGGTCGATAGCATGATTAAGAACGCCATCTCTTGGCAAACCAGTCATTTGCAGATCCAGCAAAAGTCCTACTTAATCAATCCAGAGCTAAAAGATGTGATTCCCGATGCGGAAAAGATAAGCAAAGTGTTGGCGAGTAACCGAGAAGTGAAAGCCATTTCTGAGCGATTTCTAGCAGATGGCATGATAGCGTCGGCGCGCAGCACTCGTGGTATTCGCATCAACGGCGTTAATATCGAGCAAGAGCAAAACATCACGCCACTCTCGAAACATATTGTCGACGGAGAATGGCTGAGCGAAGAAGGCAGAAATCCGATTTTGGTATCAAGAAAGATAGCCGAACGCTTGAAGCTACGTGTCGGCTCCAAAGTGGTACTCACTCTGTCTGATGTGAACGGGGAGGTTGCAGGGGCGGCATTTCGTATTCGAGGTATATTCAAAACACCATCGACAGGATTTGATGACGGGAATGTTTACGTCCGAAAAGCAGATCTTGAAAAGGTCGCGGGGCTGAGTGGCACACACGAAATCGCGATACTCCTTACTTCTAATAACGATACTGAGCTCAAGCAGATACTGGCGTTCACTCACTCTATTTTACCGCCGGAAAGTAAAGACTTGCTCAGTGTGAGACCTTGGCAGGAGATCCAACCTTTGCTTTCGACCATGATGAGTACGATGGATGTTTCCAACCAAGTGATGCTGGTGGTTTTTGTGCTGGCGATGACCCTTGGCATCATCAATATCATGCTGATGTCGGTATTTGAACGCACGCGAGAGTTCGGTGTGTTAATGGCTGTCGGGATGCAAAAACACAAGATACGCTTGTTGATCGTTTTCGAAACCTTGTTCCTCGGATTAAGCGGTTGTGCTCTTGGGTTACTCGGGAGTGCAATTATGCTTAAGGTGCTAAGTGTTACCGGATTGTCGCTGGCTGGCATGGCGGAAGGGCTAGGGGCTTATGGCGTGGATACCTTGCTTTATCCACGGGTATCAATAGCGGAATATCAAATGATCATTGTCGCGATTTTTGTTGCCAGCCTTATCGCAGCCTTGTATCCCGCACGACAAATTTTGAAGCATCGACCTGTGGATGCCATGGCGGAGAAAAGCTAATGACCATCAAACTAGAAAACCTAACTAAGATTTACAACGCCGATGGTGATTACCCTGTGCACGCAGTGCAGTCGGTAGACTTGGAGATTAAGCAGGGTGAATTTGTTGCGATTATGGGACCATCTGGTTCGGGAAAAACGACGTTGCTAAACATGATTGGCGGTATTGATGCCCCAAGCTCTGGCAAAGTGGAAATCGACGGTTGCATGATTTCATCGATGTCAGAAAAAGAACTGATTGCCTATCGTCGCGATAATATAGGCTTCATCTTCCAAGACTACAGTTTGTTACCTGTGTTAACCGCGCTTGAGAATGTGGAATTCGTCATGCAGCTGCAAGGTAAAACCGAGCGAGAGTGCCGTGAACGTGCGACGTCCTTACTTGAACAAGTGGGATTAGCGGAACAGATGAATAAGGTGCCAGGTAAAATGTCCGGCGGGCAGCAACAGCGTGTTGCGGTTGCTCGTGCTTTAGCGCCAAAGCCTCGTTTTGTCATGGCGGACGAACCTACTGCCAATCTAGACGCCAAAAGTACCGCGGAGTTGCTCGACATTATGGAGCAACTTAGCGAACAAGAGGGAACGACGTTTATTTTCTCGACCCACGATCCGCGAGTGATAAAACGTGCACACCGCATTATCGTATTTGAAGATGGTCGTTTAGCGCGTGATTTCAGTAATATTGATAATCGTGCAGAGAGGTCGCATGCA
This sequence comes from Vibrio sp. MM46, assembly GCF_027587135.1. NCBI lineage: Bacteria > Pseudomonadati > Pseudomonadota > Gammaproteobacteria > Vibrionales > Vibrionaceae > Vibrio > Vibrio sp. MM46. The sequence continues at coordinate 38,813 of NZ_JAPPTO010000016.1, forward strand.
TAGAGCTGTTTCCTATTTGTCTGCGACTTGCACCAAAGCTCTCCAATTCAATACCGGCTTGCTCAGAACAAAAGTAAATGCAGTGTTTATTAAGGCGTTAAGTCTTTCATTGCTGTATCTTCAGGCAGGTTCTGCCTTGTCTGCTGTCCCCGGATTAGAGCCTCAAAAGTCATGGGATTTGGATGGCTACATCAAATACATGGCAACCTACAGTGTTCCTGATGGCACTGATAATACGTTCGATAACCTGATACACAATCGACTTAACTTTGAATACCGTTTTTCCTCTAGCTGGCGTGTGAATGTTGGGCTTAGAAATCGAGCTCTTTGGGGCGATTCTACCGACTTTCCTGGCTATGCCGATTTGGTCGCGTTGGACTCTGGTTACATGGATTTAAGCAAAAACTGGCATGAAGATGATGTGGTCATTAACAGTCAGCTTGATCGTCTATATCTCACTTGGCAGCAAGATGACTGGGGAGCGCAACTAGGGCGCTTTCGTATCAATTGGTCGATGAATACGATATGGAATCCAAACGATATCTACAATGCGTATTCGATTTACGATTTTGACTATGAAGAGCGAGCAGGCACGGATGCGGTCATGCTGAGCAGAAAGCTGGGCTTTGCCGATGGGGTAGATTTGGTGTTTTCACCAGCTCGTCAGTCAGGGCAAGACAGTGCCTCACTGCGTTATTTCGCCAATCAATCGGGATGGGACTATCAGTTTATTGTTGGGCGAGCTCGGATGGATTACGTACTCGGCGCTGGTTTTGCAACGGATGTGTTTAATGCGGGTTTTCGTGGAGAGCTCACATGGTTTGATCCCATTGATCCAGAATTTGAGGGTGAACCGACCAAAAAGACCACGGTTGTCAGTATTGAATCGGATTACAGCTTTGGCGGCAAACGCAGCTGGATGGGGCGTGCGGCGTGGTTATTTATCTCTGAACCGCAAGATGCATCAAGCGCATTGGCGTATTTGAATCTTCCTCTTGATGCAAAAACGTTGAGCTTTACACGAAATACATGGTATGCCGATGTGAGCTTTGACTTAACGCCTCTAAACCGCGTCACGCTCTCAATCAGTTACTACGACGATCATTCCTATTTCCTTGGGATATCGAGTAACTACTCCCTCGCTAATGACTGGCAATTGCTCACGGTAATTCAAAGCTTTAACGGTAGCAGTGGTAGCTTGTTTGGCGAAGTACCTGCGACTTTGTTGTTTGCTAATGTAAAGTACAGTTTTTAAGCGTATGTTTTATAAGTGAATTTATTTAACTGTTAGTAAGTGAAGCTCTTCTATCAACTCTGATGTAAATACGATACTGAATGTTGCTCCATAAATCCCAACCCGCTCACGCTTTGACAGTTGAGTGCAGGGTTGATATGAAATTAAATGCAATTTCTTGGTAAAGCTAAAAAGCCTTGTCTACACTCAACGTAAAACGAATGTTATTCGTTGGGTGGCATATTAATTGAGCCACGGAGAAAAGTAGCCAAAGAGCTACACCAGTAAAGTTGGCTGATAAGGACGGGGAAATGAACAACGAGTGTTTTGCTAGGTCCCGAGGTGTCACGGATGAGATGCCAATGAAAGAAACGTTTTCTGCAGGTAAAGATCCTTACGCACATTACCTAAAAGACATCGTGGGGATTGATTTACTCTCTCGAGAAGATGAACTGCATTACGCCAAGCTTAATCGTGCGGGTGATAAAGAAGCGCGCGAGGTCATGATTGAGTCTAACTTACGTTTAGTGGTGAAAATTGCAAAAAGCTACTTAAAACGTACTGGTAACAACTTCACGCTGCTTGATTTGATTGAAGAAGGCAACATTGGCTTGATCAAAGCCATCGACAAGTATGATCCTGAGCCGGGTTATCGTTTTTCAACTTACGCAGTGTGGTGGATTCGCGAAAACATTGAAGCGGCATTAATGAATAACGGTCGCACAGTGCGTTTACCTGCTCACGTTTGTAAGGAGATAAATAGCCTTGCGTCGAAAAAGCATGATGCGAGCAAAACCATGAGCAAAGACATTTCGATTTCAGAGTTGTCCCATTGTTCAGGTGTAAAGGTAGAGCGTGTTGATGAGTTAGTCGCGTTGAGTGGCTTTATCGATGTTTCAACAACTGTCGACCTTAATCATGCGCCATTTGCGCTCGAACAGTGCGAAAGCGAATACACAACAGATCCACAGCAAGATTGCGAAGACCATTGCTTTACTCAAGCACTGGAACACGTCGTTAACACATTACCTGTGAAGTTACAGCAAGTGCTGATTCATCGCTTTGGCTTGTTTGAACATAATGTGAAAACATTAGCTGAAGTTGGGGACTTACTGAATATCTCTAACGAACGCGTGAGACAAATGCAGAAAGAGGCGGTAGAGCGAATACAAAAACGTCTTCGGTTTGATGGATGGGTGTAATACCAATCGTAGCAAATAAGTGATCAATCTAGCTGGTTAAAACGCTCGATAACGTCGTTTAAAATTTTAATTGTAGAATCACTACTTATCGAAAATTTTCGCCTTGTTCTCAAGCGTTTTTCCTGCGCTAACTTTGATCACCTACTTACTGTGATTGGTATAAACACCGATAAATAGCTTCTAAAAAGCCAGCGTCATTGCTGGCTTTTTTCTATCTGCGTGTTGCTCAGTTGGTCTTTGCTTGCTCTTCGGCAAAAAGCAGTAACTCAAGTTGTGCTTTCGCGGAGGGTTCGAGTGTCCAGATGCTCAACATGCGGTTAAGGGCAGCTCGATACACTCTGCTCTTGAGTAAGAAAGCCAGAGTGCTCGTGTAGTTGTTCACCACTTGAGTTTGTGTTGCCACTAACTCCGCTTTGTTTGCTATGTCGATTTGTTCGAGATTGAAATCAGGCAAAAATGCACACTCATACCACACCTCGACAATCTCGCGGATTTCGAGTTCTTCTTCAGGCACATCAAAGTCCTGCAATGCGTGGTTTTCCGGTATCGCTGATAAATAAACCACATCCAATTTGTCAGCAACAAATGTATACATCTGAATCCTAAATACCTCTAAATCTCGGTCGAATCATCTCTCTGGTTTATATCTTTGTCAATTGTATCTGTCTGATTAAAGAGTTAATTGTTAATAAGCGCCACAGTATTAACTTAAGCTGTTTAAGTATTTGTCTGTTAAGCCAAAATATTTCAAGTTGCCGTCTGGCTCTAATACCAAGCTCATGTTCGAAGTGGCGATCAACCCCGGATCATTGGTAGAGAACACCACGGTTTTGTTTAGCAATTTATCGGTGAACAAGCGGTTGAAGTACTGAGCATTTTCTTGCTCAGCGCCATTAAATGGTTCATCAATGATGATCAGTGATTGTTCACAGCTTCCAAGCCCCAGCGCGAGGCGCAATTTCTGTTGAATACCGTTAGGTAAGTTCTTGCATTTATCTACGCTTAGCTGAGTGTTCAATCCTTCTGGCAACCATGCGTCGAGTTCGAAAAAGCTCACCATCTCTTGCATCTTTTCTGTTGGGATGAGTCCATTATGCAAGATGAAGTTAGTCTCCAATGAGCCTTCAAAAATGTGTAGATTAAACGGGATGTAGTTAATCGAGGTTCGGTAACGATAACTGTTGAACTGTTTGATGTTGTAGCCGTCTACCGACACTGCGCCTTGGTATCTATCCTCTAAACCCGCAAGAATGGAGATTAGCGTGGTTTTGCCGCAACCAGTCGATCCACAAATCACCACTTTCGCCCCTGGGGCAATTTTAAACCCGAGATTGGTTAAGCCTGTTGCCGCGCCAGTGTAGCGATGGCTCACACCGCTGCCGACAATGCTGCCTTGGAAGAGGCGAATAGGGGGGCTTTTCTCCAACGTTAGCTTGTCGTCATTCATCGCCATAAGGTTGTTGATTTGCGCAGAAGACGCCTTAATGGATTGGAATTTAGATATGGAGTTGTAGATACCCATTATCGGACCTAACGCCTTCCAGACTAAAATCACGGTGGCAAGCATGGCGCCAGCGTCAGACGTGCCATCCATTACGCCGATAACCGCAGTCACGATACTTGCGGTACCGATCACCTGAATCAAACTGCCACCTGCGGCTTGAACCTTGCTGTTGGTCACCGCAACGTTCTCTGCATCGTTGGTGCTTTGCATGTGTGAAGCGCTGAAGCGAGATTGAATAACGCGCAACAGTGGCAAGCCTTGAATGGTTTTGATGCCGCGAAGAATCTCATTCCATTGGTAAGAAACCATGGCGTTGGCGCGAGAGCTTTTCGACGTGGCTTGTGAGTAGATGTAACGAGAATAAACACAGAACAACAACATCAGAATCAACCCCGCCATGACGACCAATGCAGCGGTTCCTGACATGATGGCAATCGCGACAATGAACACGATAACAAACGGCATGTCGAAGTAGCTCAAGGTTGATTCTGCCGTTACCAATCGGCGGAATGTGTCGATGTCTTTTAAACGCGCCAACTGAGAAGACACGCCAGCGGTGGATGTCATCGCATACGGGAGCCATAGCAGCTTGGATATAACCGCTTGAGAAATGTGTACCGCCAAGTCCTTACCTGACGTGGCAATGATGTTGACTCGCATCTTCTTAAAAAAGTATTCCGAGAACCCAACAATCACGGCAAACAACGTGAGCCAATAGAGCGTGGCTTGGGAGCTAGACGTCAAGGCGAAGTTGTACACACTCATGATAAAGAAGGGTTGGAGCGCGCCCAGGATACTGATGACAAAGCTAAGAATAATCAGGCTTTTGAGTTCATTGTTGTAGCGATAGAACGCGTATTTAATCCAGTTACTGCGGTCTTGAGATTCTGGTGGCGGCTCTCGGAACAAGCGCGAGTATTCGCTGATCGAGACCAACAAACATGGCTTTTTGCAGAGCGGGTATTCAATGGTGTTGTTATTGGTGTAATCAAACAGGATCAGTTTGCCGTCTTTGGTGCCCAAGAAAATCGCAGTGAGGTTTTCTATCTCGATAAAACAAGGATGAGGGTGCCCCTCGATGTGCTCCAGTGTTTTTAATTTGGTGACGTCGCAACGGTAACCAAGGCGTTCAATCGTGGCGATAAAACTGTCGCTGTCTTTTGGTTTAGGGATAAAAGCGTCACTGAGGATAGAAGGTGTGCCTTCCCATTCAAGCGCTATGAGGGTGTAAGCTAAACCACGAATCAAAGGTGACTGATTGTATCGCTCGTCATAACTGCGAGCCTCAAAGTCCAACAAGCGCTGAGGGACATTATTAAAATCAACCAAAATACTCATTGGTCACCTCCGGTAAGTTTGACGCGTTTGAGGCGATGATTGAGTTTGTCCATCTTATTGCTGACGATGATGAGGATTTTGTCGTTGGCGCGATAGGCGGTACTGGTCAAAACCAATCGAGCAAAGTCGTCGTCATAAACACAGTCGATGTCGTCGAAGATCAACACTCGTTTGTTTGCAAGCAAGGCACGCACTAGCAGCAAGGCATAAGCAACTTGGCGCGAGAATGGGTTGCGTAAATGTCCTTTAAGCTCGGTGTAGAAACCTGCGGGAAGGGCATCGATTTGTGCTTTGATGCTCATGGTTTCGCAAAGCGCAAATGCGGTGTTGTTTAAGCTCGGGCGGAAACAAGTTAGGTTGTCGATGATGGTGCCTTCGACGAACGAACTGGTTTTGTCGACCATGAGCACGCTATTACGCCAGACGTTGTAGTTGACATCATCGAGTGGTGTCTCGTTGATTTGGATATCGAGCTTGCTGTCGATGTTTTGCCGCGTAATGCAGTTGGCGAGGTGGGTTTTGCCTGCGCCGCTTTTCCCTGTTAGCAAGTAAGCCTGACCGCGTTCAAACTCGATGCGTTGTTTTTCCGAATACTTCACCGAGATGCGCTCGACTTCTGTCGTGTCATTTTGCTGTTCTACAGACGCAGCAAGCTCAAGTAGTTCGGCGATACGTTGAATATGAAGCTTGTTCAACTCCCAGCGGCTCACCGTGCGCATCACTTGCTGGTATGGGGCGAAGTAACGGTTGGTAAGCATGATGATGGCTGCCATGATGCCTTGGCTAGATTGCATGTTGATAACGGCCGTGGCCAAAACCACCACCACACAAGCAATGGAGAGCTGTTGTATGAGCGACAAGATAAGGCTGAAGTTTGATTCAATTTGCTCGTACTTGATGTTCTCGACTTCACGCTCTTCCACCATTTGTGTCATCAAGCTCTCAACACGATATTCCATATTGCGCGCTTTGATATCAAGGGGGCTAGAGATGATCTCGATAATTTTCGAAGTGGTTAAGCCTTCGATGTCGGATTTGTTTTCTAGGCTGTTGATTTTTTGCTTGGAAAGACTGAGTGCGAACACCGCCAAAATGATGGAGGCGAGCAAGATAGTCACCCCTGCCCAAATGTTGATCAGACCGATAATCAGAATGGTCAGTATGCTGACGGCAAGGTTGATCAATGCCCGTACAGATTCTCCGCCAAAGAAGGATTTAATCTCTGGAATGGTGGCAATACGCTCTAGGTATTCACCGGGTTCTAGACGACGAAACTTCGAAATCTCAGCCAAACAGATGGATTGAAACACCTTGTTGGTTAAGTTGGTTTCGAACTGCTTCATGATCACCGACGAAATCTTCTCTTCCTGATTTTTTAAGTGATAGTCGAGGAAGATGGTGATCAAGATAATTGCAAACAGAAGAAACAGTGTGTCTTTGGCTTGGTTAGGTAAAACTCGGTCAAAGATAATCAGAATCGAAAAGGGCAGTACTAAACCAAACAGCGTCGAGATGACCGTTGAGAAAGTCAGGTAACATTTGTCAGCAAAGTTAATCTTTTGGGAAAAATGCTCAGTTTGCATTGCGACCTCCTTTCTTAATCGATGGTTTGGAGAGAAGGTGTTTTGGAACTAAGTCTTGATTGCTTCTGCCCTCGATATCGCTCATCAACTGCATGATGCTTTCGATGGATTGCACCGACAACATGCCTTTGATTTGCTCAAGATTGATCGATTCAATGATGTAGTCATAACGCGCGCTCTCGTAATCACGTAGCGCGCTAAACAGTTTACTTTCCGCTGCCAGTAAGTCGGTAATGGTTCGCGTACCAAGCTGGTAAGCGCGTTGAATGCCTTTGTAGGAGGCGTAGTTGGCACGGATGATGTTCTCGTAACTGCTGATGGCGCGGGAGAAGTCATTAATGTTGAGTACCGAGGTGTTAACGCTATTGCGCGTAGTGAACAACGAATCTTGGTACAGCAGTTCGGTTCGCTCGATGGCAGTTGATGATTTTTGATAACCGTAGTAATCCGAACCGCCGGAGAAAATCGGCACATTCAAGTTCAAACCGACGCTGGTGGAGTTACTGTCTCCTGTTGCGGTTGGGTCGGTTCGGTCATAGTTGTTCGCATCGTCGTAACGGTAACTGGCAGAGAGCGATACGGTCGGCACAAAGTTTGAACCGCTTTCTTTCAAGCCTCTTCGGCTGCGCTCTACCGTCTTCTTCGCAACCAATAAGTCGTTATTTAGCTTCAAAGCTTGCTCAAGAATCGCGCGTTGTTCGGATTCGCTGATTTCCGCCAAGGGCACGCTTTCGTAGATGTCCTGCGATGGGGTGACTGGGTATTGAACTTGAATCTCTAAACCGTTCAAAATCACACGTCGGTCTTTCTCTAGGGTTCTTAAGCGATTGGCAATGCCTTCTTTCTGAGCAATCACCTCATACAACTCGCTCGCCGCAGTGTTGCCAAGCTCCACGTTACGACGCATTTGGCGCTCACGTGTTTCAGACGATTTAAGCTCGACTTTGGTGGCTTTGATTTGTGCGTTGTTTTTCAGGTACTCGAAATATTGCGTCGCGATTTCAGAAATGGTGCTCTGGATTTTGTTCTCGTGTTTGATTTCTTCAATGTTGAAATCAAGCTTCGCGGTGCCGTATTTGAAGATGTCGCCAAGGTTAAACACCGATTGCGATAAAGACACGCTGTAGCTGTTTGAGTTGTAGCTAGAACGCGTATCCGGTGTTCCCGTTAATAAGGTTTCGTTTTCATTCCATGTGGTGTCAGCGGCACCGTTTAAAGAGGGCAGAAACTTAGAACGGCTAATGTCGATGTTGTATTCGTTTTCTTCCACGCCTTTGTCACTAGCGCGCAGAGATAAATTGTTTTCCAAGCCGAGTTTGACCGCCTCAAGCAAGGTGGTTGCCATCGCCGAAGGAGCATTGCTCAATGTAAGCGCTGCCAATACGCAGCTAGTTAAGTTTCTGTACCGCCACATACTTGTTGATCACCTTGATGATTTCGTCGTTTTTATAAGGTTTGCTGATCACGTAATCCATTCCAGCTTCGATACAAGCTTGGTGTTCATTACTGCTGGTCAATGCTGTCGCACCTATGATGGTGCAAGGGTTTTGTCCGCTCTCTTGTTCGTATTGTCGAATGCGTTTGGTTGCTTCAATACCGCCCATGCCTGGCATGATGCAGTCCATAAAAATGATGTCCGAGCGCTGATTCATGAAGTGCTGAACGGCGTCTGCGCCATCGCCAACGGTGTCGGCTTCGTATTCTTGCTTGCTCAAAATACGTTTGAGTAGAATCTGTTGAACACGGTCATCCTCAACAATCAGGAATGAGCTGTTCTCCATCTGATCTTCAGAGGCTTCCGCTTCCATGATTGCTAACAGGTTAGGGATGAACTCATATGGAATCGCAGGAGAGTTCAGAATCTTGTCGACAAAGGTATGGCTCTCTTGTGCTTGCTGAGTGCTAGTAACTGAAAGCAGCAATTTAGTATTCGGGTGATTGCGCAGTTGAGATTTCACGGTTTTGCTCAGGGAGGGCAGTTTGTTTGGCTCGAACGTGTCGGTCAGCATGATGGCATCGTATTCGCCAAAGGTTTTTGCAGCAGAGAAGAGCTCGTTCGGCGTTCGAATTGGTGTGATCTCTAAGCCCAAGTTGACCAGCATTTTGTTCATCACATCAATACGCAGCTGAGAATTGGCACACAGCAACAAACGTTTATTGTCGAAGCGAGTTTTCTCGGTGTGAAAGCTCTTGGCTTTTAAATCGAGCTGAATTTGAAAACGTTCCTGATTGCCCGATTGATACCAATGGCTCTCGTAATAGCCATAATCTTTCAACACGCTTTTCGCCAGATCGTCTTTGGTTGCAGTGTGCTGTTTATGGTCGCTCCAGTGTAGGGTATTGAGCTTGGCAAACGGCACATCCAGCGTGGTTAAGAAGTTTAGATTGATGGTCAGGCGAGTGTTTTCAATGTCTGACGCCGCCCCCGATTCAATGGTGACAAACAGTTTTTTGTCGGCTTTGAGTTGGATGGCGTTCGATAGCTGTAGGAACAACACCCAGAATAAGCTGGTGGATTGCCCTTCAACACGATTTGGCAAGTTATCCGAGATAAAGCAGTCTAATTCACCTTCATTTCGCTGCACTTTTGAACTGATGTGAATCATCAATTCAGACAGCACATTGAGCAGTGAAAACTCTTTCGATTTGCTCTCGGTCCCTTGTGAAATGAGTCGGTTGTAGTTCTCTGCCAACTCGGACAAGGTATTGGCAGCCGAGGTTATATCTTGCGCCATCAACACGCCGCTCTCATCGGTCTCTTGTACGAGATATTGCACGCCGCCGTTAATGGTGTTGGTGATGCCACGAATCTCGTAACCAATCAGAGCATAGAGCTGCTTGTAGAGATCGTTATTACGTTTTTGCTCTTCGAGTTTGCTGAAAATCAGTTTTAGGTGAGAGTAGATCTGACGCTGCTTCGGATTGATGCTCACTTCGTTCAGCAACTCTTCCAGCCTTTGTAAATCCAGTTGTTTGAGCTCTTGATAAAGCCCATCGAACTCTTGGTCAATGTCTCGCTCATTCGAACTGGATTTTTTCAGTTTTAGGATTGCCACCAAATTCGATAGAACGGCGATACCAACCAGCACGACAACGACCATAAACAACCAAATGAAGAACTCGTTTTTCTCCATCATTAGGTCGCTCGCGTGGTTGTTAAACATGGTGCGATAGTTGTCGTCCATTTGTAGGTAGTTATTGGTGAGCGAGAGATACAGTGCCAACACATCGTCACGCGTTTTTGAGCTGTCCGAGAAACGATTGATCGCCAGTTCAAGCTGCGTATATTCGGTCGCGCCTACCAAGCTAAACTCGGTTTTGTTGAGTGACGCGAGAGACTTAAACTGGTCAATTTCATTTTTCAGAACCTTAAAATCGAGCTCTGTTGTACTACAATAACGCGCGGCTAAACAGCGCTGAAGCGTTTGGATATCAAGTTCGATGGTTTGATTGAGTTGTTGAGCTTGAACCAAGAGAGGCGCGTTTTGCACTTGCTCCACTGAATCCACTTTTTCCCAAGAGACATACAAATAAAAGGCGAGGGCAGCCAGCACCAAGCTGAAAGCAATGCTAAGGCGCATAACAGGAACGGAAATATTGTAGGAAGGTTTGTTACTCATCCATTACCTCTCATCGAACGCGTCTTCGATAGCCGACATAACCGGCTTCGCAGCGTATTCGATAACCCGACGCGACCCTGTTTTCACGTCTGCGGTAAACTCCATGTAAGGGGATAGTTTGTATTGTGTGCCTCCACGCTCTAGATAGTTTTGGCTGATTTGGATTTCAGCGAGGTAGAATTCAGCGTCCTCTTCTTCATAGGACGAACGGCTGATCGACGCGATTCGACCTTCCAAAAATCCGTATTTGGCAAAGTTGTAGGTGTCCATCTTCACTTTGACTGCCTGTCCGATTTCAACAAAGCCCATGTCTTTACGTGGAATCTTCGCTTCGCCATGAAGGGAGTTATTAATCGGCGCAATGTCCGCGATACTTTCCCCCGGCGGTATCACGGCAGAGCGGAAGTTGAAGTGCACTTTATCCACCACACCATCAATAGGGGCGTAGACCACAAGACGATCCACTTTGTCTGAGTGTTGAGGACGAAGAATGCGTTTCAGCTTGAGATCTTTCTTCGCTTGAATGATTTGCGCTTGGTATTCGGAGTTGCGATTTTCCACCAAGTCACGGTATTGCTTCTCTAGCTTGTCCAGTTGAAAGCGCTCATTCATGACTGACTCATCAAGGTTTTCAATCTCACGTACCATGTTTGACTCTTGAACCTGCATATTCAGAACATCGACATAAGACGCCATTTCTTCTTTGTACAAGGTGTTTTTGATATTGAGCTGCTTTCGAATCAAAGAAAGCTGGTTCTCGGAGCTTTTGCGGCGCTTAAGCATAGAATCAATCAACGAGTTCTTGTGGTTGATGTCGTGAGTGATCAACTCTTCATTAGAGCGGTTTTTGGAAAACTCTTGCTGCCAGGTATTCATATTTACCTGAACGAGTTCTGGGTATTTTTCGATGTAGGCAGAGAAATCGGGCTCTACCATATCGCGCAGGCTTTCATAACGGAGTTTGTCTAACTCGAGCTGAATGATTTCGGTGTTCACCGTATCGAGTTGAGTGTTTCTATCCAAAGAGCGAATGCGCGCAATGGGTTGACCTTCGTAAACCACTTCGCCTTTGCGCACTAACATTTCTTCGAGAATACCGCCTTCAAGGTGTTGCACTTTTTCTACGTCAGATTCCAGTAATAGCTCACCGCGCACCGACACCACAATGTCGATACGAGCTTGAGACGCCACGGCGATCGCCAACATTGAAAGCAAAAAGATAACCAGCAATGTTTTGTGTACGCTGGTCATTGCACTGGCTAGCACGATCGTATCGTCTGCAGTCACCTTCGAAGACTCGTTGTTGGAAACGAGTGCCTTTCTGAGGTGGTGTTCGATCTGCTTGTTACTCATGATCCACCTCGGTTATTCATCATCAGTGCTGTCATCGATAGAGTTTTCGATATCTAACAGCTGGCTTATTTGTTTGTTCACGTTATTGAGCTCAGTTTTGATGTCCTCAATCAATTCATTAGGTGCAGGGAAGTGGTGCTTACTCAAATGCTCCAGCTTTGCCATCTTGGGTGGTAAATCATCATCACAAAGCAATACGAGAATAGTCTTCAGCTTTTTTGAGTAGCCGCTCAGCTCTTCAAAACGGTTTTGTTCATGCAGCATTTCGATGTTGATCGCCGCGCTGCTGAAATCCTTGTAAAAATCTCCCAATAGCAATTGCAGCCCTTTGTGGCTGTTGTCGACTGAGCGCAACAGATTCGTCATGTTTATCATTGTTCCACCGCCCTAATTGCTTTAATGACAATAACTAAGGATCTTTAAATTGCGTTTTCAAATTTTTTTTACCTCTTTCTGGTTAAACAACATGAGTATGAAAAAAGTTGGATAAAAAGTTGGATAAAAAAGTTGGTTTTCCAGAATGGTGTCCTTTACTGCCTCTAAACACGATCAGTTAGCTAATGGCAACGGAGGCTGTAATGGCAGGTGACAACAATCAAAATAACCAAAACAAAGACCTAAATGACGCGGTAGAACAAACGGAAACCAATGACGCGGGCACGCCCTCCCAGCAGCAGAATCAACAAAACCAACAGAATACGATTGCTTCGACCGTAGCGACGGGTGCTGAAAATACCGATGCAGCAGACGAAGCCAATCAGGCGATGGAAGACAACCCAAGTGGTGCCGGTACTGAGGAAGAAGCCTCGGCGTCCGGTGGTGCGGTACAAGAAGACGCGCCAGAGAGTAGTGGTGGTTCGGATGCCGCTCAATCGAACGTGGTAGACAGCGTGGCATCAGACGGTGGTTCTGGTGAAGAAGCTGCGGGCAGCGGCGGTGCGGCTTCAGGTGCGGGTGCACAAGCTGTTGGTGGCGGTGATGCCTCTGGCTCCGAAGGTGGTTCGGACGCAGAAGGCAATGAAGCACAAGGACAAGCTGTACAAACTTCGGCTGCGCCAAGTGCCTCTTCATCCGATTCTGAAGGTTCACAAGGTGGTGATAACCTAGATTCCGAAACCACAGAAGAAACCTTTGCGATGGACGTTCAAGACTCTAGCGAAGAGACCACAACGCAAGTAGAAGATGATTTCGACTCTGAAACCACGAGCGAAACGTTCCAAATTAAAGTCGAAGGTGAAAACGACGCGCCAGAGGTAGAACAAGATCTGGCTTACATCATGGATGAAGACGGCACCATTACCTTTACGCAAGAACAATTACTCGAATACGCAAGTGATGTTGATGGCGACGACCTTGTTGCGTCTAACGTCCAAGTAGGTGCGAATGCATCGGTTCAAGACAATGGTGACGGCACGTTCACCGTGGTTCCGGACGCTGATTTCAATGGTGAACTCGACTTAACGTTTGATATCAGTGATGGTCAAGAAACCGTTTCAAGTTCTATCGATTTAACCGTTCGTCCAATCAATGACGCACCAGTGCCTGAAGATAAAACCTTTGAGGTGGAAGAGGACGGAACTCTGATCTTCACCGATGCTGACCTGCTTGCTGGCGCAACGGATATTGAAGGCGACAACCTAACCGTTGAAGGCGTGAGCTACGATGGTGGCGACGGCATCCTGACCGACAACGGCAATGGGACTTACACTTTTGCGCCAAATGAAAACTTCAACGGCGATGTGAACTTCAGCTTTGATGTGTCCGACGGCACAGATACGGTTTCTGCCAACATTGATGTCAGTGTTACGCCTGTCGATGACGCACCAGTATCTGGCAATCTTGCTTACTCGGTGGATGAAGATGGCTCGATTCGTTTGAGCCAAGAGCAGTTGTTGTCGCAAGCTTCTGACGTGGAAGGCGATGCACTGACGGCATCTAATCTTTCGGTAGATGGCAATGCGACGGTGACTCAAAATGACGATGGTAGCTTCACTATCACGCCAGACGCAGATTTCAATGGTGATATCGACATCAGTTTTGATATCTCAGATGGCACGAACACCGTTCAAGCAACCGCTGACCTAACCGTTAACCCAATCAACGATTTACCTGTTCCTCAAGACCAACAATTCAGCGTGGAAGAAGATGGTACGCTGCAATTTACCGATGCGGATCTGCTTGCTGGCGCGACCGATATTGAAGGCGATGACCTTTCTGTAACGGGAATCAGCTATGAAGGAACCGACGGCGTTCTGACTGACAATGGCGATGGCACGTATAGCTTTGCGCCAAATGAGAACTTCAACGGTGATGTGAAGTTCAGCTTCGACGTATCTGATGGCACAGATACAGTTTCAGCGAATGTGGATGTGAGCGTTACGCCGGTGAACGATCCTCCGGTGGCTGGTTCAACGTCTTACACGGTTCACGAAGACAACTCTATTACCATTTCTGACGCGCAACTGTTGGCAAATTCTTCTGATTTAGAAGGGGATGTCTCGATTGATAGCGTGAGCTACTCTGGCAGCGATGGTGTGTTGCAAATCAATGGTGACGGTACGTACACCTTCTCTCCAAATGAAAACTTTAATGGTGAAGTGACGCTTGATGTTGTCGTCGCTGATGAAGAAGGCGCAACGGATGCCACCACTGCTGGCATTACGGTGCTGGAAGTGAATGATCCACCAGTCGCTGGACCAACTTCTTACACTATTGATGAAGATTCAGTTCTGACGTTTAGTGAGTCGCAAGTGCTGTTGAATGCCTCTGATGTGGAAGGCGATGTAGAGCTTGTTGGCATTAGTTACGATGGTCCGGATGGCATTTTCACCGTTAACGATGATGGCACGTGCAGCTTCGCGCCAAACGAGAACTTTAACGGACAAGTTCAACTTGATGTGACCATTCGAGATGAAGATGGAGCAGAAGTTGATACCGTCATCAATGTGAATGTATTGCCAATCAATGATGCGCCAGTATCGGGTGATTTGGCTTACAGTGTTGATGAAGACGGTGCGATTACACTCAGCCAAGAGCAGCTTCTTTCTCAAGCGTCTGATATTGAGGGCGATGACCTGACTGCTAGCGATTTGACTGTCGATGGAAACGCAACCGTTACAGCGAACGACGATGGCAGCTTCACGATTACACCAGATGCGGACTTTAATGGTGACATTGATATCCAATTCAACATTACGGACGGCACAGACACTATCCAAGCAACGGCGGATCTAACGGTTAATCCGGTTAACGATCTTCCTGTTCCTCAAGACCAGCAGTTTAGTGTTGAAGAAGACGGCACGCTTCAGTTTACCGATGCAGACTTGCTTGCTGGCGCGACCGACATCGATGGCGATAACTTAACGGTTGACGGCATTAGCTACACAGGCAGCGATGGTGTGCTGACTGACCACGGTGATGGTACTTACACCTTTGCACCAAACGAAAACTTCAACGGTGATGTCAGCTTTAGCTTTGGTGTTTCTGACGGCACTGAGACCGTACCTGCAAATGTGGACGTGAGCGTCACTCCAGTGAACGATCCTCCGGTTGCGGGTTCTACGTCTTACACGGTTGATGAAGATAATGCGATTACGATTTCTGACGAGCAGCTTCTGGCTAACTCTTCGGATGTGGAAGGCGCAGTGTCCATCGATAGCGTGACCTATTCAGGCACCGATGGCGTATTCCAAGACAACGGTGACGGCACTTACACCTTCATGCCGAATGAGAACTTCAGCGGTGATATCAGCCTTGATGTGATTGTGGCGGATGAGCAAGGTGCGATTGACGAAACGACCGCAGGCATTACGGTCATTGAAGTGAATGATCCTCCAGTTGCCGGTCCAACGTCTTACACGGTTGACGAAGATTCAGTACTGACATTTAGTGAGTCACAAATTATTGCCAACGCATCTGATATCGAGGGTGATGTAGAGCTTGTTGGCATCAGTTATGAAGGCTCGGATGGTATCTTTACCGTCAATGGCGATGGTACTTGCAGCTTTGCACCAAACGAGAACTTCAATGGTCAAGTTCAGTTGGATGTGACCATTCAAGATGAGAATGGAGCAACCGTTGATACGCACATCAATGTCGACGTATTGCCAATCAACGATCCACCAGTATCGGGCGATTTGGCTTACACCATCAACGAAGACAGCTCAATCACGCTAAGCCAAGAGCAGTTGCTTGCCAAAGCGGGCGATATTGATAGCGAGAACCTTGAAGCCATCAATCTATCGACAGATGATAACGCGGCAATTCAATATAACGATGATGGCAGCTACACCATCACACCGGATGAAAACTACAACGGCGATCTAGACCTGACCTTCGATATCATTGATAACGATGGTGGCTCGGTACAAGTTGGTCTGGATATTACGGTTAATCCTGTGAATGACTTGCCACAAGCGCAAGATCAACAGTTCACGGTAGAAGAAGATGGCACCTTGCTGTTCACGGATGCAGACCTATTGGAAGGCGCATCGGATATTGATGGCGATGATCTGTCTATCGAAAACGTTCTCTACACAGGTGCGGATGGTGTGCTTACCGACAATGGCGATGGCACTTACAGCTTCGCGCCGAATGAGAACTTCAACGGTGATGTTCAGTTCACATTCGATGTGTCTGACGGCACAGGCTCAACACCTGCATTCATTGATGTCAGCGTGACACCAGTGAACGATCCACCGGTGGCAGGTTCTACGTCTTACACGGTTCAAGAAGATGGTCAAATCACCATTAGTGACGAGCAGTTGTTAGCCAACTCTTCTGATGTGGAAGGCGACGTAGCCTTGGCGAATGTTAGCTACTCTGGTAACGACGGTAGCTTCGTGGACAATGGCGACGGCACATATACCTTCACGCCAAATGAGAACTTTGACGGTAACATTTCGCTCGACGTTACAGTTATCGACCAAGATGGTGCAACGGATACAACAACCGCAGGCATCGATGTTATCGCGGTGAACGACGCACCAGAAACGTCAGGCATTCAAGCTGAGGTGGATGAAGATAATGCCATCACCATCACGCAAGAACAGTTGCTTGCGAATGCGACAGACATTGAAGGTGATGACCTTGTTGCTAGCAATCTACAAACCAATGACCCAGATGCGACGATCGTAGCCAACGACGATGGTTCATTCACCATTACGCATACGGAAAACTTTAACGGTGAGTTGGACTTCACTTATAACATCAGCGATGGCGAAAATGATGTTCTTACCACGCTGGATCTGACCGTTAATCCTGTCAACGATGCGCCAGAAGCGGGCGACGAGATCTTTATTCAAGCGGAAGAAGACCAAACAGTGGGTGTTTCTCTGCGTGAAGAGCCTTCGTTACGTCTCGACCAAGCCCCTGAAAACGGCATCATTGAAGCAAATCTAAATGACGAATGGGTACAGCTAGAAGTCGGGCAGGAGGTGCCTGCAGACACGGAAGTGCGCTTCATTCCAAATGATGATGCATTGGCGAACGGTACGCATACGAGTCAAATTGGTACCTTTGACGACAACGCTAGCCTCGATGATTGGGGTACTGCTGTTGACCCTTACACACGTGAGTTTGTTGATGGTGATTTGAAAGTTACCGTTCAAAGTAATGATGACCCACTCGGTGCGTGGAATGGTAAAACACACATCGGTCACGGTATTGGTGATACTGACCGTCAAGGCTTGAGCGGTGATGAAAAACTAACTGTGACCGTTGAAGGTCAAGATATCAACGAAATCAGCTTCCACCTAGATGGTCTAGGCGGCTGGTTTATGGAAGAGTCTCGCCACTTTACCGAAGTCGAAATTCGCGCATTCAACTCCGATGGTGACTTGATCGACTCGATGACTTACCACAAAGAAGATCGTGGTAGCTATGAGACGGATTACACTTTAACGGTGAACGAGCCGGTGTCTTACTTTGAGCTAGGTACGATTCAAGGTAACGGTACTTACGTGGTTCAAAACATGACGGTTTCGCAAACTTGTCATGATGAAGCTGTGTTCACATCAATTGGCGTGGACGGCACGGAAATCACGGAAACGGTAGAGCTTAATATCCGTGAAGGTGACAGTGAAATCGAACTGACCGCTGACCTGCCAAATGTGACCATTGATACCGAAGGTTCTACGCAGTTTGCCTCTGTGGTAATTACAGAAGAGCAGCTTTTAGCACAAGCGAGTGATATCGATAGTGACGTTCTTGATATTCAAAACCTTGAGCTGGTGGGGGACAACGCGGAGCACGCTACGTTAACCGACAACGGCGATGGTACATGGACAGTTACACCAGATGAGAACTTCTACGGTGAGATTGAGCTAGGTTACCAAGTCACGGATGGTGAACTCACCGACGACAACATCATCAACATCAACTTCGAAGCGGTAAACGATGCGCCAATCGTTTCTGGTCCAATTGTGTTGTCGACTGATGAGGATGTGGGCATTACGTTTAGCGCGGACGACCTGCTTGCGAATGCAAGTGATGTAGAAGGCGATGCGCTGTCTATCTCTGATATCTCTTACAGCGGTGATAACGGTGAGCTTGTCGACAATGGCGACGGCACTTACACCTTTATGCCGAATGAAAACTTCAATGGTGAAGTCGACATTGACTACAAAGTCTTCGATGGCACCGATGAAGTCGATACCCATCTAGATCTGACCGTTATTCCTGTCAACGATGTGCCAGTTCCTGGTGCACCACTGCATACTCAAATGCTAGAAAATGGCACTATCATCATCGAAGCAAAAGACCTGCTATCAGGTGCGACCGATGTGGATGGCGACATTCTGCATATCGAGAATCTACTGCTTGTTGACCAGTCACAAGGTACGTTGACAGACAACGGCGACAACACCTTTACCTTCGAGCCAACTTCGAACTTCTACGGTGAAGTGAACCTGACCTTCGACATCAGCGATGGTCAAGCAAGTGCACCAAGTACCGCCTCAATTGACGTCGAGATCGTCAATGAAGCACCGGAAGTCAGCGGTCCTGTTGATGCAGTCGTGGACGAAGATGGCTCGATTACCATCACTCAAGAAGACTTGTTAGCGAACGCGACGGACGTGGATGGTGACAATCTAGAAGCGGTGAACCTGTCGACCAACGATCCTAATGCAACCATCGTTGAGAACGCTGATGGTAGCTTCACGATTACGCCGAGCGAAAACTTTTTTGGTGAAATCGCATTTACTTATGACGTAACTGACGCGATTGAAACTGTTGCTGCGGATCTGAACCTCACCGTTAACCCAGTGAACGACCTGCCAGATGTGCCTGATTTGTCCTTCACCACAGAAGACGGCGAAGCCATCACGATTACTGAAGCAGAGCTGCTGGCTCAAGCGACGGACATCGAAGGCGATGACTTATCTGTTGTTAACGTGACGAGCTTAAGCGATACGGTTCAAGTAACAGACAATGGCGATGGCACTTACACGTTAACGCCAGAGCAGGGCTTCTTTGGTAATGTTGACCTCACGTTTGATGTGAGTGATGGCACCGATGTGGTGGCAGCAAACATCGACTTGAAAGTTGAGTTCGTCAACGACGCACCAGAAGCAGCGCCAATCGTGGCAGACGTGGACGAGGATGGATCTATCCTCGTGACACAAGAAATGCTGCTTGAAAACGCTAGCGATCAAGATGGTGATGACCTATACGCAACGGCACTAGAAACCAATGATCCTAACGCAACGATTGTAGACAACGGTGACGGTACCTACACCGTGACGCCATCTGAGAACTTTAATGGTGAAATTGCGTTTACCTATGAAGTGAACGACGGCGAACTAAGCACTTCAACTGATATGACACTGACGGTTAATCCCGTCAATGATATCCCAATTGTCGCACCAGCCATGTATAGCATCGAAGAAGATGGCAGTATCTTGTTTACAGAGGCGGACTTACTGAGTGGCGCAGTTGATGTTGAAGGCGATGATTTATCTGTTACTAGCATCAACTACTCGGGTGATGAAGGTACTGTAACAGACAACGGTGACGGTACGTTTAGCTTCGTACCAGAAGAGCACTTCAGTGGTGACTTGCAGTTCAGCTTTACGGTTTCTGACGGTACTGATGAAGTCGAGCAAGACATTAATGTTCACATTGAAGCCGTTGCAGATGCGCCTGATTTGGTCATTCGAGATGGTGATGGTGCCATCGTGGATGACGAAGCGATCATCGTTGATCCGGGTGGTGTTGTCGAGTTGAATATTGCTGCCGCCTTGGTTGACCAAGACTTGTCAGAAACGCTGACCGTGACCGTTGATGGTGTTCCAGAAGGATCCGTTGTTACTTACGACAACGAAGGTGTACTGAACGACCAAGATAACGGTATCACCAGTTACAGCGATACTGAAATTACGGTTACGTTTGAAGGTGAAACCGCGGGTTACCAAAACACAGCGGGTTACTACAAAGTCGATGAAGATGGCAACATCACGGACGTTGAAGTGGTGTACGAAAATGCCTCTCAAGTTGGCGGAGGCGGTGACCTCATTCCGGGACAAGATCAGTTCAGCTTCCAAATCTCAGAAGGGGAAAGTTTCAACCTATTCTTGATTCCTAACGGTCATAACTTCAATGACTTTGCATCTATGCAAGATGGTCAGTACGAGTTCCGTGCAGCAGATGGCTCTCCTGCGAACATGGATACGGTTGACCCACAACTCGTGTTTGTTGGCGCTGATGGTTCTGAAACCGTGATTCAAAGCCAATTCGGTGATGCAGTCTTCCATGGTGGTTCAAGCTCAGAGCTCAACCAAGATGGTATTGAACATACCCGAACTACCGTGAACGAAGACGGTGAATTGGTTTACGGCTTTGAAGATCTCTACGGTGGCGGTGATGCCGATTACACCGACTTTAACTTCACTATTGATGTCGGTGAAGTAAACAGTCAAATCTACAGTGGTGAAGTGACTGTTGGTCCCGATGGTTCAGTTGCAATACCAACCACGGCGATTGATAAAGAAATTGAAATTCAACTGCCTGAAGACTTCTCTGAGCAGCTTGAGGTTCACGTGACAGCCACCGCAACAGAATTATCGAATGACGATTCTGAAACCGTGTCCCAAACCATCTACATTAACGCAACTGGGGCAACGATTGAGCATGCTCCGGAAGCGCTGCCGGTATCTGCTCAGGTCGAAGAAGATGGTTCTATTCTGATCACTCAGGACGACTTATTAGCGAATGCGAGTGACTTAGATGGAGACCAACTGACAGCACTGAATCTGGCAACGGATGATGAAAACATCACCATCACAGACAATGGCGATGGTACTTACACCTTAACGCCAGATGCGGATTTTAATGGTGATATCACCTTTACGTTCGATGTGTCGGACGGCGATGATGTTGTCTCAACGAACCTTGAGTTAACGGTATCACCAGTTAATGACGCACCAGAGCCACAAGATCAAGCGTTCACTGTTGGCGAAGATGGTGTACTGACCTTTACTGATGCGGATCTGCTAACAGGCGCTACCGACATTGAAGGGGATGACCTATCTGTTGAGGGCGTCACTTACACAGGCGCAGACGGTGTTCTTACTGACAATGGCGATGGCACATATAGCTTCGCACCAAACGAGAACTTCAATGGCGACGTGAACTTCACTTTCGATGTTTCCGATGGCACGGAGACTGTGACGGCAAATATCGATGTAACAGTGACGCCAGAGAACGATCCACCGGTTGCTGGCAGCACGTCTTACACAGTGCATGAAGACAATTCAATTACCATCAGTGACGAACAGCTATTAGCGAACTCTTCGGATATTGAAGGCGATGTGTTGATTGATAGCGTGAGCTACAGCGGTAACGATGGTGTGTTAGAAATCAACGGTGATGGTACTTACACCTTCTCACCAAACGAGAACTTCAGCGGCGAGGTGAGCCTAGATGTTGTCGTTGTCGATGAAGAAGGTGCAACGGACTCTACCACTGCTGGCATTACTGTGATTGAGGTAAATGACCCACCAATCGCAGGTCCTACCGCATACATTATCGATGAAGACCAAGTTCTAACGTTTAGTGAATCGCAAGTGCTACTGAATGCTTCGGATGTTGAAGGCGACGTTGAGCTAGTAGGCATCAGCTACGACGGTCCAGATGGCATCTTCTCAGTAAACGGTGATGGTACTTGTAGCTTTGCACCGAATGAAAACTTCAACGGTCAAGTACAGTTGGATGTAACCATTCGCGATGAAGACGGCGCAGAGGTCGATACTTACATCACAGTCGATGTCTTACCAATCAATGATGCACCAGTTTCGGGTAACTTGGCGTACAGCGTCGACGAAGACAACTCAATCACGTTGAGTCAAGAGCAGCTTCTTGCTCAAGCATCGGATGTGGAAGGGGACGCGCTAACCGCATCTAATCTAGTGGTTGATGGTGATGCAACGGTTACGGCAAACGACGATGGTAGCTTTACTATCACGCCAGATGCGAACTTCAATGGCGACATTGATATCACGTTCGATATCAACGATGGCAGCGACACTATTGTTGCAACGGCGGACCTAACCGTTAACCCAGTTAATGACTTGCCGCAGCCAGAAGATCAAGCGTTTACCATTGGTGAAGATGGTGTGTTGACCTTCACTGATCAAGACCTGCTGGATGGCGCAACGGATATCGATGGCGATGATCTATCGGTAGAGGGTGTCACTTACACAGGCGCGGACGGTGTTCTTACTGACAATGGCGATGGTACCTACAGTTTTGCACCGAACGAAAACTTCAATGGCGACGTGAACTTTACCTTCGATGTTTCTGATGGCACGGATACCGTGACGGCGAATATCGATGTAAGCGTGACGCCAGAGAACGATCCACCGGTAGCAGGTAGCACGTCTTACACGGTGCATGAAGACAACTCGATCACCATCAGTGATGAGCAACTACTGGCTAATTCGTCTGATATCGAGGGTGATGTTGCGATCAGCAGCGTGAGCTACAGCGGTAACGACGGTGTGCTAGAAATTAATGGCGATGGTACTTACACCTTCTCACCAAACGAAAACTTTACAGGCGATGTTAGCCTTGATGTTGTCGTGGTTGACGAGGACGGCGCGGTTGATACAACAGCAGCAGGAATTACCGTTCTTGAGGTGAACGATCCACCAATCGCAGGCACAACCAGTTACACCATTGATGAAGATGAAGTTATCACCATCAGCGCAGAACAGTTGTTGGCAAACTCTTCCGATATTGAAGGTGAGGTAGCACTAGATAGCGTGAGCTACAGTGGCAGCGAAGGTATCTTTACCGACAACGGCGACGGTACATTCAGCTTCGCACCAAACGAAAACTTCAACGGTGATGTCAGCCTAGATGTTGTCGTGACCGATGAAGATGGTGCAACGGTAGCAACCAATGCAAACATTGATGTATTGCCAATCAATGATGCTCCAGTATCGGGCAACTTGGCTTACAGTGTCGATGAAGACAATTCAATTACGCTAAGCCAAGAGCAGCTTCTTGCTCAAGCATCGGATGTGGAAGGTGATGCGTTGACTGCTTCTAACCTAGTGGTTGACGGTGATGCGACGGTTACAGCTAATGAAGATGGTAGCTTTACCATTACGCCTGACGCGAACTTCAATGGCGACATTGATATCACGTTTGATATCAGTGATGGTTCTGACACCTTGGTCGCGACGGCTGACCTAACGGTTAATCCAGTTAACGACCTACCACAACCAGAAGATCAAGCGTTCACCATTGGTGAAGATGGTGTGTTGACCTTTACTGATCAAGATCTATTGGATGGCGCAACGGACATCGATGGGGATGAACTATCGGTAGAAGGTGTGAGCTACACTGGCGCAGATGGTGTCCTAACCGACAACGGTGACGGCACTTACAGCTTCGCGCCAAACGAAAACTTCAATGGCGACGTGAACTTTACCTTCGATGTTTCTGACGGCACGGATACCGTGACCGCAAATATCGACGTAAGCGTGACGCCAGAGAACGATCCACCGGTAGCAGGCAGCACGTCTTACACGGTGCATGAAGATAATTCGATCACCATCAGTAACGAACAACTATTGGCTAACTCATCTGACGTAGAAGGCGAAGTCGCGATTGATAGTGTCAGCTACAGTGGCGCAGATGGCGTGTTCCAAGATAATGGTGATGGTACGTATACCTTCTCTCCAAACGAGAACTTCAATGGTGAAGTAAGCCTAGATGTTGTTGTGGTAGACGAAGGCGGTGCTACGGATTCAACCACCGCAGGTATTACGGTACTTGAGGTGAACGATCCACCAATTGCTGGCGCGACTAGTTACTCAGTTAACGAAGATGAAGTCATCACCATTACCTCTGAGCAGCTGTTGGCGAATGCTTCTGACGTTGAAGGTGACGTCGCGATTGATAGCGTCAGCTACAGTGGCTCCGACGGTATCTTTACTGACAACGGCGACGGTACATTCAGCTTCGCACCAAACGAAAACTTCAACGGTGACGTCAGTCTTGATGTTGTTGTGACTGATGAAGATGGTGCAACGGTAGCAACCAATGCAAACATCGATGTTCTTCCAGTCAACGATGCGCCAGTATCAGGTGATTTGGCTTACAGCGTGGATGAAGATGGTTCTATCACTCTCAGCCAAGAGCAGCTTCTTGCTCAAGCCGGCGACGTGGATGGTGATGACCTAACCGCAGCGAACCTGACAGTTGATGGCAATGCGACCGTTGTTGCGAATGACGATGGCAGCTTCACTATCACACCGGATGCGGACTTCAATGGCGACATTGACCTGAGTTTCGACATTACGGACGGCGATGCGACCATTCAAGCCACTGCCGATCTGACCGTGAACCCAGTGAACGACTTACCAACGGTTGGTCAGCCACAGTTTGTTACGCAAGAAGACACCAGCTTCACCTTCACCGAAGAGCAACTGCTGCAAAATGCAGGTGATATCGATGGTGATAACCTAACGGTTGAAAACGTTGCCTCTGACAGCGGTACCTTGGTTGATAACGGTGACGGCACGTACACCTTTGCACCAAACGAAAACTTCGATGGCAACGTGAATGTGACTTTCGATGTCAACGATGGCACCGCAACGGTTCCTGCAGAAGCGAACATTGATGTTCAATCTGTGGTTGATATGCCAGAGCTTTCGATTGCTTCGGACTTGGTGATTGCTTCAGACAACTTCGAGTCTGGCTCGAACGGTTGGAACGCGAACACTGAGAGCTCACAAGGCTTCGAAACGGGCGATATGCTGGGTCGTATTGGTGGCACTGGCGGTGATGAAGCGGTCAGCAAAACCTACGATATTCCAAGTGATGTTAATGAAGTGAATATCTCGTTTAGCTTCTACGAAATCGATTCTTGGGATGGCGAGTCGTTCCAAATCTTTGTCGGCGGTGAACAGCTAACCACCTTGGAAAACTCAGCGTTCCGTACTCAAGATGGTACGACAACGCTTTACGACTCTAACGGTAACGAAGTAGGTGAAGTTGTCCACGGCTCTTCACAAGGCGAAGGCTTTAGCTTCTGGAATGATCAGGCTCACCAAGTGAACTTAACCGTTCCGGTGGAAGACGGTCAGCTTCAGTTAGGCTTTGGTTCTACGCTAAACCAAAGTATTCCTGACGAGTCGTTCGGCATCGACAACATCGAAATCACGGTAGCGGACGCGGATTACCAAATCATTGGTACCGAAGATACACCAGTGCCGCTTGACATCGATGCAGCGTTAACCGATACCGATGGCTCAGAAAACCTCTCTATCTTGATTGAAGATGTGCCAGAGGGCAGCGCACTATCGGCTGGTGTTGATAATGGTGACGGCACTTGGTCACTACAACCAGGCGAGCTAGAAGGGCTAGAGTTTATTCCTTCTGCGGACTTCAACGGCGATGTGACGTTAACTGTGAACGCTACGTCTACGGATGTGGATACAGGTACAACAGCGACAGCGACGCAAGATGTGACGATTCATATCTCCCCAACCAATGATGCACCAGAAGTGACGGGTGATATCACTGCAGTCACTGCCGAAGACAACAGCATTACGCTGACTCAAGAACAGTTACTTGAGCATGCCGTTGATATCGATGGTGACGATCTGAGCGCAATCAACTTAAGCACCAATGATGAAAATGCGACGGTTGAAATGAACGAGGATGGCAGTTTCACCATTACTCCGAGCGAGAACTTCTACGGTGACATTGAATTTAGTTACGATGTCACGGATGGCGAAGAAGTGGTTGCTGCTGGTCTCGACCTAACGGTAACACCAGTCAATGACGCTCCAGAGCCACAAGATCAAGCGTTCACCGTGGGTGAGGACGGTCTTCTTACCTTTACAGATGCAGACCTGTTAACAGGCGCGACAGATGTAGAAGGTGACAACCTAACAGTTGAAGGCGTGACTTACACTGGCGCGGACGGTGTCCTAACCGACAATGGCGATGGCACGTACAGCTTCGCACCGAATGAGAACTTCAATGGCGATGTGAACTTTACGTTCGATGTGTCAGACGGTACGGATACGACCTCTGCCAACATTGATGTGAGTGTGACGCCAGAGAACGATCCTCCGGTGGCAGGCAGCACGTCTTACACTGTGCATGAAGACAACTCGATCACCATTAGTGACGAGCAACTACTGGCTAATTCGTCGGATATTGAAGGCGACGTAGACATCAGTAGTGTGACTTACAGTGGCAATGATGGTGTGTTCCAAGACAATGGTGATGGTACGTACACCTTCTCTCCAAATGAGAACTTCAATGGAGAGGTCAGCCTAGACGTTGTGGTTGTCGATGATGAGGGTGCGACAGACTCAACCACTGCGGGTATCACAGTACTTGAGGTGAACGATCCACCAATTGCCGGCGCGACAAGTTACTCTGTCAATGAAGACGAAGTCATTATCTTCACGGAAGAGCAACTGCTAGCGCAATCAAGCGATGTGGAAGGTGACGTGAGCCTAGAAAGCGTCTCTTACAGTGGTAGCGACGGCATTCTAACGGCGAATGACGATGGCACTTACAGCTTCGCACCAAATGAAAACTTCAACGGTGGCGTAAGCCTAGACGTAGTCGTCGCTGATGAAGACGGTGCAACTGCGACAACCAACGCGAACATTGATGTATTGCCAGTCAACGATGCTCCGGTATCTGGCGACTTGGCTTACAGCGTCGATGAAGACGGTTCAATCACATTGAGTCAAGAGCAGCTACTGGCTCAAGCGGGTGACGTCGACAGCGATAATCTAGAAGCGGTGAACTTAACCGCGGTAGCCAATGCGACCGTTGTTGAGAACCAAGATGGTAGCTTTACGATTACGCCTGATGCGAATTTCAATGGCGATATCGACCTAAGCTTCGACTTGATTGATAACGATGGTGCGAGCGTGGAAGTGGGCGTCGACCTAACGGTGAACCCAATTAACGATGCGCCGCAATCAACGCCAGTGAATATTGCTGGCACCGAAGATACCACCATTCTTATTACGCAGGACATGTTGCTTGCTAACGCGACAGACATCGACAACACCTACGACGAACTGTCTGCTGTCGACCTAGTGATTGATGAGCAATATGGTGACTTGCTAGACAACGGTGATGGTACTTGGTCATTCACTCCGGCTGAGAACTTCAACGGTGATGTGCCAATTTCGTTCGGC
Source organism: Vibrio sp. MM46 (assembly GCF_027587135.1). Taxonomy (NCBI): domain Bacteria; kingdom Pseudomonadati; phylum Pseudomonadota; class Gammaproteobacteria; order Vibrionales; family Vibrionaceae; genus Vibrio; species Vibrio sp. MM46. Next base: position 66,327 of record NZ_JAPPTO010000016.1, read on the forward strand.
GTCAGCGATGGTGATTTAGTTACGCCGGTTGAAGGCAATCTAAACGTCGAAGCGGTTAACGATGCACCAGAAGCGCCAACCATCCAGATGCAGGGCGAAGAAGATGTGGTCATGGTGATTGACCCAGCTTACATCGCTGATCAAGTTACGGATCTTGATGGTGACGAAATCAGCGTAGAAAGCATCACGGTTCGTGCTCCTGCAAACGCGACATTAACCCAGCAACCAGATGGTATGTACCACTTGGTGACCACTCAAGACTTCAATGGTTTGGTGGAACTGGGCTACACCGCGACGGATGGTGAAGAAGTGGTTGAAGGTTCGTTGAATGTGGATGTTATTCCAGTCAACGATGCTCCATTCAATGTGGGTAATGCCTTTATGGCAACCGACGAGGATGGCGCATTCACCTTCGACGCTGGCGACCTGATGAACTTGTTCGGCGATATCGACACTGAAAACCTAGTCGTATCACGCATTATCACCGCAGAAGGTGAAGATGGTGGTGAGGTAACAGACAACGGTGACGGTACTTGGACATTCACACCGACTGGCGATTTTGCAGGGGTTTCTGACTTGCAAGTTGTGGTAAGTGACGGTGAGTTTGAAACAGTACTTGATGTACCAGTGTTTGTTCGCCCTGTTGCGGATGGTGCGGTCATCACAACCGACCATGATGGTCCGTTAGTCTTCGGTGAGGACGAAACAGGTCACCTAGGCTTGAATGTCGGTCTAATCGACGATTCAGAAACGCTAAGTAACCTAGTGATGACTGGTTTCCCTGTTGGCTTCGAAGTTACGGATGGTGTGAACACCATTACCATTACGGAACCGGGTCAATACATCGACTTGAACGAGTGGGATATTTCAGACCTGCAAATGACGCCTCCGGCTGACTTTAATGGCGAGTTCTTCGTAACCGTGACCGCAACAACGGTGGATTATGGTGACGAGCCAGAAGAGTTCGAAGATGGCATCGATTCAGGTGACTTCGAAACCCTAGCGGGTGAGCCAGTTATCCTAACCGCAGATGACCTAATCGGATTGGCAGAGAATGTGGACGCTGACGTGGGTGATGAAGTGAAATTCGTTCACCTAGCAGATCGCAGCCAAGGTGAGATTGTCGATAACGGTGATGGCACATGGACATTCAATCCAGCACCAGGCTTTACTGGTGAAGCGGATATCGCTTACGTGATTGATAAAGACGGAGTGCTTCATGATGAGCAAACAGGTGTGGTCGTGAAAGAAGACGCACCACAAGAGAATGCTTCTCCTGAAATCGACAGCATTTCTACCACAGAAATGGCAGCGGATGGCACCTTGTCGTTCACCAATGATGACATGCTATCGACCTTGAGCGATGCAGAAGGCGACAGCTTGAGCATTGAGTCAGTGAGCCTAATGGAAGGTCAAGGTGTGATAGAGACCGATAACCAAGGTAACTACCAATTCACACCAGCAGAAGGCTACACCGGAGATGTTCAAGTTGGCTTCATTGCAACTGACGGTGAAAACCGCATTGAGAGCTTCTTTAATGTCGACATCCAAGGCGAAGGTGAAAACACAACCAGCGAAGGCTATGCACTGACTGATGATGGTTCACTAACACTAACGGAAGCACAGTTGATTGATGAGCTTGGCATTAGCCCTTCTGCAGAAGTGTTGGATGTCGCCGATGCAAACGATGCTGGTTTCTTCGCGAAATCAGGTGATGAAGAGTGGACGTACTGGCCGAACGATGACTTCGATGGCAATTTGGCTATGGATGTTCAGGTCAACGAAAACGGTGAAGTATCGACTCAGAATCTGAGCATCCAAGTTGCGGACGATTCAGCGCAAAGCGACGAGCCACAAATCCAAACTGCTCAAGCATCATCAGAGCAGCAAGTCGGTGAAGCGCAACAGCCTGAAGAGCAAGCAGCAAACGGTGCAGACAGTGAAGAGGAGAGCGCAGCTGATGTGACTGCAGCACCAGGCGATACCATTTCTATCTCGGTTCCAGATGAGGTCAGTGGTAACGAATCGGTGGATTATGCGGAAATGTCCGGTCTACCTGATGGTGCATCAGTAAGCAACGCACTGGATAATGGCGATGGCAGCTTCACATTAAGTGGCAACCTGAACCAACCAGTATCGGTTGACTTACCAGAAGGTTACGAAGGTACGAGCGAAATCCAATTCCAAGGTTACGACGAATTGGGCAGCGTAGTAGAAGGTGCGAGTGGCACAGTTGAAGTTGAAGTCGATGATCAATACACCATGCAAGGTTCTGCTCAAGATCAGCAACCAGACATGGCGGGTATGGAATCTGGCGGCAGCGACTGGACAAGTGCGGGAGGTCAAGATCAAGGTGTTGACTTCACGGATGACTCTGGCAGCTTCGACTCGGATACTCAAACGGGTACTGACCAAGGCAACGATTTCGATCAAAGCTCAATGTAACCAGTCCTAGACGAGGGCAGTGTCATTGCTGCCCAAACCAAAGCCATGCAGAGCCTACTTTGCATGGCTTTTTTGTTGGGCTTCTTTCTATGAGCTGTAGAAAAAAACTTGGAAATTGAAAAAAGTATTCTTAGCTAGTTAAAGAGTGAGTTACAAGGAGGAGCGACATGTACCGTTATGTCAGTTCGCCAAAAGCATCGAAGTACATAGTGCCACCACCACAGCATCGTGAGTTGTCGAGTATCGATGTGCCGGAGTCAGAACTAGAGATGCGTGAAATTCTGAACAATTGGTTTGCCGATGGATTGGCGCCCATCATTCAGAATGAAGATAATTACATTTCTGCTAATGAGCAACAGCGCTTTGAGCAGCTCAGCCTTACGGTGGGCGTGCTACTGCGTAATAAAGATTACTACTTTGCCACCAAGCGGATTCTTTCGCTGTGGGAGCAAGACTGCTTAGAAACGACTTACGTTAATTATCTGATTTTACGTAGTGAGCGCATACCATACTTCGAATAAGTCCCATTTCTTGGCTTGAAATAGTGGTTTACATGGTTTTCTTAGTAACTTTTGATACTTGTATTTAACATTTTTGTAAACATCGTTATATTTAAGGCTCATCGTTCTCAGGAGTTTATGGATGAACCTTACGATATCAGGGAAGTTGCAGCTCAGTTTTGTGCTGCTAGCCGTACTTTTTATGGCATCAGCGGTATTCACGTATCGCAACGTTACCACCGTAGAGCAATACGCCTCTTCATTACTTAAATCCGATTTACCGACCGTCGACACCAGCCGCGGTATCCAACAGTCCGTTCAAGCGTCGCTGTCTTCTATTCGAGCCTACATGTTGCTAGGTGGCGATGAAGAGGCGAGCGCACGTCTGAGTGAGGACGTACGTAATATCATGGCATCTACAGACGAGTCGCTTCCGACTTTGCAGGCTTTGATCTCTGAACAGGATTTTCAAGCGATTCAAACCCAGTGGGATGCGGTAAAAGTTTCTCTAAACAAGCTGATTGAACTTAGCCACAGTGATGAGAACTTACCCGCGCATAACCTCTTTATTAACGAAGCGGCACCCATTGCAGAAGTGGCACTTGATCAGCTTCAAAGCTTAATCAATGAAGAGTCAGGAAACCCATTTGGTGGAGACAGAAAACGTCTGTTTAAAGTTTACGCCGACAGTTATACCTCCCTCGCCAATGCACTGTCTGCTTTGCGAGATTTCCTGTTGTACGGGCAGCAAGATCATCTGGACAAATACCACGACTTGATTAAGTACCACAATCAGTCTGTGGCGGAAATCGATAGCAAACTCGACAGGCTTACTGATAACGACCAATCATTGTGGTCACTGTTTAAAGAAATGCAGCAACTGTACTTTCCTTTAGCAGAGCAGGTGATTGCATTACGTCAGTCACCAGAATGGAACGAATCAAACTTGTTAATGGCGAACGAACTGTTACCAGCAGCGGATGCACTAGACCAAAGTTTAGAAACGATCGTATTGGCTCAGCAAAGTCGTGCTGATCAAAGTGGACAGGGTATTAATCAGTCGATCAAGAACGTACTCACCACCATGTTGATTGCAGCGGCATTGGTTTTGTTTGCCGCAGTAGCGATTTCAAAATACATGGGCAACACCATTGGTCGCCGAGTGAAAAACTTATCGGAGCGAGCCAAGACGATCGCTTCAGGAGATGTTTCTCAGCCTCCGTTAACTGTTGTTGGGAAAGATGAATTGGCAGACCTTACCGATTCGATTAACCGCATGAACCAATCGTTAGCGAGCATCGTGGCAGGGGTGAGTGAGAAAGCGCACCAAGTGGATACCAGCATGGGGGCTTTGTTGGAATCGGCGCAAATCACCTCATCGAATGTTGAACAACAACAGACCAGCATTGTTGAAATGGGAAGCCAATTGGATGAAATCGCTTTAGCCGCGCGTAACACCCTAGATCAAGCCAATCAATCGGTGCAGAAGCTTTCTGATTCAAAAGGCGAGATTGAACAAGGTCGTGATGCACTAGAGCAAAACAAAGTCACCATGGAAAGCTTACATGGCAGCATTGAAACCGCGAGCACGCAAGTGACGCAGTTAAGCAAAGAGAGCGAAGCCATTGGTCGAGTGACGGAAGTGATTGAAGGCTTAGCAGAACAAACTAACTTACTGGCATTGAATGCCGCGATAGAAGCAGCGCGTGCGGGTGACCAAGGACGAGGCTTTGCGGTTGTGGCGGACGAAGTACGCATGTTAGCGACGCGCACTACTCAATCGACGACAGAAATAAACGGCATTATCAACGCGATTCAACGCTCGACCAATTCGGTGGTTGAGGAGATTGAACACAGTCAATCACTTGCGGAGCAGGGCGCTGAGCACATTGAAAAAGCGGTAACTCGTTTGCTTGTTACTACTGAGCAAATAGGTTCCTTGAATGAACAAATGGCAGAGCTTGCGGCAGCGGCAGAGCAGCAATCTCATGCGACCAATTCGATCACTGGATTGATGTCCGGTATTACTCAATCAGTGGATGAGGTTTCGAATAACAGCCAACGCGCATCAGAGACATCATTGCAAGTAAAAGAGCAAGTTACCGAGCTGAATCAACAGATGGCAACTTTTAAAACGGCGTAGATAAGATTTACGTCTGTTCATCTACTTTTGAACGTTAACCAAATAGTAAAAAAGCCCCAATCCTTTTTACACAAAAAGGGTTGGGGCTTTTTGTTGGATGATACGCCGATATTCGTCTACTTGCTCATTGGATTTGGCTATTTAAATCATAGCTAAAACCAAATTCTCTTCGCCGAGCCGGAGTCGTAATATGACTCCATCGGCAGCAAATACTGCAAAAGAATTTTTAAACTTTATACCAATCTCAGTAAGAGAATCGTTCGTTACTACGATTGGTATCATCCTTCTAGGAGCAAGATTATGAACAAACAAGTAAGCCTAATTGGTCTAGACAGCGAACAATCAGCACAACTAGCTCAACAGCTAAATCAACTGCTAGCGCATTACCAAGTGTTGTACATGAACTCTCGCGGTTACCACTGGAACATTAAAGGTGCGCAATTCTTCGAACTGCACGTAAAATTTGAAGAGATTTACACTGATTTACAAACAAAAATCGATGAGCTTGCAGAGCGTATTCTAACTTTGGGTCACACGCCAGCGCACGCATTCAGCAACTACTTGGAAGCAAGTGAAATTAAAGAACATCAAAACGCGACTTCTGGTGAGGAGTGTGTACAAGGTCTGGTTCAAGGCTTTAGCGTTCTACTTCTAAAACAGCGTGAGATTCTACAAAACGCGGGTGAAGCAGATGACGAAGGTACAGCGGCATTGATGGGTGACTACATCCGTGAGCAAGAAAAATTAATGTGGATGCTTAACGCTTACCTACAAGGCTAAGCAGCGCATCACCCAAGCAACCTTGGAAACGCATGAAACAATCGGGAATAAGTCATATGGGGCACGTTGGTGCCCCTTTTTTTGTTTGCGTGTTTTATATGTGTGCTTTATTTGCGTGGTAAGGATTCGAAACGGCTCAATAAATCACTGAGTTCATTAAGCGCCAACGAGGCTGAGTCATTGAAGGTTTCTTGATTCCCATGGTGCACAAGGCAAGAGGGCATCTGAGCGTTATACGCCGCCTGTAAGTCGTAAAGGTAATCGCCGACATAAAGCACTTCGTCAGGCATCAAACGCCACTCTTTCGCCAATACCTGCAGAGACAAAGGGTCTGGCTTGGGCGGGAAGCATTCACGAGTGATGACTCGCTCCACAGAGATTTGGTTGTGTTCTAGTTTGCGCTGCGTGGCGATTTGGCAGTTGCGCGTCACGATAGCGGTTTTGATTTCATTTTGATGCAAGTGGGCGAGCAATTCATGGCAGCCAATCATTGGAGCAGACTGCTTAGCATCAGAAATCTCGTAATCAAATATCACGTTATGAGCGTGCTCTCGATGATGAGGATGCTCAAGTGCGTCGACAAAATCCAATAGATCTTCACTCTGCGGACAACCTAGCTGTTGTCGCAATTCGCCGAAGTTCATATCAGAACTCACCAAGGTGTTGTCTAAATCAAACACCACGGCTTTAATTTTATCGAGCTGTAAAGGGAATGGAATCATAATGACCTCGTACAACTTAACCGAACTATCGTTTTAAAAAACAAAAGGTTATTGTTAAGTTTAGATTCTTCTGCTTAGATTGTACGAAAATAAATCAACCATGTATCACAAAACAAGGACGCGCATGATCATTCCTAAACCATTACAAAAAGGCGACACCATCGGCTTTTTCTCGCCATCCTCCCCAGCCACGGTATTTGCACCAACGCGTTTTGAGCGTGCCAAAGCGTACGTGGAATCTCATGGTTACCAGCTAAAAGCAGGCAGCTTAACGGGCAAAACTGACCAATATCGCTCGGGGTCGATTCAAGAGCGAGTAGAAGAATTGAATGCGCTGATTCGTGATCCTGAAGTGCGCTGTATTATGTCGACCATTGGCGGTTACAACAGTAACTCATTGCTGCCTTACATTGATTACGAGGCATTGAAGAAAGATCCCAAGATCATTGTTGGCTATTCGGATGTGACGGCTCTACTCATGGGCATTTATGCACAAACCGGCATCGTCACTTTCTACGGTCCCGCTTTAGTGGCATCTCTGGGTGAATTCCCGCCACTGGTGGATGAGACCTTCGCTTCGTTTGAGTCGATTGTGAATACGTTAAATGGCTTGGCGCATCAATACACAATGCCTCAAGGGTGGACAGATGAATGGATAGAGTGGGGCGAGCAAGACCGCGCGAAACAGACCTTGCAAAACCAGTGGCACTTCAAAGGTGAAGGCAAGATCACAGGGCGTTTGATTGGCGGCAACCTCAATACCATGACGGGTATTTGGGCAAGTGAGTTTATGCCGAGTATCGAACAAGGCGATATTTTGCTGGTGGAAGATTGCTTGCAGGGCATTGAAACGGTCGAACGCTCTTTTGCGCTGCTCAAGCTTTCTGGCGTGTTTGATAAAGTTGGTGCGGTTGTGCTTGGCAAGCATGAAAAGTTCAACGATAAAGGCACAGGACGAGCACCTATAGACGTGTTACTAGAAGTACTTAACGGTCAACCTCTGCCAATTTTGTATGACTTTGATAGCTGTCATACCCACCCAATGCTCACCGTTCCATTGGGTTCGACCATGACGCTCGATTTTGACAATGAAACGGTAGCAGTGAGTTTAAAGAGCTAGCTTTTTTGACTAGCTCGTTAGAGAAAACTATTTCTCCTCAAGACGAAAGATTTTGCCGCTGTCGGTAGAAAAGTAGATATAACCATCGGGGCTGATGGTTATATCTCTTACTCGCTCACCAAGATTCTCCATCAATCTTTTTGATTCGGTGAGCTTGCCATTCTCAATAGAGACCACGTTGATGTGCGCCAGCTTCAAGGCACCGGCGAGGATTTTTCCGTCCAACTCTGGGTATTTATCGCCACGGTACAAAATCATATTGCTGGGTGCGATAGAAGGGATGTATACCAACTTTGGATCTTCCATTCCCGGTAACGACTTAGCTTCACCAACGTCCAACGGACCCCAATATTCTTTACCATGAGAGACTTTTGCCCAGCCGTAGTTCGCACCTTTCTTGATTAGATTAATTTCATCGCCGCCGCGCGGCCCATGTTCAATCGACCACAGCTGTTTTGTTGCTTCGTCGTAAAACATACCTTGTGGGTTGCGGTGCCCGTAACTCCATATCTCAGGACGAGCTTCGGAAGGTTTGAATGGGTTGTCTTGCGGAACCGAACCATCAAGGTTGAGACGAAGAATACTGCCAGCATGGGTTTGAGTGTTTTGCCCATTATCACGTTCGCCACGGTCACCGATTGAGAAGTAAACTTTGTCGTCAACAAATGAAATTCGACTGCCGTAGTGGCGACCTGTGTCGGTGATGGCATCAGCAACAAAGAGATCTTTCCAACCTACAAGCTGATTGTTTTGCAATTGCGCCGTCGCTAACGCCACCGTATTGCCTTTGCTCGTACGCTTGCTGTAGGTAAAGAAGAGTTGCGGGTTTTGCGTATCGGCATTCGGTGCGAGCGCGACATCCAATAAGCCAGCTTGCCCACTAGTGTTCACATCGGGGACGTTAAACAGCTTTTGAGGTTTGCCTGTAGAGATATCCAGCAGCGAAACCGTACCGTTCTTTTCATTGACGATAACGCGTTGGTTATCTAAGAACTCGACTCCCCAAGGGATCTGAAATCCACTCGCCACTTCGTTAGCGCGGTATTCGGCAGCGTTGGCAAAAAAGGATGAACAAGCGAGTAGGGCAGCAGCAATCGTTCTCATGGTTCCTTCCAATATGAATCGTATTAATGCTTAAAAGCTAACACTAAAAGAGAACGTTTTGCAGAGCATGGATTGTATAAGAATGTAAAAAATCCCCGATACGAGATCGGGGATTGAATTAAGGCTAGAGAATTGTTTATGTAGCGAGATTACATCGCTTCTTCGAAGATCTTAGAGATTTCTTCGTGAGTTGCTTGTTTAGGGTTAGTGAAACCACAAGCGTCTTTCAGTGCGTTGTCTGCTAGCGTTGGGATGTCTTCTAGTTTCGCACCAAGCTCTTTGATACCTGCTGGGATACCCACATCTTTCGCTAGAGTAACGATAGCGTCGATTGCTGCCGCTGCACCTGCTTCAGCAGACATGCCTTCTACGTTTACACCCATTGCTTTTGCTACATCACGTAGACGCTCAGGACATACTTGCGCGTTGTAACGCTGTACGTGAGGCAGAAGAATCGCGTTACAAACACCGTGTGGAAGGTCGTAGAAACCACCTAGCTGGTGTGCCATTGCGTGTACGTAACCTAGAGACGCGTTGTTGAACGCCATACCCGCCATGAACTGTGCGTATGCCATTTGTTCACGAGCTTCTAGATCTTCACCGTTTTTCACTGCTGTGCGTAGGTACGCTTGGATAAGCTCAATCGCTTTGATTGCTACCGCATCAGTGATTGGTGTTGCCGCGATAGATACGTAAGCTTCAATCGCGTGAGTTAGGGCATCCATACCTGTTGCCGCAGTTAGCGAAGCAGGTTTAGCTAGCATTAGCTCTGGATCGTTTACTGAGATAAGCGGTGTTGTGTGCTTATCAACGATAGCCATCTTGATGTGACGCTCTTCGTCAGTGATGATGCAGAAACGCGTCATTTCAGATGCAGTACCCGCAGTCGTGTTGATTGCGATAAGTGGCATCATTGGTTTTGCAGACTGGTCTACGCCTTCGTAATCTGCAATTTTGCCGCCGTTAGAAGCCACAAGCGCGATACCTTTCGCACAGTCGTGTGGTGAACCGCCGCCTAGAGAGATAACGAAGTCACATTCGTTATCAATAAGAAGTGCTAAGCCGTCGTTAACGTTGCTGATAGTAGGGTTTGGTTGAGTGCCATCGAACACAACAGTTGCTACGTCGCGTTCTGTTAGTAGATCTTGAACCTGCTTTACTACACCGATTTGGTTAAGAATCTTATCCGTAACAATCAAACCTTTTTTAAAGCCTTGAGATTGGATGCTGTCTGCTGCATCTTTCAAACAACCAGCGCCCATTAGGTTTACAGTAGGGATAAAAAATGCACTTGTCATATAACATTGCTCCGTCGTTATTTTTAATAATCTTTCTTAATCTGTCATTTACTCTTGCATACCTGACGAAGTTTCCTATTTGATCTAGCGCAATTTTACCCCCTAAGTAGTAGTGTTAAGAGTTAAAGTGTGAAATGGATCTTGTTGCACACCCTGTTGGTGCAACATTAAAGCAACAGATAGGAAATGATTTATTTATTACGCAAACGATTGGTAAAAATAACAAGTTTCGTACGGTTTATCTCTCAATTAGAATAAAGTATAAAAAATCCCCATTAATATGCAGTCTATCAATGGGGATTGGAATGGTGTGTTTTAAGCAAACGTTTTCGATTTAGGCGATTTTAACTAACTTATCTACTAGTTTTTCAATGCCTGACGCGGCTTGGGAGATATTCTCCGCTAACATATAAGCTGGTGTTGAAAGCACGTTGTGTTTTTCATCGAAATGGATTTCATCCACCTGACAAGTGACATGCTCCCCCCCCATATGACCGAATGCTGCTGCAGTGGCTTCATCGTTACCAATTGTGCCTTTTACACCTTGATCGTAAATCATAGGGATAATAGTTGGTGCGATGCATAAATAACCTGCAGGTTTGCCCGCTTGAGCGAATGCACGACACGCTTGGGCAACGTGAGTATTAATCGAACACTCCGCACCCGAAACGGCGAAGTCGGTTAAGTTTTTCGCGGCACCAAATCCACCTGGAAGTAGTAGGGCATCGTATTCATCAACGTTAAGTTTGGCGACATCGTCAATGTTTCCGCGAGCGATACGAGCTGATTCGATCAAGACGTTGCGTGTTTCATCCATTTCGTCACCAGTTAGGTGGTTGATGACGTGGAGTTGGTCAATGTTAGGTGCAAAGCAGTGCCAAGTTGCACCTGCCTTCTCGATGGCGTAGAGCGCCAATACTGCTTCGTGGATCTCAGAACCGTCGTAAACGCCTGAACCACTTAAAATGACTGCGACTTTTTTCATGATTGGATTCCTTTACTCTGAACGTTCCTTAGATTGTTCTTCACTATCTAGACCATGCGTTTCCGAATGTGTTTCAACGTTTTCACTCTCGTCGTCTTCTTCATAGTAGCGCACAACAAACGGTGTCAGCATGACACTCGAAGGCAGAAAATGTTTCATATCGACTCCAACCGCTTAATAGAGTGGTTTTTATACCGATTTTGGAAAAAGAGTACGTTGAAGCGGATCATTTTTGAGTTAAGCTGCAGTTTCCTTTGGCATTCATGAGCAGTAGGTCACATAGATAACATGCAATCCTATCAGTTTCGTTTCACCCTTTATGGTTGTATCGCCATTCTCTCTTGGAGCTGTTTGCTAGGCATCGCAAGATTGGTGACAGAAAGTTTGGGACCCGTGGGTGGATCAGCCATGCTGTATTCTCTGAGCTCCATTTTTCTGTTGATTGTGGTTGGCATCCCAAAACTGTCGTATTTCTCACCCAAGTATTTAGTTCTGGGTGGAGCGATGTTTGTTTGCTACGAGATCTTCCTGGCGCTGGCATTGGGCTACTCCAATTCTCGTTCTCAGGCGATTGAAGTCTCGATCGTCAATTATCTATGGCCGGCACTAACCGTTTTGTTTGCGGTATTGGGCAGTAACAAAAAGCCGAACTGGTTACTGTACCCGGCAGTTATGTTGGCATTCATTGGTGTCGCGTGGACGGTCAGTGGTGATAGCGGTTTATCACCGACGCAGTTAGTGGCGAACATCAGTAGCAATCCGATTGTTTACTTCATGGCATTTGCAGGCGCAGTCATCTGGGCTGTGTATTGCAATCTGACTCAAAGACAACAATCGAAGCACAACGCGATTACTTTGTTTTTTATCGCGACAGCCATCTCTTTGTGGATCAAATACGCCTTTACTGATGAGCCGCCAATGGCATTCAGCTGGCAAGCGATGGGGTACTTAATTGCGTCTGCGGCTTTAATGGCTGGTGGTTACGGGTTGTGGAATATCGCGATTGTTGGCGGCAATATGGTGTTTCTCGCAACCTTGTCTTACTTTACGCCGATTTTCTCTGCTCTGTTTTCTTCTATTATTCTAGGCGTCACTCTAAGCCACAGTTTCTGGCAAGGAGTCGTAATGGTAACGGTTGGTTCGCTGATGTGTTGGCTGGTCACCAAAGAGAAGCGCGAAGCGGCGGGATGAACGCTGGTATACCCAAGTGACTTCAAGATGCAGGATTCAGAGCGCTGTCATTGATTCGAGAGTAAGGAAAACAACGCAGTGTAATAGCTAGCTCTTTCCAAGTTGTTTGACGCAGCAATCGGGTCAATGACACGCTCCCAAAGGGCGAGCTGCGTTGGCTTGTATACTTTGTTGCCGATTCTTGATTTAGAATGACTAGATCTTTAAATCGCCGCCGCGTCTACAAACCAAGTCATTCTCGCTGAACCTAGCATCTCGAGGTTACTTGGGTATATAGAAATATGTAGAGCACGCTTGAGTGTCTTTCAGGTTCAAATCAAAGCAAGAAAAAAGCTCCCGAGATTGGGAGCTTTTCTTTTGAGTTCTAATGATTCTTGGTGGCGCTCTAATATGCGACGTTCAATTGTAATTGAAGCTTGAATCTGTGCTTCGATAGTCGCTTAGTAAGCTGCTTACGAGTGTGTTCTAGCGTATCAAGCTCTAGCGTGTCGTCATCCACATGCACGTCCACATTTACTCGCAGTTCTTGACCAACTTTAGTTACGCCAGCCAGTTTCAATTGGTGTTCAGTCACTTTTTCAATCTCAAGAACGTCTTTACCAACGCTCTGACACAACTCTTTGCTTGGTGTCATCATTAACAGTTCGCGTAGGGCACCAACTAGCATATCAAATGGTACTTTAAGGAAGTAGAAGCCCATCAAGACCATCATCATAGGGTCTGCATAGACCGCATAGTGTGCGTATGGTGTTAGCGATACCAACCATGCAGCGATAAAACCAACCGTTACTGCCACGCTTAACAACGTATCCATTTGCCATTGTTTTTTCTCGGCTTCGATCAAACCTGATGAGAAACGACGACTTTTCTTCGCCATAAACCACCAAGCGTAACCACAACCAATCACGTTAACGACACCGAAGATGGTTGCGATGGAAGCGTCTACCTCACGACCGCCTGTCATCAACGCGGTTACCGCTGAAAATAATGAGAAAGAAACCACCACTAAAATAACAGCGGCTTTAATAGCGATAACGATAGGTTCAAGTACAGCTTTGCCGAAAGGAAAAATAGATTTTGATGGCTTGCTGATGTAGTAAGAAGCTGCCAGTGACAATAAAGTTAACAGCAGACTGACTAGAGAATAAACACCGTCAAAAACGATGACGATCGACCCAACAAGCAAGCCAAGTACCATCCCTCCAATTGCAAACCCAGATGCTAAAAGGGCTGAGAAGGTTAGGATACGGTTTTCGTTTTTGCTTGTCCTGTCACACATAAAAGATGCCTTAAATTATTACACCCTTACATTCTTCTCCTTAGGGCAAATTTAAGCAAATGAAAACTGTGTGACATTTAAACGATAAAATGTTGGTTTTGAATTATGCTTTTATTTTTCAATGACTTAACATTAAATTCTGCTGTCAATATAATTGACGCTCACTGCAATATGTTTAGAAGTCGAATAAATACTCGCTTAACTTATCGGCCAACCAACTCATTGCAGGGTGTTCTGTTTGTCCATTTGGTACGAACATACAGTAGTCTTCTTGCGTCAAACCATAGGTGTGTTTGATCACCGCAAGTTTCTGATGTCTCAAGTAATGTCGGATCAATGGCTCTGGTAATACGCCCCATGCATCTTCTTCTAAAATAGTGTTCAGCATGTAGTCAAAACTGGAGAAGCCAATGTATCGAGTAGAAAAGGGTTGTAGCTCGGGGTTGTCTTTCTCATTCAAATACACCATCAAAGCTTGCATCTGGTTACGCAAATCTTCATCGGTGACGCGACGCATTTTGCTGAGTTGGTGATCGAAGCTACAGACCGACATCATACGAATTTTACCAAGTGGATTGTAAACGATGTGTGGGTCATCCACGCGCTCGTAATCAACACCAAATGCAAAATCGACCTGTTGAGTACTGACCAAATTAGCTAAGTCACCACTGGAAGCGAGAATCAGGTTGAATGTGGTGGATGGGAAGCGATTGTTTAGAGTATGAGATAGCTCTTGCCACAGTTCGTCTGGCAGCGAGTCGTCACGTGCCACCCAGACCTCAGCGTTGAAGCCGTCAGAAACTTGAGCGCAGGTCTTTTTGATTCGTTGTGCGGTTACGAGCAGGTTTTCGCAGTCTTTGAAGATGGCTTTCCCCGCTTCCGAGAGCGTTAGTTGATTGCCTGTGCGAGTGAATAGCTCGACGTCTAAGTCTTTCTCAAGCGCTTTAATTGCCATACTGAGTTTGGTGCGGTTGCAATCGAGTTGACGCGCAGCCTCCGATACGGAGCCATATTCGGCGATGGTACAAAAAGCTTCGACTTGAGTTAAGTTCATGATTAAAAAAGACCTAAACTAAAAAGATGAGAATCGATAACGTAGATGAATGAGCGTACTGACGCTTAGAAAGATTATCGAAAAAAACACGGATTCGCCAGATAAGTCTATGGTGTTTTGGCGTTTTTGCGGTAATCTATGGGGGTTACAAGAAGTGAACATGGAGGCCACGATGGCACAAGATTGGGACGGCTTAGCAAAGAATTGGGAATCTAACCCAGCAACAGATCAATTTGCTCAGTCGGTGTTTGCAAAGTTACAACAGCTTACTCAGCTTGATGGCATTAAAGTATTGGATTTTGGATGTGGGACAGGGCAGTTAAGCCAACTATTGTCGCCATCCGCAAAAGAGATTGTGGCGCTGGATGCATCTGAAGCCATGATTGAAGAGCTTGATAAGAAAGAGTTAGAGAATGTAGAACCAGTTGTTGACGCATTGACGCGTGGTCTAGTCGCTCAGCACCCAGCATTCCGTGGTCAGTTTGACCTTGTCGTTGCTTCTTCAGTGTTGGCGTTCATCGAAGACTACGAAACGTCTCTAGAGATTGCTCACTCGTTACTCAACGCTGGTGGTCACTTCGTTCATTTTGATTGGATCGCAGATTCAGCAAAAGAAGGCTTCACGCTAGCGAAATCAGAAAACGCACTTATCAAAGCAGGCTTTACTGAGGTAGAAACGAAGAAGGTCTTCGAAATCACATCAGACGGTCACACAATGTCAGTATTAATGGGCGTAGGTCGCCGTTAATCCCCGACAAAGAACATAAGAAAAGCGAGCTATTTAGCTCGCTTTTTTGTTTCCTTCGATTCACTAGACAAAGGTGAGTTGTAGAATTTCTTCTAAAACGTCTGGATTCGCAATCGCACCTAAGTTCTCAACTTCCTTACCATTTATGACTTGTTTGACTGCAAGTTCTACCAACTTTCCTGAGCGTGTTTTAGGAATGTCGCTGATGGCGAAAATTTGGCTTGGAACGTGCCTTGGCGAGCAGGACGTCTTGAGGCGCAACTTAATCTCTGCTACTAACCTTTCATCTAAAGTGACACCAGAAGCGGTCTGCACAAACAGCCAAATTTGTTCGTTTCGCTCGATCTCTTTACCAACGGCAATGGAATCGACGATACCTTCTATGGCGTTTACCTGCTGATAAATCTCCGCTGTGCCGATGCGCACACCGCCAGGATTCAACAATGCATCGCTACGACCGTAGAAAACAAACCCACCTTTGGCACTGCGTTCGACATCGTCACCGTGATGCCAGATATCATCGAACTTGTCCCAGTACGCGTTGTGGTAGCGTTCCCCTGAATCGTTCCAAAAGCCGACAGGGAAGTTAGGCATAGAGTTGGTGCAGACGAGTTCACCGCGCTGTCCATTCACACTTTGACCTTGCGAGTCGAACACTTGAACATCAATCCCCAAGCCAGCGTACTGGCATTCACCACGATAAACAGGCGAGATAGGGTTGCCTAATACAAAGCAGCCACAGATGTCTGTTCCGCCTGAAATAGAAGCCAAGTGCAAATCTTGCTTGATGTGTTGATACACGTAGTCAAACTGCTCTGGATAAAGCACTGAGCCCGTAGAGCACAAAGTTCTTAAAGCAGGGAGAGAGTAATCTTGGATTGGCGACAGTCCGGCTTTTTCTATCGCCTCTAGGTACTTGGCGGCAGTACCAAAGAGACTCACCTCGGCGCGCTGAGCTAAATCCCACAACACATCAGGCGTTGGGTAAACTGGGCTACCATCGAAAATCACCAAGCACGCGCCACTCGCTAGAGCAGACACGTGCCAGTTCCACATCATCCAACCACAAGTTGTGTAGTAAAAGACGCGGTCTTTAGACTGAATATCTGAATGAAGTTGATGTTCTTTAAGATGATTAAGAATCGTACCGCCAACAGAATGCACGATGCACTTAGGCTTGCCCGTCGTGCCGGAGGAATAAAGCACAAACAGCGGACTATTGAATTCCACGCGAGTGTAATGCAACGGAGCAGGGGAATACTGATTAATGATGTTTTGCCAATCGTGAGTACAAACATCGCATTCGAACACATGCGGTTTGAGGTAACCGATCTGACATAATTGTTTCAGTCCATCAAGATGATCCGCGATGTGATGGTTCTTCTCTGACATATCGAAGGTTTTGCCATTGAAGGTATAGCCATCGCAGGTAAACAGGACTTTTGGCTTCACTTGTCCGAAGCGCTCAATAACGCTCTCTACCCCAAAATCAGGGGAGGTAGACGTCCAAGTTGCGCCTAAGCTGGTGGTGGCTAGCATTGCAATAACGGTTTGTGGTATATGTGGTAAATAGCCAGCAACCACATCACCTTGCTTGATGCCGCACTCTACCAACCATTGCTGAACGCTCGAGACCTCATCACAAAGCTGTTCCCATGTGTAAGTCTGTTTGTCACCGCGTTCGTTTTCAAACCAAATCGCCAGCTCATCGGCTTGCTGCTCTGCCAAACTGAGCAGGTTCTCTGCATAGTTAACTTGGGCTTGAGGGAACCACACGGCATCTCGATTTTGCATTGGTGATTGCCAACGGCTTTCACCTTGTGCTTTTACGGTATCGCCTTGCGTGCCAATTAGGTCGCAGAACTGCCAAACCTCTTTCCAGAAATGCTCGTTATGCTCCAAAGACCATTGATGCAAATCAGAGTAGTTTTTGAGCTCGAAACCCTGCCGATTAATGTGCTCGATAAACTGCGTGATATTGGCTTGCTCGATTCGATCTTCCGTCGGCTGCCAGACTTTGTTGCTCTCGCGCATAGCTCCCTCTATAACAAAGTTTTAACGTTTTCAGTCTGAGGTGAACCAGAAATAAAGTCAAACTCGTTGGAGAAACTGGCTCCTTATGTATATCAATGTGTTAGGTGTTTATGTAAAGAAAATGTTACACCTGAATTTTGAGTGGAAAATGGTCAGGGGATTGGAAGGACAAAAGAGTATAGATAGGCTTAATGTAAAGGATTTGTTAACGGAGATGTGCGATGACTCAGTATCATTCAAAACCCGTCGATCAGGATGGAAGGGTAGAATGGAGCCATGAAGAGGATGCCATTTGGCGCGACTTGATAACAAGACAAATGAGCGTGATTCAAGACCGTGCATGCAACGCGTATCTGCATGGACTCAAACTACTCGATTTACCTCATGACCGCGTGCCACAACTGCCCGAAATTAATCGTGTTTTGATGGAAACAACGGGCTGGCAAGTGGA
The DNA here is from genome assembly GCF_027587135.1 of Vibrio sp. MM46. NCBI lineage: Bacteria > Pseudomonadati > Pseudomonadota > Gammaproteobacteria > Vibrionales > Vibrionaceae > Vibrio > Vibrio sp. MM46. The sequence goes on from NZ_JAPPTO010000016.1 coordinate 84,181, forward strand.
GCCAGTACCCGCGTTGATCGATTTTGATCGTTTCTTCAATTTGCTTGGTAATAAACGCTTCCCTGTCGCGACGTTTTTGAGAACGCGAGAAGAGTTTGATTACCTACAAGAGCCAGATTTCTTCCATGAGATCTTCGGTCATTGTGCCATGCTCACCAACCCTGATTTTGCCGCCTTTACCGAGCATTACGGACAACTTGGACAAGCCGCGACACCGAAGCAGCGAGGGTACCTTGCGCGTCTATATTGGTTTACAGTCGAGTTCGGCTTGGTTCAAGAGGGTAACAAAACCAAGATCTACGGTGGCGGCATCCTTTCATCTCCGGGAGAAACCATCTATTCATTGGAAAGCGACATCGCGATTAGAGACGAATTTGACCTGCAAACTGTGCTAAGAACCCCTTATCGCATCGATATTATGCAGCCGAAATACTACGTGATTGAAGATTTGTCCCAGCTTTTCCAAATTAGCCAACTGAATTTATTGAAACAAGCCGATCTAGCGATTGAAGCCGGATTGCTTCCACCACTTTTTGAACCAAAGGAACCTGCTCATGTTGAATGAACAAAAATGCGAAGCTTGTAGTATCGATGCCATTGCACTTAGTAAAGAGGAACAACAGTCTTTGCTGCTGCAGTTGTCTGATTGGCAGATCATTGAGAGAGATGAGATTCCTCAACTTGAGAAGGTCTACAAGTTTAAGAACTTCAAACAAGCGTGGGCGTTTAGCAACAAGATTGCTGAGCTTGCAGAAGATGAATTCCATCACCCATCAATCTTGTTGGAGTGGGGCAAAGTGACTATCACGTGGTGGAGCCATTCTATTAAAGGTCTGCATAAGAACGACTTTATCTGTGCTTCTAAGTGCGACGCATTGGCGATTGAAGAATAGAGCAGAGTGATTATGTTCACTCGTTATAAACAAAAAGCGTCCGGACTAAAGTTCGGGCGCTTTACTTTTAGTTTTGTCGTCTTGAAGAGTGGGTATTAAAGCTCAATTCGAAACACAGATGTCGTGCCTGAAACTTCATTGCCTACTGCGATAAAGTGTTGTCCGTTACGAGCAAAGTAGTTGATTGACTCTGGCGCCAAATCACCTGCTTTCGGATTGTAAGTGTCGTTCGCACACTCGCCGTCTTCCACTTCTGTACAAACTGGCTGGTTATAATCACGACGGTTTACGTAATGCAGGAACTGCGCTTGTTTCGGGTCTGTGATGTCATAAATCATGATGCCGCCTTGACGTTCCAAGCCGATGAACGCGTAATGACGACCGTTGATTTGTGCCACTTCAATTGCCTCTGGCTCAATGCCTTTGTCGTCGCTGCGGTCATCACCGCTGTCATTGCTATCATTGGTGCTGTTGAAGTTCTTGCCTTCATTCATTAATGCGATGGTCGCGAAATCGTCACCACTATCGAAAACCAACTCACCGTTTTCATCCCAAATAGAGAACGAACGCGCGCCAAAGGCTTGAACATTGTCTTGCGCAGAAAGCGTTTTTTCTGGCTTAATCACTTTTAGACGCGCGAGTTGCTTGTTGTCTTTTAGCGCCTCTGCCAGCGGGTGATCTGCCGCAACTTTTAGCTTCTTACCGCGCACTTCATCAACATGGCTTAAACAGGTGCCTTGTTCAGAAGTATATTCATCTGTACCGAGGTAATCGTCTTCATCCCACTTAAAGCCTGCTTGGTCACATAGAGCTTGTGTTGTTTTGAAGCCATATTCACGACCGTCACCTTCGTTGGCAGAGAGGATGTAAGTTTTACCATCTACCGAGTAGCTGTCGAGGGTATCTGGCATATACAGACCAACCAGCTGTGGGTAGCTCTTAAAGTTGCCAATGATTTTGTCTTTGTTCGAAGCATCCAGTTTTGAATCAGACCAAGATTTCTCGCCCAGACCAACAATTTTCTCTACCGATTTGCTTTCAGGGTTTACAATTGCCATCGCGTTGTTTTCTTGCAGCGCAACGTAGATTTTACCGTTTTCAGCAAAGGTGAGGTATTCCGGTTCTAGATCTTGCGCCACTGTGGCATTTGGACCAGAGATTCGAACATCAGCAGGCAACTCAGACTTACGTGCACCATCAAACTCATTGAAACCAATCTGCGTGACTTCTGCTTGTTTTACGCCTTGGCTCAAGTCGATTAATGTGATGCTGCCTTCTGGATCGACACTGTAGTCACCATTTGGCTCACCTTCGTTTGCTGTCGCAATGTATCTGCCATCTTTTGAGAAGCCAACCATGTCTGGCAATGCGCCAGTAGGGAAGGTGGTGATAAGCGACAAATCATCCGAGCGGTACAAGCCAACAATGCCATTCGCCTGCTTATTGCTGTTTTCAATCGCTACAGCGACTAAACCATTAAAGACTGCAACGCTGTTTGCCGCACCAATTTCAACGCCTGCCGCTTCACCTGCGCTGTTGAGATCGATGAATGCGGTTTGCGTTGGTGCGCCGTTGTCATCCATAGAAAGTACATCGACACGCTTTGCTTGAGCGTTGACCACGTAAAGCTTGTCAGTACACGCATCATATTGAACGATTTCTGCTGCCGATGTGTCGAACGGTGCGTCAGCGATAGACGTTCCCATAAAGGTCAAACCTTGAATGGATGTCTCTCCAGCAACAGGTGCTACTGGTGCTTTACATTGGGCTGCAAACGAAGAGAGAGAATCGTCAGGTTGAGATGAACATGCGATGGCAAGTGAAGATAATGCCAATACGCCTATTGCCTTAAATGGGGTGGTCATGATATTTCCTTATTAAGCAGATACAATGTTGCTCAATGCACCTAAATTAGATATCTATTCATTCACTACAACAGTGAGGAATAGCGCATTGATTGAAGTGTTATGAGGGGCTGTTGATCTTTCGCGGTTAAATTTTGTTCGAGATAAAATCGTTTTAGGCGAGGCAAGGAGAGTGTCGCCTAGTCGTTCTAAGCAAATACTCCTTAACAAAGCATGAAACGATTTTAGCCGAACCCTCCGGGCAGCGTTTGTTGGTCATTTCTACCGCGTTATCGACTTCTCATGTAGGCTAGCTACATAGCAAAGTCTCAGCCTTGTATAAATGTCCAACAATTCGCTGCAAAAATCAGCTCGAAAGGTCAACAGCCCCTAAATAAGGCTCTGAATATATTTATTATTTATGACTCTTGTATTGGCTTTTGATGAAACAAATGTGTCAGTTTTAATCTGAACGTATGTCGAACACTTGAGATGAAAAGACACTAGGAACTAAAAATAATGGAACTTAAAGAATTTTTGGATGCGCTAGCGGCATCACCTGAGACAGTAGAATTTGAAACGACAATGGCAGCCATTGAGGCAAACTACGCGTTTACGCCAGCGGCTTTTGTGAATGGTGAAACGCAGAATAATGCCGGTGAGAACAACGGCTCGTGTAAGATCTTCGCTTTTGGTCAATTGAACAACCTAAGCAAAGAAGCAACGTTGGCGTGTTTTGGTCGCTTCTACCGTGAAGACGTATTGGCACATCCAGAGAACAACGACCATCAAAACATTCGTAACTTTATGGTGACAGGTTGGGATGGTGTGAAGTTTGAATCCCAAGCGTTAGCGCAGAAATAGTTCGCAGAACTTACCTTCATTTCAATGATAGCCAGTCCGATATGTCCTATATTCGATAGGCTAGGCGACTGGCTTTTTCTCCAAACATTTACGACACAAACAAAGCTGCCCCGCATCTGGTTTTGGTAAATCTCTGGTCTCAATATCAAAGCACCAGCACGTCTCTTTCCCCGCAGCAATATCGCAGTGCGCATTCGTGCCACACTCAGGGCAAGAGTGGGTTGAGTCATTTCCTACCAATTGCTCGATGATCGCGTCTCGTTGAGCATCAGACTTATCTTTCCACTGCACGATTTCTTCCATGGTTCGGTGGCAGCCAGAACAGATTCCGCCGTTATTTTTACAGGCTGCGCGGCAAGGTGACTTCATTATTTTTCTCGTTATGCTTTCCAGTAAGCGGCGTACTTTAACATGAAATGATACTTCGCGAATCTCTATCCTTGACTCAACAAAATAGCTATTGAGTGAATAAATACTGGTCAAATTTATATGGAATGATAAACTGTATATTCAAAGTTTGAGGAGTTGGTATGTTTAAGTCATTGGTTGAGCGCTTGTTTAAGGCGACGGTAGTTGTATCTCTGGGTTTCATCTTGAGTGGATGTGCTGGTGGCCCCGTCGTCAGTGCGACGAAATTCACCAGTTATAAAGATTTTCGTCCTGGTCCAGAGGGTGGGGTCGATCTCGTTTGGGCGAGAGCAGGCTTGCGCGATGCTACTCGTTTGAAAGAGAAAATGGATGAATACGACAGCGTAGTGATTGATCGAGTGATGGTTGTGGTTCAAGAATCTGAGCTGGATGATGAAGAAATCAATGAATTGACGACATACATGGTCGATCAGCTAAAAGCGCGCATCTCACCCGTCAAAAAGATTGTCGACCAACCCGGTGAAAAAACACTTCGCTTGAGCATTGCGGTAAGTAATGTGGAAACGCCGAATCCCGTTCTTGCTGTCACCTCAAGCATTCTGCCGGTTGGCTTGGGGATTTCTACCATCTCAAAAATAACGACAGGTGAGCACACCAATGTAGGCTCAGCGACGGTGGAGTTACTGGTGAGCGATTCTGAGTGTGATGCGCCTTTGTTCGCGGCGATTGATCGTCAAGCAGGAAACAAAGACTTCTCAACCATGATTGACTCTTTAGACGATGCTAAAGACGCAATTAACTGGTGGGTCGATCGCTTGGGTGTTACTCTTAGCCAAGATTTATCCCAACAGACTCCGTAGTATATGTTAGAAAAAGAAAACCTTATTAAACTCGCTCGAATGCAAATGCCGTTTGGCAAATACGCTGGGCGTGTTCTTATTGATCTTCCAGAAGAATACCTACTCTGGTTTGATAAAAAAGGTTTTCCGGAAGGGGAGTTAGGCGAACTGCTAAAGCTCTGCCTCGCACTTAAAATTGAAGGCTTGGACAGTGTTGTTAAGCCTTTAAAGCGCATGTAACCTGCCACAGAAACTCCCTATTTTTGATTTAAAGAATTACCATGAATTTTGATATTAATGCACTGAAACACCACCAACTGGTCGAAGATGGTCAACTAGAAGGGTGCTACCTTCATCAACCTGCAAAGGGCAGTCAGCAAGATGACAAAGCGGTTTTGGCAGAACGTCAAGCGTTGGAAAAGATGGGGTATAAGGTGATTCAGGTCCAAGCTAAAGGCGGAACCACAACGTTTGCTGAGGCAATGCAAGAGTTTGCGCAGAAGACGGGGCTCCAGCCCAAGTAATAAGCGAATGGAGCAGGGCTTTTTATGTCTGGCTTATTGGCTTCTTTGATACTTTTTCGCGATCTAGAACGCACAAAAAAGCCCGTAGCATCACGCTTACGGGCTTTCTTAATTCGTTTTTACTAGGCTTTTTCAGGCGCTAGGCTTTTTTTTTCCTGTTGCATTTTCGCAAGGAAGTACACGTTAACACATGCAATAAAGCCGTTTGTTAGTACTACTGGCCATGAATCAATCATCAAACCGTAAGCTGTGAAAAGCGCACAGCCGATAAAGTTAAGGATACGAAGCTTAACGATATCTTTCATAGTTAGTGAGATTGCAACCATGATTGAAGCCGCGTAGCCTAGAATCTCAACCATATTCATTTCCATTATTTGACCCTCTTAAATCTGCCGAATTCTGTCGGTACCACTTCTTCTCATCTTGAGATTAACGAGGAAGCTCCATGCCTCGAATGGTCTTGTTCGTTTTGATGGGTGAACTATAGCAATGGAAAAACCGTGATGAAAGCCTCAAATCAAGGTTAAGAGAAGGTTAGCGATTACGCAAACGTTTAGGAAAAAAATCATTGATAATTTTACTTATTATGTTGATTGATAATAACGATGTCACCAATAGATAAAACAAAGTTGAAGAAATAAGAATTATCGCATACTATTGCAAATGAGAATTATTTACAACTAAGTCGATATTATGCCAGTAGCCATCAGTTTCTTGTTTTCGTTTGCTCTAATGATGCGTACTAAACCTCATACATGGGGCGTGATTCTTCACGTTTTAACACATGTGTTGATGCTACTTCTTATCCCTTCTGACTATGTTGTCCAATACCTTATGGTGATGTTTTTCTCTTCTCCATTCCTTATTCGACTTGCAAAACGCTCCTCTTCTTATGACATCTTATTTGCCTTTTTACCGCTTCTTATCGGTACTGGCGGGATGATGTTTACCGCTTAAAATCTGCTGGTTTCTACTTTTTACAATTAAGGTCTAAGCTTTAATTAATAGGCTTATGTTTTCATATGGTTATGTAATGTATTGCCATGGTGACAAATGCCATTGTTGTGATGAAACACAGATAACATGTCTAAAGCGTATTGAATGTTCAAAATTTGATTGTTTATTGAGTTGATTGTTAGTTAAATCAGCATTGTGAGCTAATGCGCATCACATTTCGATAAACTAAAATAATTTATAAAGGTCTTTCGTAAAGACGTTAGGCAATGAGCGGGGGTCAGATGAGTACACAAACTGTGCCGCAGGAAGTAGTTGTTGATGCTGTCAAAGGTAGTGTTTACGCTTTAACCCCAGAAGGGAATGTTAGAGAAGTAAAAGTTGGGGATATTTTATTTCCTGATGAGGTGGTCATCACGGAAAATGGTGCTGCTCTGGAGGTTATTGCTGAGGGGGCACTTTATCTCGTTGATGAGAATTGTGTTGCTTGCATACCAACCTCAAGTCCTGAACAAGACTCTAGTGATGCGCTTGTCGTAGCGCCTGTTGATGGCAAGGTTAACGTTGACCCAACCGCAACTGGTGATGCTGAATTCGGTGAAGAAGATGTCGCTGCGATTCAACAAGCTATTTTAGAAGGCGCCGACCCAACGGCTATTCTTGAAGCTACTGCTGCTGGTCCAGGTGGTGGTGGCGGTGCGGGATCGGCAAATGCGGGTTTTGTCACCATTGAATACAATAACCCTGAAATTCTTGCTTCGACCTTTTTTGAAACCTCCGCTCCAACAACCGACACTGAAACTGATGAAGATTTGGATGGCATTAATGTCACCATCTTTGCTGATGGCGGTCAAACGCTGTCTTCTCAAGTAACAGAAGGCTCTATTTCTCTCTCTACTTACCCTCAAACTATTTCTTCAACTGTGGTGGTTGGCGCCGCTGATCTCGCACTTGATACAGACTCCTTTGTACCTGAGGCCGCATCTCTTGCATCTTTACTGGCAGAGTTAAACGCGGATATCACCTCCGGTGGTGTTGCCGTTTCATTTGTCTATGATGAAAACCAAAATGCGATCATCGGTACTCAAGGTAGTAACGAAGTTCTTCGTATTGAAATTGATGCAACGTCGTTAGGTTTAGATGCAGAACTTGAAGTCACCACGACAATTAGCCAAGGTATTGATCATTTACCTTCGATAGCGGATGGACAAGTCTCTATCGCTGGCGACCAAATTAGCATTGCATTTGACATTACGGGTGCAGATGTAGGTGGTAACAGTATTCTAGCTCCAGTGGATTTTACAACCACTGTGATTGATGGTGATAACCCAAGTTCGCAAGACATCGCGTTTGAAAATGTTGAGTCTTCTTCAGCACCTATTACAGGGAGCTTTGTCGATATTGGCAGTGATCAGCTATCTTCTGTCTCTTTTAACCAAGAAGGCTTGAGCCAGTTTAATGGTTTGCTTAGTGACAACCAAGCAACAGAAGCAACACTATCCGATGACGGCAGCACCATTATTTTATCTATCGCCGGTTCTAACGAAACGGTTTTATCGATAAGCCTCAACACAGATGGTACGTATCAATTCGAGCAGTTCAAACCGCTAGAGCAGAGTAATGCCGACGATACCATTGTGCTTTCCCTGCCTACCACCATTGTTGATTTTGACCAGGACATCACTGCTAATACGTTCAGCCTGACCATTTCTGATGGCAACAATCCAGTTATCGAAAACGTGACAGGGCTATCTTTAGACGAAGCGGGCGTAGATCAAGGCTCTCAAGAAGGGGCTGTGATTACCAGTGGTGTTGGATCTATTACGACTTCTGTTGGCAGTGACATTGTCGACCATTATGAATTAGAACCGAGCGAATTTAATAACTCTGGAGAGCTGCAATCTCAAGGGCAAGTTGTTCAACTGGAACAAACCTCCGAGAGCAATGGCGTTCGTACTTATGAAGGGTATATCGAACTGGGTGGTAATCGCATCACGGTCTTTGATGTGACGGTTGACTCTCCGGATCTTGGTGAATACCAGTTTAATCTATATGAGCAGTTGGATCACACTGGCAGTAATAATGATTCTCTAACGTTTTCTTTGCCAGTCTATGCAGTGGACGCCGACGGAGACCGCTCATCTATTACCGCTGGCTCGAATACACCTGAAGCTGCTCAGATTGTCATTCAAGTCCAAGATGACACACCTACGATTGATGATGTAGTTGCCTTGTCAGTTGATGAAGATGATTTAGCGTCAATTGGTTCAGATGGCTCCGAACCAATTTCAGTTGGTGGTAACTTCACGACGACACAAGGCTCCGACCGAGTGGTGAGCTACCAGCTTGATGGATCTGCGACGCCAGTTGATGGTTTGAAATCACAAGGTGTCGACGTCGTTCTGAACGAGACTGCCAACCCTGATGGCAGCTTCACGTATGAAGCGAGCGCTGGGACCAATGCGGTCTTTACGTTAACGGTCAACACCGATGGCAGTTATAACTTCACGCTACAAGGTCCAATTGACCACGCGCCAAACAGTGATGAATTGCTCCTCAATTTCCCAGTTATAGCGACAGATTTTGATGGCGATACCTCGACGGCAACGATTCCTGTCACGATTGTAGACGACAAGCCAACGATTACTGATGCCGGTGCCATCTCTGTCGATGAAGATGATTTAGCAAGTATTGGTTCAGACCAAAGTAATCCGGTTTCTATCGATGGCAACTTCACTACAACACAAGGTTCTGACCGAGTGGTGAGTTACCAGCTCGATAATTCTGCAACGCCAGTCGACGGTTTGAAATCACAAGGCGTTGATGTGACGTTAGCGGAAACAGCAAACCCAGATGGTAGTTTCACTTATGAAGCGACGGCGGGTGCAAATGCGGTCTTTACGCTGACGGTGAACACCGATGGTAGCTACAACTTCACGCTGCAAGGTCCAATCGACCATGCTTCGAGCAGTGATGAGCTGATCCTCAATTTCCCAATCATTGCGACAGACTTCGATGGCGATACCTCTACAGCAACAATTCCGGTTACCATCGTAGATGATCAGCCGACCATTGCCGACGTCGTTGCGCTTTCTGTCGATGAAGATGACCTAGCGAGTATCGGCTCAGACCAAAGCAGTCCAATTTCCATTGATGGCAATTTCACGACGACACAAGGTTCTGACCGAGTAGTAAGTTATCAATTAGATAGCGCTGCAACGCCAGTTGATGGTTTGAAGTCGCAAGGTGTTGACGTCACTCTGAATGAAATAGTAAACCCAGATGGTAGCTTTACGTATGAAGCGACAGCAGGTGCTAACGCGGTATTCACGCTTACCGTTAATACAGATGGCAGCTATAACTTTACGCTGCAAGGTCCAATCGATCATGCGCCAAACAGTGATGAGTTGATCCTCAACTTCCCAATCATTGCGACAGACTTTGACGGTGATAGTACAACGGCAACCATTCCAGTAACGATTGTGGATGACAAGCCGACGATTACTGATGTAGATGCGATCTCTGTCGATGAAGATGATTTAGCGAGTACCGGCTCAGACCAAAGCAATCCAGTTTCAATTGATGGTAACTTTACGACAACACAAGGTTCCGACCGAGTAGTAAGTTATCAATTAGATAGTGCTGCAACGCCAGTCGATGGTTTGAAGTCGCAAGGAGTCGACGTCAGTCTAAACGAAACGGCTAATCCAGACGGTAGCTTTACTTATGAAGCGACAGCTGGGGCAAATCCCGTATTCACTCTGACGGTGAACCCAGATGGCAGCTACAATTTTACGCTACAAGGTCCAATTGACCACGCGCCAAATAGCGATGAGTTGGTTCTCAATTTCCCAATTACGGCGACCGATTTTGATGGTGATACGTCAACCGTAAGCATTCCAGTGACTATCATCGATGATAAACCAATAATCACAGACGTAGATGCGATTTCTGTCGATGAAGATGACCTAGCAAGTATCGGCTCAGATGGCTCCGAACCAGTTTCAATTGATGGTAACTTCACGACGACACAAGGTTCCGACCGAGTGGTTAGCTACCAGCTTGATGGTTCTGCAACGCCAGTTGACGGTCTGAAATCGCAAGGTGTCGACGTGACATTGGTGGAAACTGCGAACCCAGATGGCAGCTTCACATACGAGGCGACAGCGGGTGCAAATGCAGTATTCACGCTTACCGTTAAAACCGATGGCAGTTATAACTTCACCCTGCAAGGTCCGATTGATCATGCTGCAAACAGCGATGAGTTGGTTCTCAATTTCCCAATTACGGCGACCGATTTTGATGGTGATACGTCAACCGTAAGCATCCCAGTCACGATTGTGGATGATAAGCCAACCATTACTGATGTTGATGCGATTTCTGTTGACGAAGATGACCTAGCAAGTATCGGCTCAGATGGCTCCGAACCAGTTTCAATTGATGGTAACTTCACGACGACACAAGGTTCCGACCGCGTGGTGAGCTACCAGCTTGATGGTTCTGCCACGCCAGTTGATGGTCTGAAATCGCAAGGTGTCGACGTCACGTTAGAGGAAACCGCGAATCCAGATGGTAGCTTCACTTATGAGGCTACAGCAGGGGCGAATGCGGTCTTTACGCTGACGGTGAACACCGATGGCAGCTATAACTTCACCCTGCAAGGTTCAATTGATCACGCGCCAAACGGTGATGAATTACTCCTTAACTTCCCAATCATTGCGACCGATTTTGATGGGGATACTTCTACCTTAAGCATCCCTGTCACGATTGTGGATGATAAGCCGACAATTACTGACGTTGATGCGCTTTCTGTTGACGAAGATGACTTAGTAAGTATTGGTTCAGATGGCTCCGAACCAGTTTCAATTGATGGTAACTTCACGACGACACAAGGTTCTGACCGAGTGGTGAGCTACCAGCTTGATGGTTCTGCCACGCCAGTTGATGGTCTGACATCGCAAGGTATCGATGTAACATTGGCGGAAACTGCAAACCCAGATGGTAGCTTTACTTATGAGGCAACTGCGGGTGCAAATGCAGTATTCACGCTTACCGTTAATACCAATGGCAGCTATAACTTCACATTGCAAGGTCCGATTGACCATGCTGCAAACAGTGATGAGTTGACTCTCAATTTTCCAATTATTGCGACCGATTTTGACGGCGATACCTCGACAGCCACGATTCCAGTTAGCATCGTAGATGACAAGCCAACCATTACTGATGCCGATGCGATCTCTGTTGACGAAGATGATTTAGCCAGTATTGGTTCAGATGGCTCCGAGCCAACTTCAATTGATGGTAACTTCACGACGACACAAGGTTCTGACCGCGTGGTGAGCTACCAGCTTGACGGTTCTGCAACACCTGTCGATGGTCTGAAATCGCAAGGTGTCGATGTAACATTGGCGGAAACCGCAAATCCTGATGGTAGTTTCACTTATGAAGCGACAGCGGGTGCAAATGCGGTATTCACGCTTACCGTTAATACCGATGGTAGCTATAACTTTACCTTGCAGGGACCAATCGATCATGCGCCAAACAGCGATGAATTGATCCTCAACTTCCCAATCATTGCGACAGACTTTGACGGTGATAGTACAACGGCAACGATTCCTGTCACGATTGTAGACGACAAGCCAACCATTACTGACTTAGATGCGATTTCTGTTGATGAAGATGATTTAGCGACGATTGGTTCAGATGGCACAGACCCAGTTTCAATTGATGGCAACTTCACGACGACGCAAGGCTCTGACCGGGTGGTGAGCTACCAGTTAGACGGTTCTGCAACTCCTGTCGATGGTCTGAAATCGCAAGGTGTCAATGTCACATTGGCGGAAACCGCAAATCCAGACGGTAGTTTCACTTATGAAGCGACAGCAGGCACTAACGCGGTCTTTACGCTGACGGTAAACACTGACGGTAGCTACAACTTCACCCTGCAAGGTCCAATTGATCACGCTCCAAACAGTGACGAGTTGATCCTCAACTTTCCAATCATAGCGACAGACTTTGACGGTGATACAACAATCGCGACTATCCCAGTTACGATTGTGGACGACAAGCCGGTCATTACTGATGTCGATGCGATTTCTGTTGATGAAGATGATTTAGCGCCGATCGGTTCAGATGGCTCTGCCCCGGTTTCAATTGACGGAAACTTCACTACCACACAGGGCTCAGACCGAGTAGTGAGCTACCAACTAGAAAGCTCTGCAACACCAGTTGATGGTTTGAAGTCGCAAGGTGTTGACGTCACTCTGAATGAAACTGCAAACCCAGATGGTAGCTTTACTTATGAGGCAACAGCGGGTGCTAACTCGGTGTTTACGTTAACGGTCAATACCGATGGCAGCTACAACTTTACGCTGCAAGGTCCGATCGACCATGCACCAAACAGTGATGAGTTGATCCTTAATTTCCCAATTACAGCAACAGATTTTGATGGGGATACGTCAACAGTCAGCATCCCAGTCACGATTGTTGATGATAAGCCAACCATTACTGATGTTGATGCGATTTCTGTCGATGAAGATGATTTAGCGAGTATTGGCTCGGACCAAAGCAATCCGGTTTCCATTAATGGTAACTTTACGACGACGCAAGGTTCAGACCGAGTAGTGAGCTACCAGTTAGATAGCTCTGCAACACCAGTTGATGGTTTGAAATCGCAAGGTGTCGACGTCGTTCTGAATGAAACGGCAAACCCAGACGGTAGCTTTACTTATGAAGCGACAGCTGGAGCAAATCCCGTATTCACTCTGACGGTGAACCCAGATGGCAGCTACAATTTTACGCTGCAAGGTCCGATCGACCATGCATCAAACAGTGATGAGTTGGTTCTTAACTTCCCAATTACAGCAACAGATTTTGATGGGGATACGTCAACAGTCAGCATCCCAGTTACCATCGTTGATGATAAGCCAACCATCACCGATGTTGACGCAATCAGCGTGGACGAGGACGATTTAGCGGCTATTGGCTCAGACCAAAGCAATCCGGTTTCCATTGATGGTAACTTTACGACGACACAAGGCTCTGACCGAGTGGTGAGCTACCAACTAGATAGCTCTGCAACACCAGTTGGTGGCTTGAAATCGCAAGGTGTCGACGTCGTTCTGAATGAAACGGCAAACCCAGATGGTAGCTTCACTTATGAAGCGACAGCAGGCGCAAATGCAGTCTTTACGCTGAAGGTTAACACCGATGGCAGCTACAATTTCACGCTGCAAGGCCCAATCGATCACGCTCCAAACAGCGATGAGTTGATCCTTAATTTCCCGATTATTGCGACCGATTTTGACAGCGATATAACAACGGCAACGATTCCTGTCACGATTGTGGACGACAAGCCGGTCATTACTGATGTCGATGCGATTTCTGTCGATGAAGACGATTTGGCGAGCGTTGGTTCGGATGGTTCAGATCCAATTTCAATCAATGGTAACTTTACGACGACGCAGGGCTCTGACCGAGTGGTGAGCTATCAGCTTGAGGGCGCTGCAACGCCAGTCGATGGTTTGAAGTCGCAAGGAGTCGACGTTAGTCTAAACGAAACGGCTAACCCAGACGGTAGCTTCACTTATGAAGCGACAGCAGGGGCAAATCCCGTATTCACTCTGACGGTGAACCCAGATGGCAGCTATAACTTCACGTTACAAGGTCCGATTGACCATGCTGCAAACAGTGATGAGTTGATCCTCAATTTCCCAATTATCGCGACCGATTTTGATGGTGATAGCACAACGGCAACGATTCCGGTTACGATTGTTGACGACAAGCCAACGATTGCTGATGTAGACGCAATCAGCGTGGATGAGGACGATTTAGCGACTATCGGTTCAGACCAAAGTAATCCGGTTTCCATTGATGGTAACTTCACGACGACGCAAGGTTCAGATCGCGTGGTGAGTTACCAACTAGACAGCTCTGCAACACCAGTTGATGGTTTGAAATCACAAGGTGTCGACGTTGTTCTGAACGAGACTGCAAACCCTGATGGTAGCTTCACGTATGAAGCGACCGCTGGGAGCAATGCGGTCTTTACGTTAACGGTCAACACCGATGGCAGCTATAACTTCACGCTACAAGGCCCAATTGACCACGCGCCAAACAGTGATGAATTGATCCTCAATTTCCCAATCATCGCTACTGATTTTGACGGTGATAGCACAACGGCAACCATTCCAGTCACGATTGTGGATGATAAGCCAACCATTACTGACGTTGACGCAATCAGCGTGGACGAGGACGATTTAGCGACTATCGGTTCAGACCAAAGTAATCCGGTTTCCATTGGTGGTAACTTTACGACGACGCAAGGCTCAGACCGAGTGGTGAGCTATCAGCTTGATGGCTCTGCAACGCCAGTTGATGGTTTGAAATCGCAAGGTGTCGACGTGACACTAGCGGAAACCGCAAACCCAGATGGCAGCTTTACGTATGAAGCGACAGCAGGGACCAGTGCGGTCTTTAGGCTGACGGTAAACCCAGATGGTAGCTACAATTTTACGCTGCAAGGTCCAATCGACCATGCGCCAAACAGCGATGAGCTGATCCTTAACTTCCCAATCATTGCGACCGATTTTGATGGTGATACGTCAACGGTAAGTATCCCAGTCACCATCGTCGATGATAAGCCAACCATCACTGATGTTGATGCGATCAGTGTGGACGAGGACGATTTAGCGAGTATTGGCTCAGACCAAAGTAATCCGGTTTCTATTGATGGCAACTTTACGACGACGCAAGGCTCAGACCGAGTAGTGAGTTACCAACTAGACAGCTCTGCAACACCGGTTGATGGTCTGAAATCGCAAGGTGTCGACGTGACACTAGCGGAAACTGCAAACCCAGATGGCAGCTTTACCTATGAGGCGACAGCAGGCGCTAACGCGGTATTCACGCTTACCGTTAATACTGATGGCAGCTATAACTTTACGCTGCAAGGTCCAATCGACCATGCGCCAAACAGTGATGAGTTGCTCCTCAATTTCCCAATCATTGCGACCGATTTTGATGGTGATACGTCAACGGTAAGTATCCCAGTCACCATCGTCGATGATAAGCCAACCATCACTGACGTAGATGCGATTTCGGTGGATGAAGACGATTTGGCGAGCATTGGCTCGGATGGTTCAGACCCAATTTCAATTGGTGGCAACTTCACGACGACGCAAGGCTCAGACGGTGTGGTGAGCTATCAGCTTGATGGCTCTGCAACACCAGTTGATGGTTTAAAATCGCAAGGTGTCGACGTGACACTAGCGGAAACTGCAAACCCAGATGGCAGCTTTACCTATGAAGCGACAGCCGGTGCTAACGCGGTATTCACGCTTACCGTTAATACCGACGGCAGCTATAACTTTACGCTGCAAGGTCCAATCGACCATGCACCAAACAGCGATGAGTTGCTCCTCAATTTCCCAATCATTGCGACCGATTTTGATGGTGATACGTCAACGGTAAGTATCCCAGTCACCATCGTCGATGATAAGCCAACCATCACTGACGTAGATACGATTTCTGTCGATGAAGACGATTTGGCGAGTGTTGGTTCGGATGGTTCAGACCCAATTTCAATCAATGGTAACTTTACGACGACGCAAGGCTCAGATGGTGTGGTGAGCTATCAATTAGATGGTTCTGCAAACCCTGTCGCTGGACTGAAATCGCAAGGTGTCGACGTGACACTAGCGGAAACAGCAAACCCAGATGGTAGCTTTACGTATGAAGCGACAGCAGGCGCTAACGCGGTATTTACGCTTACCGTTAATGCTGACGGCAGCTATAACTTTACGTTGCAGGGACCGATTGACCATGCGCCAAACAGTGATGAGTTGATCCTCAATTTCCCAATCATTGCGACAGATTTTGATGGCGATACTTCGACAGCAACGATCCCTGTTACGATTGTGGACGACAAACCCAACATTACTGATGTAGATGCAATCAGTGTGGACGAAGATGACCTAGCGAGTATCGGTTCCGACCAAAGTAATCCGGTTTCCATTGATGGCAACTTTACGACGACTCAAGGCTCAGATGGTGTGGTGAGCTATCAACTAGATGGTTCTGCAACCCCTGTCGCTGGACTGAAATCGCAAGGTGTTGACGTTACTCTCAATGAAACCGCTAACCCTGATGGCAGCTTCACTTATGTGGCGACAGCTGGGGTGAATGCAGTATTTACGCTAACGGTTAATACTGATGGCAGCTATAACTTCACGTTGCAAGGTCCGATTGACCATACGCCGAATAGTGATGAATTGATCCTCAATTTCCCAATCGTCGCTACGGATTTTGACGGCGATACTTCAACGGCAACCATTCCTGTTACGATTGTGGACGACAAGCCAACCGTTACTGATGTTGATGCACTCACTGTCGATGAAGATGACATCACAACCATTGGTTCTGACCAAAACGACGACGCCTTTATGTCAGGCATGTTCACGACCACAGAAGGTTCTGACGGCGTAGTGAAGTATCAATTAGATACGACGGCAGATCCGGTTGCAGGGCTGAAATCTCAAGGTAATGACGTAACACTTGCTGAGACCGCTAATCTTGATGGCAGTTATACCTACACAGCCACGGCTAATGGTAGTGCTGTATTTGAATTAGTTGTTAAGCCTGACGGTAGCTATACGTTCACCTTGCAAGGTCCACTTGACCATGCGACCAACAGTGATAGTTTGCAGATTGACTTCCCGATCATTGCGACCGACTTTGATGGTGATACATCATCTGAAACGCTTCCTGTCACGATTGTGGACGATAAACCGATACTTGGCGGTATTATTGATACCAGCACGCAAACAGTGGATGAAGATGACATTCCAACGATAGGATCTGATGGTGCTCAATCGAATAGCATTACGGGTAACTTTATCGCGAATGATGGTTCTGACAGTATCGTTGAGTATGAGGTGTCCGATCTAAATTCTCCAGTTCAAGGTTTACAGTCTGGAGGGCAAGACCTAGTGATGGTTGAAGTCTCTAATTCAGGCGGTGTTTCTGTTTATGAAGCGCGTATTGATGGGACCACGACACCAATTTTCCGCGTTACGCTTGATGCATCGGATGACAGCTATCAGTTTGATTTGCTTGGTGCGCTAGACCATCCTGATGCGGACGGAGAAAACCAGCTCGTCATCAATTTACCTATCCAAGCGACCGACTTTGATGGTGATGTTTCTAATACGCAATTGCTACCGATTACGGTTGTCGATGATGTTCCAATCATTGATGGCGTAGTGGCTGGCAGCGAGCAGATCGTGGATGAAGATGACTTGCCGGCAGGCACTGACGCGGCAAGTGCCGAAGATACTGTCATCACAGGCACGCTGGATATCAATGAAGGCGCAGATCAAGTTGCCTCTATCCAGCTTAGCGATTTGACCACGCCGGTTGCATCATTAATGTCTGATGGTCAGCCTATCTCTCTTGTGTTGAGTTCAAGTCTCAATGGGGTCAATGTTTACCAAGGCATTGCTGGTAACCCAGCAGAGGTGGTATTTGAGCTGACGTTAGATGCGACAGATAACTCTTATGAGTTTGACCTACAAAAACCACTTGATCATCCAGATGGTAATCAGCAAAACACCATTGTTATTGACCTTCCTGTTACAGCGACAGACAACGATGGCGATACGTCACCAGTGTTTACGTTGCCGATTTCGGTAGTGGATGATGTTCCAGTCGTTACGCAAATTGATAGCTTGCAAGTTGACGAAGATGACCTTCCTTTGGGTTCAGATTCGCCGAAAGAGCCTTTGACCGTATCCGGTGAGTTTGAAGTAACCAGTGCCGATGGTATTGATTCGTTTGTTTTGGATCTGAGCACAAATCCAGTTCCAAACCTGAAATCGGGTGGGGAGGATGTCACCATTTCACCGGATGCAAGCGCGTCAACGGCAGATGCACTTGTCTACATTGGCCAAACTGCGAATGGAGTAACGGTCTTTACCTTAACACTCCACCAAGATGGTAAATACGACTTCGAACTGTCTGGTCAACTTGATCATGCGGTTAACTCAGACCAAATATTATTGAATCTTCCTGTTCATATTACAGATGGCGATAACGATACGATTACAGCAACGTTGCCTGTTACCATTGTGGATGATAAGCCAACGATTGATGCCATTCGTCCTGGTAGCATCTTGTCAGTGGATGAAGATGACATCCCAAGTGAAGGTTCAGATACCACGCCTGAATCCAATGTTATTGGCGGTAACTTCGATGTTACTGACGGCGCTGACTCTATCGTGAGTTTCCAATTAGATAGCTTAACATCGCCTGTTTCAGGACTAAAATCAGGAGGTCAATCCCTTGAGTTGGTTGAATTCTCTAATGCTAACGGTGTCGTTGAGTATCGTGCTTACGTCCAAGGGACAACCGACACAGTATTTAAACTAACGCTTAATGGCTCTGCAGACAGTTATGAATTCGAGTTATTGGGGGCTTTGGACCATCCATCAGGCAGCGACCAAAACTCGCTAGTGATTAACTTCCCTGTTAATGCGACCGATTTTGATGGTGATGTCTCAAACAACATTACCTTACCAATCACCGTTGTGGATGATGTCCCGGCGATTATCAAAGTCGCGGACACAAGCGAACAAACAGTGGATGAAGATGATTTGCCAGGAGGCTCGGATACCACTAGTGGTGATTCTCGCGTACTTGATGGTGGTTTTGACGTTGTCGACGGTGCGGATGAGATTGTTAGTTATCAAATCTCAGATCTTGATGCGGTGGTATCTGGACTAACTTCGAACGGTTTAGATCTTGAGCTGAAGCCATTGCCTTCTGCCGGTGGTGTGACAGGTTATGAAGCCGTCATTGCGGGAACTTCAACGCAAATCTTCACGCTGACACTCGATGCGAATAACGACAGTTATCAATTTGAGTTATTGGGTCCGCTCGATCATGCGGTGGTTCAAGGTGAGAACACGCTAACGATCGATATTCCAATCACGGTCACCGATTATGACGGTGATACGTCTGCTTCACTTAATCTACCGATCACCATAGTGGATGACATTCCAGAAATTAAATCGGCGGATGCGCTTGCCGTGGATGAAGACGACTTAACCAATGGCTCTCAAGCAACGGGTAAAGATAGCTTAGAAGCAACTGGCAATTTTGATACGGTTGAGGGGGCAGATACGGTTGTTTCTTATCAGCTTGATCTGACTTCGAATCCTATTCCTGGTGTCACTTCGGGTGGGTTAGCGGTGACTCTGGTACAAACTGGGGTAAGCAATAATAACTACACCTATCAAGGACAAACGCCAAATGGCAGCTCCGTGTTCACCTTGGTACTCAATGCAGACGGCTCTTACAAGTTTACGCTTGAAGGTGTCCTTGACCATTCTGTGCAGGGTGAAGACACTTTAATCCTCGACCTGCCTGTCTTTGCTACAGACGTGGATGGAGATACTGCGGGCATTAATTTACCTGTAACCATAACCGATGACGTCCCAACGTTATATGACGCATCGATTTCACGTGTTGAAGGTCAAAGTGGACGCACGGTTCGCTTGTTTAGAGACCCAGTAGAAGGCGACGATGATCTTGGCGCAGATGGTGCGCAAATTACCTCTTTCTCAGCGGACAATTCCGGAATTTACTTCAAGCAGAATGGTGTTGACTCCAGCTCAGTTGACCTCAATGGTAGTAATCAAACCGTCTCAGTCCATAAAGTATTAG
The DNA here is from genome assembly GCF_027587135.1 of Vibrio sp. MM46. Taxonomy (NCBI): domain Bacteria; kingdom Pseudomonadati; phylum Pseudomonadota; class Gammaproteobacteria; order Vibrionales; family Vibrionaceae; genus Vibrio; species Vibrio sp. MM46. The sequence goes on from NZ_JAPPTO010000016.1 coordinate 104,190, forward strand.
ATGGTGTCGATGCCGAAATCGGTGTTTTGATTGTTCGCACTAATGGTCGTGTGACATTCCGCCCTAACGACGACTTAGATCATACCGAAACAGATTCTATTGATTTCACTGTCAACGTTGTTGCTACCGATGGTGATGGTGATACAAGTGATGCAGATGTAGATATTTCGGTAAGAGATAGAAATGCTGAAATTAAAACATCGACAGTAACCGCGTTTGAGGACCAAGGGCGCGGTGGTGTTGTCGCTGGTGTTGATTCAGCGAATACACAAGACAACCTGTCAACGTTAGATATCACTCCTGCAAAAGTGGACCTCGTTATTGATCTGCATGATATCGATCGTAATGAGAGTTTAGGCGATATCATTATTCGTGACGCGAACAGTTACGAAGGTACTTTCTTCTACCTAGATAGTGCTACTGGTAGCTATGTGGCGCTAACGACTAGCGGTAACAATGTTATTTTGGATGGTGCGAATGTCGAGCAGTCGTTCAACGGCGAACTTGTGTCACTCGATAATCTATATTTCGTTCCTGACCGCCATGCTTCAACAGATGCAGCAGGTGTTGACCCTCGTATTCGTATTGAAATCCTCAACAACGGCGTAAGAGATCACTTTGTTGATGGTCGTTTAGATATTGAGGTGGATGCTGTTGCGGATATTGCTACGTGGAAAGGGACCAGTGACTTTGCGTATACGGTTGATGAGGATGCTAACAACGTCTCATTAAACATTGAAGCTGAAACGCAAGATAACAGTAATCCGGAAGCAATAGCCTATGAGCTTGTATTTACTGAAGGTGGTGCTAGCGCAACACTTGTGTACTCAGATGGTTCCGCTATCCCAGAAGTGGGTGGTAAATATCTTGTTGACGCAAACCGAATTGGTGAAGTCCAGGTTGATCCTGCAGATAACTTCTCCGGTCAGATTAAAATCGATGTGACAGCGATTACGACGGAAGGGAATAACCCGCTTGCTGGTAAAGATACCGCTCGCTCTGTGACAGAAGAAATTGTGATTGACGTGAATCCGGTTGCTGATGCCGGTAGTTTTACTGTTAACCGCATTAATATTTTTGAGGACAACGCGAGAACGCAAGACACCGTAGACCCAGTGACAGATCATGATCCACTTCAACTCAGTGAAGTGATTAAGATGACGCCTTCTGCAGATATAGATGGCTCGGAAGAGCTGTTTGTGCGCATCGATAACTTCTCAATTGATGGTGTCACCTTAGTGTGGCTTGATAGCGGTAACCCAAGCCAAATCAACGTTGTTACTGACTCTGGTGGCAATGTTCTGTATTACGAAATTCCAGAAGCGAATCTAGCGGATGTTGAGGTGCTTCCTCCAATTCACAGCAACGAAGACTTCACTTTCGATGTCGAAGGTATTGTGAAAGACAACGCATCACTTTCTTCTGGCGCCGCGCAGGATATCCGCTCATTAGGTACCCAGTCAGTGATCGTTTCAGTCAAAGGTGTTGCTGATATCCCGGACATTGAGCTGAACGATAAAACTGGGGTTTGGAGTGTTTTTGATGATGGTAACGTTCGTGGTATCGAAGCTACCATTGACGAAAATGGTCAAGTCGATCTTGCATTTAGCGTGGTTTCCGGAGAACTGAAGGATAACCCTGCAGACAGCTCAGAAACCATTACGGTTCTTCTGTCGAACATTCCTGACGGTGTTGAACTGTTTGATAGTGATGGCTCATCCATCGATTTGACGTTTGTTGGATACGATGGTGCTGGTGAACCGATTTACGAAGCGAACATTACGGACGCAAATGTGAATTCAGGTATTGTGATTCGACCTGAAACCTCATCTACGGAAAATATCACGATCACGGCGACCACTATCGTGACAGAAAACGATGGTCATACTCGCTCTGTGGCGGGTGAGATCCGCGTTAAAGTGGCACCAGTTATTGATGCTCAAGACAACTATGTGGTGAGCTCTGAAGGTAATGAAGATACTCGCATCAATATCGATTGGGAGCCAACTGCAACACAAAGTCCGGATGCGGACGAATTCTTTGCCGAGCTAACCATCAGTGGCTTCCCGAATGGCAGCACCGTATATGTTGGTGGTGTTGCTCAAACGGTAACAGGTGGCAGCATCACGTTGACGCCGGGAACCAATGAGTCAGAGCAAGATTTCTCGGCGCGAATAACCCAAGACGGATACATTCAGGTGCAATTGGAGCAAGACTCTAGTCTAGACTTTGATTTGAGCACGCAAGTGACGGTGAAGGAAATTGATGCTGAATACGTAGATTCGGGTAATCCGGGCGAGGGCATAGCATCAACGGTCATCAATGGTACGGTCAAGGTTCAAGTTAACCCAGTGGTTGAGCCAGAAGATTTAACCGGTCCAGTTTCAGGTCAAACACGTCTTCTTGTTGAAGGTACAGGCGGTGTTACTGACACGGTACAGTCCGATACTCAGGGACGAATTGATTTCACTATTAATACTGCGACCGGTGGTTCTGCTGATGCAAATATTATCAAGTATCAGGAGTTCGATAACTCTTCAGATGAAGTGGTCACCCAACTTGTGGTGCAGTTTAGTAATACTTCTCCAGAGATCTTGAATCAATTAGTTATTATTGGTGCTTCTAACGAAGGCGGTGGTCGTTGGACTATTACCGATGAAGAGAACTTCTCAATCATTGCGCCTGCTGGTTTAGATTTGACGCCAAACGACAACACGGATGACGGAGCAAACGGTGGAATCTCTTCGATTGGCCTTGCCATCTATGCTCAAGTTAACGATTTAGGTGAGGATGCGTCAGAAGTCGACGCAACCGTCACGCGACAAACCGATATCACACTGGAGTTCCCAACTGATATCACGCCTCAAACTAGTGTAGCGGCTGATATAGAGCTTGATAACACGGTCCAAATTGATGGTAGTGAAGACAATGTCATTGATTTAGGTGTTCAGTTGGCATCGAAAGTCAGCACCCTAAATGGCGACACAGTAGAAGACGTGCTGACGTTAGTGATAGACCCAACATCTCCAAGTGTACCGCCAGGTCTTGTTATTGGTGGTACCGATGTCGACTTTGTTAATGGCAAATATGTGTTCCAAGCGACGGTTGATGCAAGTGGAAATATCACTGGTTTGGACGGTCTCACTCTACGTGTGGCAGAAGACTGGGCGGGAGACTTTACCCTACCAGTACTATTTGTAACGACTGACACGCAGTCCGGTGACGAAAACTCAACGCTTGAGTCACTTCCTGTTCAGATCCTACCCGTTGCAGACGTACCAGGGGCCTCTGTTGATCAACCTCTTGATAGCGACGTCACTCCTGATGTGACGGTCGACATCACTGGCACACTTGGCCTTGATGCTAACAAACAACCGGTTAATGACCTCAATAGCGATGTTCCAACGAACGATGGTGTTGGCTACGAAGATGGCTTGATTCAGTTGAATTTGAACGTTGATTTTGCTGACGACCGTAACAACCTTCAAGCAGGACAAGAAACGCTCACTAACGTGAAGCTTACGGTTGCCGATACAACACTGGGTGAGTTTGTTGATGCAAATGGCAATCCACTTGGTACAAGCATTGAGTTTAATGCTGCTGAGATTGCGGCAGGTGCACTTGATGAGGTGTTGTTTAAACCGAAAGAAAACTACCCTGTCGGTGGTGGTCAAAATACGGTTCAAATCAATATTGAAGGCGAGATCACCGATACTGCAGTTATTGACCAGACTACATTGGCAAACCCGGGTGATGATACGGACGTACGCAACTTCACCGACAGTGTGTCATTTGAAATCACTCCTGTTGTGGATGACATCACTATTAGCGGTGCCGATCCAACTCAGCCTATAGTGGTGACGGGCGATGAAGATACGTTGATTTCCTTAGCGCAATCAGGCTCTGGTGTGTCAGTGAGCCTGAATGACAATGATGGTTCGGAACAGTTTGTATCGCTGAAACTGACGGGTTTACCGACTGACTTTATCGTCACTTCAAATTCTCCTGATTACACCGTGAAGAACAATGGCGGCGGAGAGTGGAGTATTCAGTTGAAAGACTTGACGCAAACGTCAGTTGATCTCAGCGCTATTCAAATTCAACCGCCGAAAAACTTCAGTGGTGAAGCGGAGATCGGAATTACAGTCTTTACGCAGGAAGAATTACTTAAAGTTCCTACTGAACATACTGGTAATTTCAAAGTTGTGATTGACCCAATTGGTGATGATGTCGACGTTAACCCAGATACGCTTGTGTCAGGTAACGAAGGCGAAGACATCGATATCAACATAAATGCTCTAGTGGTCGACAATAAAGAGTCGATTGGTGATGGTGCAACGTATCAAGAAAATGACCCAGAAACACTTCGCGTCGAAATTTCAAACGTGCCAGATGGTGCAACCATTGCACTGGCAGATGGTACTCAGTTTGTGAACCAAGGCAGTGGTGTATTCGTCCTAGAAATCGATGCACAAGATTTGGATAAAGTGGTCTTCAATTCGGGTGATCGTAACGATAACTCTTGGAATGGTACGCTTGAGTTTAAAGTTCAAGCCGTGGATACCGGTCTAGATGGAAGCCAAAGCTTAGGCACTCCACAGCAATTTGATGTGAATGTTGAGGTTGAGGCGATTAACGACCGTCCTGAATTCGTTAATACCGTAGATGTTGAAACGCCGGAAGACACACCATTACTCCTTGATGGCTTTAGTGTTTCGGATGTTGATGCCGTTTTGGATGATCCGAGTGCTGAGTACGTATTGGATGTGACGGCCGATAGCGGAACATTGGTTCTGGACCCTGCTCTTGTCACTACTTACAACTTAACCGTGCAAGGTGATGGCTCTGATACTCTTGAATTGAAAGGGACAGTGGCTGATCTCAACAATGCTATTGCCAATGGTTTGATAGAGTTCAACCCTGATTTGAACTTCTTTGGTGACGTTACCGTTGGCGTTACTGTCGATGACCAAGGTAACGAAGGTCTAGTGATCAGTGGCGTCGATGACACACTCAATACCAACAGCACTAGCTTTAATATCGAAGTGACTGAGGTCAATGATACACCAGAGACAACACCAGTTACCTTGCCGGATATCGAAGAAGACAGTGGCGTATTCTCTATTTCTGAAGCAGACCTAATTGCGAACGCGACGGATATTGAAAACGACAACCTCACAGTAAGTAATGTGCAGGTGACGGATCCAAACGCTGGTAGCGTGAATTTTAACAATGTGACGGGAGAGTGGGAGTTCACGCCAGCGTCGGATTATAACGGTCCAGTCGAGCTCACCTACACGATAACAGATGATGGTACGACAGACGGCGCATTGGATCCTAAGTCGGTAAATGGCACCGCTTCATTCAATGTAACGGAAGTGAATGATGCACCAACCACATCACAAGTTGCGCTCTCTGACATAGCTGAAGACAGTTCGGCGGTCGAAATTACTCAAGCCGATCTGCTCGTTAACGCATCTGACATTGAAAACGACACCTTGACTGTAAGTAACGTGCAATTGGTTGATCCAAGTAGTGGTTCACTCACCTTTGATAGCATTGCGGGTACATGGTCTTTTACACCAGCGCCAGGTTACAACGGCACAGTAAATCTGACTTACGACATTACCGATGATGGTACAACCAATGGCGCCTCGGACCCACAGACTGCGTCAGGAACAGCAACCTTTGAGGTGACGAAAGTCAATGATGCACCAGTGACTTCTGAAGTGACGCTGAGCAGTGCGGAAGAAGATGGCGGTACCGTGACAATTACGGCGACAGAATTGTTAAGTAATGCCACGGATCCTGAATCGGACAACCTGACCATTAGTAACCTTGCTCTCGCTAATCCTACTGACGGCGTTTTAACTCAAGTGAGCGCAACGGAATGGACGTTTGAACCTGCTTCAAACTTCTTCGGAGATGTGAATTTTACCTACGAAATCACCGACGATGGTACGACCAATGGTTCACCAGACCCAATTACGGTCGCTGGCACAGCAGTGATTAATGTTGAAGCTACCAATGATGCACCACAAATTATGGCAACATCGGTTACGGATACCATTAATGAAGCAGATGGGCAGAAAATCACAGGTATCAGTGTCAGTGATATCGATTTTACAGGTGCACAAGCGAACGAAATTATGACAGTAACACTCAGCTTGACCGAAGGCGATGTTCGTGTTGAGCCACCTGCGGGCAGTGGTGTCACTGTTGGAAATGGGATGGCGGGTGAAGTTATTCTTATGGGGACGCCTGACAATATTAGTGCCGTTCTTGGGGCAACGGATGCTGCTGAAGGTGTATTTGTGGATGCAGGAGACGTTAACGCGGCTTCTATCTCGTTGTCTGTCAAAGTCGAAGATAATGGCGTCTACTTTGAGAATACAGCGGGCATGGCGCTAGAGGCAAACCAGAACTTTGCTATCAACGTGACACCGGTAGCTGACGCTCCGACATTAGGTATTGACCCTCAGTTTAACTACATTCGTCAAATTGCGGCGAGCCAAACGGCGAGTGCTCAAGGTTTAGCCATTGTCGGTATCATGGCGGCACTGACGGATATTGATGAAGTGCTATCTCTTGAATTAACCGGCGTACCCGCGAGTGCGAACGTGACCAGTGGTATTGCGCCGTCAAACATTACGTTTGATGGCACAACATGGACGGTTCCAAGTGATGAGATTGATACACTGCAAATTGTCGCAACGGATACAAACAACGGTATTGATGTGGGTAGTTACGATATCTCCGTAACGGCGGTATCAACCGAATCTAATGGCGATGAAGCGCAATCATCACCCGTTCAAATTAGTTTAGATGTTAGCAGCGATGGAGACGACATTGATCAATCGAGCGCATCGGATGACAGTTACCTCGCTGGTGGCGATACGGGCATTAGCTTAACTGGTGGTGACGGTGACGACCTGATCGTTGGTGGTGATGGTGATGACGTCCTTATCGGCGGTTTGGGTTCCGATATCCTCACTGGTGGTGATGGTAGTGATATCTTTAAATGGACAATCGATTCTGTAGATGAGGGGGCGATTGATACCATTACGGACTTCACCCTTAACGAAGACAGTATCGACCTACGCGAAGTAATTTCTGACCTAAGTAGCCCAATGATCGATATGGATGATTTGTTGAGTCATATCTCTGCAGACTACGATGCGTCAACAGAGGCTGTGTCATTGAACATCACGACCGATGCCAATGTTCATCAAACTATCGTGGTTGAACATCTAGGTGATTCAATTGATTTCAATGGGTTAACCTCTAATGAAATTGTTGAGTCATTGTTGAATAATAACGTTCTTGCCAATGGTTAAACGAGTGTAAAAGCAAAAGCGCGATAGCTCATAGAGTTATCGCGCTTTTTTGTGTTCAGTTTGTTGCTGTTCGACCGCTGACTGCTGGTAGATTACCGTTGCTCGCAGGTATTAATTAGGAGTGGCTTAAACGTGGATATCGAGTAAGCTGCCGATGACTTCGTTGTTTTTATCAACAACGGAAGCACCAATGCGATTGTAGGTTGAGGCTTGGGTGAGATTTACCAAGGGTTCGATTGGGTTAGAAGGCAAATCAGAAGCCTTATTGAACTCAAGTTCGTTGCCTTTTACTAAATCGACTTTATTGAAGGCGAGATCATTTTCTTTTATGAAGTCTTGCTGAATTTCATGCGCAGCACCTTCAGCCATCTTATGCGATAGCTGAATCATATTATATCCGGACTGTATTCCTGATACTGGCATGGTTACTCTCTCACTTTTTATGCTTTTGTTAGCATAGGAAGTGTTGATAATTCGTGCAAGTGCTTTATTTGAACTGTTTGATTACGCAAACAGTTTTGAAAGCATATCACGCTCTTCCGAAGAAAGAAGCGGACTCTCTTTTTTATTAAGGGATAGATTAATTTCACCTTGAAGTGACTTTAACTGAGAAGCCGTCAGTTCATTAATCTTCTTTCTTAATTCATAAAATTCTTGAGTAGTCATCGTGACCTCCCCACATTTCTTGGGTTTCTCCTTCATCAACCCACCTCAGCGACCCTCATGGTCACAATCAAACAGTGTTCTAATATGGTTAGATTAGATTTTGAGTGGTGATTTTTTGTCCGAGAAATGTCAGATGGTGTCAAATGACATGTAAGAATATTCTTATGAATAAGTCTGCTAATCATAAAGGAGTAGAATCATAACCTACTCCTCTGGAACAGTGTTCTTAATCAGTTTACGCGCACGGCAAACTTAGAAGCCAGTGAATGCAACTCGGGTAACATGCGATAGATTAGGTGAAGCTGTTGAAGCACCATTCGTGCAGAATGATCATCTTCATCACGCCACTCATTTAATCGTTGTTCCAAATTCGTGTCATCGATCGAGGACAAATCGCATTCTTCACAGTGTTGATGCAGTTGTCGGTGCAGTACGTCTAGGTGCTGGTGAATACAACGGTGTGCATCCAGAACGAGTTGGTGAATTGACTCATCCTCAATCCTTGTCCGGTGTGCGCCCAGTGCTGAAATGTAACTCAACATCGCGTGGTTTAGCGTAAGGAATCGGAAACTCTCATCCACGGCTGTACGGTACTTACCCGGTTCAGCCAGCATAGTGCTGATGGCTGAAGATAGGTTGGCATCGGTATTGTGCGCCTGACGACGAGCAATTCGATAGCTCAAGTTATCTTTCTTACCAATTCGGTACTGACCGATGATCTGTCCAAGATATTGCTTGTTGGCGTCGATTGCATCAGACATGACTTTATGCAGACGTTTTGATTGCCAATCAGGCAGAATCACCATAACAGCACCAACCGCTAACACACAGCCAATCAAGGTATCTGCAAGGCGAGGGAGCACCACAGCGTAGCCTTCGCCCAATTGGTTAAATAGGAACAGCACGAGTAAGGTGATAAAGCCTGTCGCATAACCATAGTTGTTGATGCGAAACGCAAAGAACATCACGCCGGATATCACAATGAAGACCAACTGGCTTTCTTGGGAAGGAAAGAAGGTGAGCAGTGGTACGCCAATCAACAAGCCCGCTAATGTGCCAATTACGCGCGCAGTAAGCTTCTGTCTTGTCGCACTGTAGTTTGGCTGGCAGACAAACAACGTGGTCAGCAATATCCAGTATCCACGATCAATATCGAACGCTTGAATGATCCCATACCCTGCAGTAAGCGCAATCGACATGCGTAAGGCATGACGAAACAACATTGAATCCTTGTTCAAGTTAGCTGAAATGCGTTGCCACATTGCTTTAAGCGTGTGCGGATTGGTGTCATCCAGTACGTCTTCTTCCAATCGTTCAGCATCTGGGTTGTTGATGTTACTCAGCTGCTTTTCCACGGTCGCAAGGTTATTGAACAGGTACGTTAACTGAGCCAATAAGCGCTTCCAGTGACTTTGCTGTTGTTCTTCTAAATAACCCAATGAGTTTTGTAATTCCGCTAATGCCAATATGGATTGATCAGTGTGCGTGTACTCGTTTCCCAACCGAATCGCATGAGCGATATCGCGGCAAGCTTGGGCTTGAGACTCAAGCAAATACTTAAAGCGGAATAAGACGTCAGAGCGTTCGAATTCCGTCGCCAAATCTTGATAGCGATAATGGCTGGAACTCACGCGCTCGTGAATGTCTTGTGCAATAAAGTAGATATTGAGGAAGCGGTCACTCGGACCATCAATATGCCCGCGTTTGGAGCGGCTAAGCAGGGTTGCCTTACAAGCATTCAATGCATTTACGGTGGCTGCGTTTAATCTTGCTGCTTCAATACGCATCGGCTGCGGGGTTAAGTTCGTTACTGGATGAAACAGCTTGGCTTTCGCATCAAGGTAATTGGCGATTTGCAGGAACACAGTTGCCAGACTTTGCTGAACAGGCTGCATTGGCCAAAACATCTGCCAAATCATCGACATAAAGTAATACCACACAGCGCCCGTTAAAAGCAGCAATGGTTGGAACCAAATATTGGTACTCTCATGTGCCCCAAGCATGGTGTAGATGGCGATCAACAATGAGCCAAATGCAATGCTAGCGTACTTAGGTCCGATTGCTCCTAGCATGATGAAGCCGAATGTCGAGATAAACAGACCGATCGCAAATGCCCATGGCGTATCAAATAAGATCTCTATTGAGAAAGCAGCGACCGCAAAACAGATAAAGGTGAGAAAGAGGGCTTTTATCCTACCTGTAAAGCTGTCATCACTCTCTGCAAGTGCAGCGGCAATGACACCTAGAATCAGGGGCGTGATTAATGTGTTTTGCTGGAAATACCATGCGGGGATCACGACGCCTAGTAAAGTGATCAGAATAAGAATGCTGTAGTTGAGAGTTTTGTTTGCCCAAAAGAGGCGGAATTTTAAAGCTGCTTGCACGATGCGCCTTTCGTTGCCGGTGGAAAACGAGAGAAGTTTAACAAACTCACTATAGCGCGTTTATGACCTAATTTAATAAAAATCGTCACTTGCTTAGGAAATCAACAGATTTGTCATTGACTTAACGAATCTACACGGATGAAAGAATATACCGTTGTTCACAAATTAAACAGTAATGTGAATTTTAATTAAGAATACAGACAGAAGGCGATTTGTGCTTCATCCATCGCTACAATTTAGCGGTCTAAAATGATATAAAACGGGAACTTCTATATCAAAAGGCGCACCTTTCATGCAGCTTACTGCCTCTAATAAAGCACAGTTTTTTATTCAAAATGAGTATTACCAAGTCGAAATAAAAGAAAACAGTGTTTTATTAAGCTCAGTGGGTAGTGAAGAACACATCCCGTTTACGATTTGGAATGGCAAAGTTAGCGTGAAACGTGGTCTTCTCTGGAGCTCACTTCAGTTTTTTGCTCATGAGCGAGATGGCAAGCAACAAAGCTGGCTTGTGCAAGGTTTACCTTGGCCGCAGTGTCGTAAGTTTGCGGTCGAAGCCGTGCGTCAGTATCAAGATTGGCATAACACCCAATGTCGTAAACTCGCGGAATATCTACCCAAGTGGGAAGATGAGCTGTATCAACTCAAACATCTTCCAGCCTACTTACCTCACTCAAAAGTGCAGTCTTGGGTGACTCAACTGAACGAAGAGCTCATTGAAATCAAAACCAGTTTGGCAGAAGCGAAAATGCGCATGCCTAAACGTATGGCGGAGATTGAACCATGGCTTGCACAAACCTCGCAGACGTTGAGTGAGCGTAACCATGAATGGTTAGAGAACGAACGCCCAAACTGGGAAGTGCTGTTTAGCCGAATTGAATCTTCGCCGCTTAACCTTTCTCAGCAGCATGCGGTGCTCCTTAACGATGACCATAACTTGGTACTAGCCGGAGCTGGTTCAGGTAAAACTAGTGTGCTGACAGCGCGTGTGGCGTACCTTCTACAAAGCCATCAAGCGCAGGCAGAAGAGCTGCTGATGCTGGCCTTTGGTCGTGACGCTGCCAAAGAGATGAAAGAGCGATTGGTCGAAAAAGTTGGCTTGGCGGCAGAAAGTGTTCGCGTTAATACATTCCATCAACTTGGTTTGCGCATCCTAAATCAAGTTGAGACTCAACCCGTCGAAATCAGCCCATTAGCGCTCGATGATAATCAGCGCTCAGCCTGGTGTATTGATTGGCTTAAGAAACATTGGATGACACCAACAAACTTTAAGCGTTGGCAAAAGCATCTAGATAAATGGCCGATTGCGTACTTGAAAGGTGACGATGAGCTCGGCAGTCACTCGGAAAATCCTAAACTGATTGCTTGGTTAGATAACCAATTGTCTCAACTTGCATCGGTTGGTTTAACTAAGAAACAAGTACAAGAAAAGCTCGTTAATCACCAAGACTACACTCGTTTAAACAGTGAGTTGGCACTTTGCTGGCCGTGCTTTAGTGCGTGGCAAAAGATGCTCAAAGAAACCAATCAAGTGGACTTCCCAACCATGATCAGTCGTGCGACCGATTACGTTAAGAAAGGGAAATTCAGTTCACCTTGGCGTTTTATTATGGTGGATGAATACCAAGATATTTCTCCTGATCGCTTGGCGTTGATTGAGGCTCTATGTGAATCCACAGAGAAGCAAGCAGGTGCAACCTTGTTTGCTGTAGGTGATGACTGGCAAGCGATCTACCAATTTGCGGGCGCAGATGTGGATTTGACGACAGGATTCCAAGATAGATTCATTCATTCGACGGTGCATCACTTGGATACGACGTATCGCTTCAACAATCAAATTGGTGATGTAGCAAATACCTTTGTGCAAGAAAACCCGTCGCAATTACCGAAGACACTAAACAGTCACAAACAACGTAAGCAGAAAAGCGTTCATACGGCACCGAGCAACCAAGTTGAGAAGATTCTTGACCAACTTAACCAACAGGCGAAGAAAACCAAATCTGTGTTGTTGTTAGGACGTAATCATTACCACAAACCAGACTTATACGATGACTGGTTGAAGCGATTCCCGAACTTGGATATTCGCTTTATGACTTGTCACGCGAGTAAGGGTAGAGAAGCAGACTTTGTAATTATCCTATCAGTGGACGAAGGGCAATTCCCTGCGAAGAAAAAACAAGCTCATATTGATGGTGCGCTATGTGAGTCGAAAGACAAGTATCCATACGCAGAAGAACGTCGTTTATTCTATGTGGCAATTACGCGTGCGAAGGAAAAAGTGTGGATCACGCACACGGGAGCAGGGTCCTCATTTGTTCAAGAGCTGGTAAATGGTGATTATCCCATCGTGACGTCAAGATAAGGTATACCTGTTATCTGATTACAACAAAGGCGATACTCAGTATCGCCTTTGTTTTACTTGTGATGAGTTTTATTTGTGACGAGTCGATCCGCTCAGAGGAATTAAGTGCGCTCTGCTATATATGCGTCGTAGTCTGGCACTTCAATATCAACTTCTTGGTCGATCAGTGGAGAGTTGAATAGGAATTTCGCTGTCGCGCGGTTCGTTGCTACAGGAATGTTCCAAACACTTGCAATACGTAGTAGTGCCTTTACATCTGGGTCATGTGGTACAGCATTTAGCGGATCCCAGAAGAACACAAGAACATCGATATTGCCTTCAGAAATCAGCGCTCCAAGTTGCTGGTCGCCTCCCATTGGACCACTGATCATGCTCTTGATCGCTAAGCCCGTTTCTTTGCTTAGCATGTGACCCGTTGTGCCAGTCGCATACAAGAAATGGCTTTGTAGCTTTTCTTTGTTCTCTTTTACCCAGCGAAGCAGTTCAGGTTTGCAATTGTCGTGGGCAACCAATGCCACATGTTTGTGCGCAGGCATGGTACGAGTTGTTTTTTGCATCAAGTTATTTCCGTTTTTATGATTTTAAAGTCGTTACGGTTCAATAAAACACACTTTTTGCCTATCAATCAACAGCCTTAACGCTGAATGTCGGCCTATATTCTGACGGAGATAACGATTCTTCAATTGTATCGTCGTGAAGTGTCTTTGGCGTCAATGGTTTGATCTGTGGAGACGCATGTTTTTCATACGGTTGATGACGCAAATAGTGCGTCGCTTGAAGGACAGACAAACGGCCTTGTTCCACCATCTTATCGGTTGGAGCGAATAACACCTTATGACGCAATAGTCCACGATACACACCATGACTGAGATACACGGAAACCAAACCAATGTCCTTGGTTTTGTTTGCACTGCGTAGTTCACTGATCGCGGCTTCGATCGCAACGGCACTACCGACAATGTAGTCGATATCGCCCATATCAATAACACGCTGAACTAGGTTACGCTGTAACTCTTTGTCATTGTCAGCCCAGTAAGAATCCACGATGTGAATATCGCTGTTCTTTATTGCTTCGTAGAAACCTGTGGTAACCGGTTTGGTACCACCACGCGTTCTTGGACCAAGCAGTAGGGCAATATTGGTTTTACCCGAGCCTTTAGGGTGCTTTTCTGCAAGGTATTTGCCGGCTTCATAGCCCATCCAATACCAGTCCACACCAACTACGCCTTTAAGCAGTTTGGTTTGCTCTGCATCAAGGTCGAGTTGATTTACGGTAGCAAATACAGGCGTATTACCAACCCAGTTTCTCAGGTTGTGCTCATAAGCTTGTGGATCAACGGTACCAAGGATAATGGCATCGGCACCCCATTGAGTGCACAAAGCCAATTGTTGCTCTTGGCGCGTTTTATTGGGATAACCGCCTGCCTCAAGTACGCGCAGGTTAACACCCAGTTTTTCCGCTTCGGAAACCATTCCATAGTTTACTGATAGCCAGTATGAATCCTTTAAATGAGGGTAAATGGCACAGATTTTCTCTGCTGCAAAACTCGGCACTGAAGCGAAAAGTGTCATTGCTAGCGCAGATTGTTTGAAAATTGTGCGAAATGAACGCTGATTTATAACCATGAAATGAAGTTCGTTGGCATAGATTAAGTAAACACTGCAAAATATAACGTAATATGTCGCCGAACACGAATATTAAGGTCAGGAAAATATGTTGCTAGCTACCGCAAGCATCGGTCGTAAACTGTTATTGTCCTTCATTGCGATGGCAATGTTGGTGATGTTATCAGCATTAATCGGTGTATCAGGGTTTTCTCTGGTGGCAAAAACGGAAAGGAACGTGGTAGATGCTGCCATACCAGCAATGATTGAAGCTCGACAAGTGTCAGAGCTCAGTACCCGCATCATTTCATCGGTTCAAATGTTGTCCAATGCGCAAAACGAACAGGAGCGTAAAGAGGCGGGACGCGTCTTATTTGATCAGCTTGAGTCCTTACTTACTCACATCAAAGAGCTGGGTGGAGAGTCTTTTGATTCACAATTGCTAGAGGCATTGGAAAATAACGTCCAGAACGTCATTAACAACCTGGCGGAGTTAGGTGTCACGGTAGAACGCAAGCTTTGGCTAGCGAAAGAGATCGATACGCGTGTAGAAGAAATGCGCTTATTGAGTGAAGAGTTGGAGCAACTTACGCGTACTCAAGTGCAAAACACCAGTACCATTGCCGTTGCGAACGTGACGCATATTTATGATTTGCTTGAATCCAACAAGAAAGATCAAGTGTATCAAGCGCTAGATGCGTTAGTGGAAGTCGACCTAGACCTGACCGAACGACTTCACGAGCTGCATTTACTCGCCTTCAAGATGCTCAACCAAATTGAAGAAGCGCGTACTCTGACTAACGTAGACCGCATTCAACAGATCCAAACAGCGTTCGAAGACAACCTAAAAATCATGAAACGCCGAGTGTTAGCGGTAGAAGACCCAACGCGCTCAGAGCAAATGAGCCAACTTCTTACTGAACTGGGTAAACGCCAAGTTGTCTTTACCATTTTGCTTCAACAATATGAGAACAACGAGCAGTCTCAGCAACTAATGCAAAAAACGCTTGAGCTTTTCTCTGAGTTAAACAGCACCGTAAACAAGCTGGTGGATGATTCTAATCAGACTACCCGTATTGCGGTTGAACAACTGACAAGTACCTTGAAATTTGCTCAGTGGTCGCTGACGGTCATTTCGATCATTGGTTTGATCATTGTTGTGCTTATTCTTTGGCGTGTGGTTTACGTGTCGGTCGTGAAGCGCTTGACAGAATACTCTTCGGCGCTGCTTTCTGTTGCGCAGGGCAACCTAGCGGTAGAGCTGGAAGTGAAAGGAAAAGACGAGCTAGCGCATATGGGGCAAGCCATCATTACTGCTCGTAATACGGCGCAAGCCCTCAAGGTGGTTGCTGAGGGCGAAGCGAAAGCCAAGCGTGAATTGGAAGAGCATAAAGAGCACCTCGAAGAGCTGGTTGAACAACGAACTTCTCAGCTGAAACAAGCAAACCGCCGTTTGAATGAAGAGGTGTTGAACCACGCGAAAGCACGTAAGCAAGCAGAACAAGCCAGCCGAGCGAAGTCTGCCTTCCTTGCTACTATGAGTCATGAGATTCGTACGCCGATGAATGGCGTGCTTGGAACGGCACGTCTGCTGATTGATTCCGGTTTGAACCCAATTCAAAAGCGTTACGCAGAAATCATCAACCGCAGTGGTAAAACGTTGCTGGCGATTTTGAATGACGTTCTGGATTACTCGAAAATCGAAGCCGGACATTTGGAGATCCGCAGTTTAGGTTTCGACTTGCACCAAATGATTGAAGACACATTCCAGTTGATGAACGGCAAAGCGCAAGAGAAAAAACTGCTGTTCTCTTACCATATCGAAAGTGATGTAGGACGTTACTGGAAAGGGGATGTTACGCGCATCAATCAAGTTCTAAATAACTTAGTGGGTAATGCGATTAAGTTCACCGAACAAGGTGAGATTGACATCTATGTCAGCTTGAACCCAGAAGATGAATCGCAAGTTCTGTTCGAAGTCTCGGATACCGGTATTGGCATTGCAAAGAAAGACCAAAAAACCTTATTCGATGCCTTTACACAAGCTGAAGGCGGTTTGAATCAAACTGGTGGTACCGGGTTAGGTCTTGCTATTAGCCGCCGTATTATTCAAGCAATGGGGGGCCGTTTGGATGTGGATTCGGACGAAGGACATGGCAGCCGTTTCTGGTTTTCCATTCCTTTAGAAGAGAGTGAGCCTGTAGAGACGGTTTCCATCGCGAGCGCTCGTTGTAAAGTGAAAGCGAAAGTTCTGCTAGTAGAAGACAATCCTGTAAACCGTGTTGTGGCGGAAGGTTTCTTAGAGAGCATGGGACACCAAGTTATCATGGCAGAAAATGGCTTAGAGGCGGAGCAGATCATTGACAAGCACGATTTCGACATTGCACTGGTCGATATCAACTTGCCAGATTGTAACGGTGCTGATTTAATCCACCGCCTTAAACGCATAGAGCGCAACAAACCAGCGGATAAAGCACTTGCACCTACGCCAATGGTGGCGGTTTCTGCTCATGTATTTGCTGAAGAAGTGGAAAGCTATTTGGCGGCGGGATTTGATGGCTACTTACCAAAACCTATGGAAAAAGAAGCTCTTGCTGCGCTCATCCAAGATATGTTGGATGGCAAACAGTTGCTGCTTCCTCAAAGCGGGGAATGCATCCCACATAATGAAATAACAACAACGACCGACAACAACGAGTCGGCGGTCACAACAGACACGATAGCAGAGGAGCCAGCAATGGTTATCATCAACCCTAATGTGATTCAGTCAGACATGAAGATTTTGGGCAGAGAAAAGATGCTGCACATCATTGATTTGTTCAGACAAACCAGCGCTGATGTACTAAGCCAAATGGAAACGTCTTCAGAAAGCGGTGACAGCCGAGGCGTGAAAGATCTTGCCCACAAATTGAAAGGCAGCGCAGGCAGTTTAGGTCTGACGGCATTAATGAATACATGCCAATGTGTTGAAATTGCCGCTGAGCCATTGGAGGCGTACGCCACACACCAAGGTGCACTAAAAGAGCAAGTTGATGAGTCGATTCATGCCCTTGATAACCTGATGGCTGAATAAACGTCTATTTTGCTACCTGCTTGAGCCAGAAGGTAAATTCGAGCAAGCAGATCAATGCCGATAAACAAAACCTCCGGTTTACGCCGGAGGTTTTTTTCTATTCGGTCAGATCATCTTCCCACTCAAACCGAGTGTCTAATGCATAAGGATCATCTTCGAACGGATGCTCCATTCTGCCACGCAAGTATTCGAGTTGGTGCTCAAGCATGTTGACCGTATCGTAATCCCCCTCTGAGCAAGCAACGTAAATCTGTTGCTCGAGAGCGGCAATGTTGTCTCGGATACTCATGAGAACCCCCTTAAATCATCATCGATTCTCAAAACGATTATAGTCAAGTAAACCAAATTCGATCGGTTGATTTGTACGATACCAATCGTGGATACGATCGCTAAACGACCAGAACTTTTCTGAGCTTCGGCGAATCGCAAAATTATCCAGTAACTTAACGTAATCTGACTCGGATTTTAGAGCACTAAATTGATCGACAAATTCTTTTACCTGATTTTCGTTAATTGAGAAAAACGCAGCTGGGTAACTGCCAACAACACCTCGAACGATGGTCATATCATCGTTTGCGAAGTCACGGTTACTTTCTTCATCAAACAAACTAGAAATATTGATATGTGCGTTATTATGCAGCAGGGTAAACAGCTCATCTTGACCGGAATTACTGCGCACCATCAGCATGGTGATTTGCGGCACAGTTTGGAGTCCCTCTCCACGAACTTGGTTGATGCTTGCCAACTGCTGCTCACTCTCCACCGTTAGTGCGGTATCTACAATGTCATAACGTGGTAACAGGATAGGTGAAACCTGCTTGTGCAAGATGTCGAGCAGTTCGGATTTCGGGTCGTCAGTATGGTACACAACGCTAGTCGGTTGGCTAAATGGTGCGACATTACGCTGCAAGAAGTCGCTTAGCTGACGCGGTTGATCTTGGTACCAACTTGAATGCTCTTGATGACGCATATCGGCAGGCAATAGGGCAATAAAATTACTCTCCCCTTCAAGACGAAGGAAGTCCATGAACATACGAGTGATCAACTGATGACCAAAGTTGCCGTAAACATCAAACCCAGCAACGAGAAGGTAGTGAATTCGCTCAAGTAGGGCATAGTCCAGCACCCAAGCTGTTTTTGGTTGTTCTCCGACTAAACCCTGCACGACAGATGCACTGTCAAAGTGACGGAATACCGTTAGCGCTGCATTCGGATTGGTGCCGTTACCATCCCAAATCACATCCGTAGAAAGATGCTCGCCGTTTTTGAACCATTTGTTGATGAAGTCTGATTTAGCCTCTAGGTAACGAGCTTGCTGGCGTGAGTACTTCACCCAGTTTGTTACTGGTACGGTATTGCTTTCTAACTCGCCTGGAAGCTTCAAATTGTCTGCTTGGGAACGATAAAACTCGTTCACCTCGGGAATATCCGCTTTGTCTGGATCGAGGAAGAACACCCAGAAACGGTCGTTAATTACATTCAATGCTAATTGACCGCGACACACCGGACCTTTGATGTAAGCCATAATGGTGTTTTGTGCATTATCCAGCATGAACTTGAAGCGAGATTTCACTGGTAGGTCAATGAATGCAGTCATCGGGTTAGCAGCGACTTCTGGCTCGTAGCTTGGCAGTTGTGCCACTTTGTAATCGGCATCAATGAACCACTTTTTCCAGTTATCAATGCGTTGTTTATTCAAGGCAAACGGCATGTGGGTCTTATCCACGATAGTGCCTTGCTCTGGAATAATACGGTAGTAAACGCGTTCCACTTTGGGATCATCATATGGACGACGTGTTGTAATGCGTTTTACAGGCTCGCCGGGAGGCGTCGCAGAGCGAACTAATATAAAGAATCGAGGTTGTTCTCCATCTAATTCAGAGAAATATAGGTGAGATAAGAACAGATGTTCGTAAATGTAACGAGCAGCAAGTTGATTCTTACGAGAGCCCTTGTTGAGTAACGCTTCGTACTTGTCTACTTCTGTTTGTTGTTGCTCGGTTAACGGTACATGTGCGTTCATGATCGCGCCGTTCTTTAACCAAAGCATCAATGTTTGATACTCCGCTGAAGTTAAGTTCGGCATACCAAAAGGCATTCCCCATGTTGGGTTGTCTTGCTCATATTGCGCGTATTCTTCAATGGTCGGACAGGTTTGTTCACGATCGATAGAAAAATCGAAGCCTTCTAGCTGAACTTGGTCGGGAAGAGGGTGACGTTCCTTTTGTTGCAGCATTCGTGCAATTAGACCTGCATCCATGTTAGCCGCCATGCTCTGCTCACGTTCGTTAAGCACAGGATGGAAGCCAGCGTCACGCCACTCCTGAGTGGTTTGTGCATCTTCAAATAGACGAGTTGGGGCAGCGGCAGTGAGGCGAGTGCCTTCATATACTAAAGCTTTGCTTGCTCCGCGGTCTATGCCTTCTACGGAAGAAAGTTTGAGCTGACAAGGGGCATCGTAGCAGGCATGGCAAACCACACAGCGATTATCAACAATAGGTTTGACGTCATGTTGAAAGAAATCCGCTTGTGGGGTATCAATCGTTGCGGTTCGCTCGCGAACTTGCTCAGGACCAAACAGTTTATCGTAGTTTAGTCCTGCATAGGTCGCACAACCCGCAAATAGAGTGGCAATAGACAGTGTAAAAATTAAACGTAAATTCATTGAGTTATTTTGAGTAAATTGAATTTGCGTTAATTAAAGCAAAATACGCCGCTAAATACCAAAAATCGGAGCAATTCGCCCCGATTTCTGAGTTGTTATCGTTAGGTCAATGGCAATGTACTCACTCGAACCTAGAACGCGTAAGTGACGTTAAATCGGAAGTCTCGACCAGGGCTCGCATACCCTTGTGCTACTGGGCTTCCGATGTATGCCATGTATGAGGCATGGTCGAAGTAGTACTTATCAAAGACGTTCTTCACCGATAGGGTTAAGGAAAGTTCTTCATCAGCTAATGGCATCCAGTATGCGTAAACGTCATGCACACCATAGCCTGGCTTTTCTGGATGGACGGTTGGATCCGCTACATCGGTCAAGCGTTCAACAAATCGTGCATTCCAACCAAACTCAAGGGTTTCCATTGGTTGGTAGATAAGATCAAGTACCCAAGTATCACCAATCGATGTTCCCAATGTGGAATCTTCATCAGAAAGCGGTGTGCCGTTTAGCTCTGGACGGGATTGGTTGTAACTCAATCGAGCTGATACATCAGCAATTGCATAGCCTAAGTAAGCGGTAACACCTTGGTTATCTAAATCGCCCACGTTGGTGTAAACCGCGCCTTGGTTTGTTACCACGTCTTTGATTGTGCTATCGAAGAAAGTGACGCCAGCAAAGAAATCATCGTATTGGTAATTTGCCCCTAGCTCTAAGTTGCGTGCTTCTTCAGGTTTACGATTTGGGTCATTTTCGCGGTAATCGATAACAAACAGTTCTTTGATTTGTTGACCACGGAACGCTTCCGCATAACTAGCAAATAGGTTCAAGCCTTCCAACGCATTGTAATTAATACCTACGTTAGGGCTAAAACCGTTTGAGTCGAAGTTTTGGTCCTTGTTATCGGTTAACTCGTACCAATCGTAACGAGCACCAGCGGTTAGAATGATGGTTTCTGTTAACATCCAATCATCTTGGACAAACAGACCATAGACTGTGCCTTTTTCTTCATCATCCTTTTTACCATCGTAGTTGGTTTCAAATTCCGATTTGTCTTTCTTGTAATCCAAGCCATAGACCAAAGTGTGGTCAGTCAATTTACTCGTGTTGAATATCTTTATACCAGTAGTCTGGATCGAACCATCACTGGTGCCCCAGCGGGGGTGATCTTTATGAACTAAGCGACTATCGGTGTAGTAGAGCGTGGTGTCTAAATTAAACAATTCGCTTGCTGTGTATTTGTGATTCAGAGTAAAAGTAGAACGATCGGTTTCTTGATCGAGAGGCGCATTTTTAAAGCTTGGCTGGAAGTGAGGGCGATTTAAACGTCGACCATCATCATTGCGGTAATCGTAACTGATAGATAAGTAATGTTCGTCATTCAACTGACCAGAAAGCTTTAGAAGCGCAATTTGTTGCTCTAACGCTGTGTAGGGTTGTTCCTGACCTTTACCGCCTTCGATGTTATCGCCGTCGACGTAACCAAATGAAGCCAGAAGACCAAGCTGATCAGCGACTTCTCCGTATAAACTTGCTGAAACCTTGTAACCCTCATTATTGGTGTAATAACCGCCTTTTAGCATCGCACCATAGGTTTCACCTGCGGCAAGGAGATCGTGTGCATCTTTAGTGGTGAACTTAATCGCGCCACCGAGTGCACCTGGTCCGTCTGTTGCACGACCTGTACCAGCACTCACATCAACTTGCTTGAGAAGTTCAGGTTCAATAGAGAGTCGACCTTGATGGTGGAATAGGTTACCGGATTGCTCCGCACCGTCGATAGATACATTCAACATGGTATCTTCCAGACCACGGACATAGACCTTTTGAGAAACGCCAGAAGAGCCACCGACGCTAACTTCTGCATCTTTACGGAAAATGTCGTTCAAGTCTTGTGCTTGGGATTTAGCGAGCTGATCGGAATCGATTGTGATATCGACGCCTTCAGGCGTGTGCCCAGTAACTTCGACAATTTCGATGTCATCCTTGGCGTATGTCGCTTGTGATGCAACCAAAAGCGCGATGGTAAGTGGGCTTAGCTTAAATACGGTTGAAGCAGACACCGTAACCTCCATTGTTAATGAGAATTATTATCGAGTGAGATTTTGGTTATTCTTCCACTCTGAGTAAACGACTTTTACAACTGTTACAATCCTTGCAGTGAGCTGGAGTTAGCGTCGTTTAGGTAATGAAATATCCATCGTCAATCCCTTTGGTTCTGCGTTGTAAGCGGTGATCTTGCCGCCTACTGCTTCGATGTGGCGCTTGGCGAGCGCAAGACCTACACCAAAGCCTTTTCGGGATGTGACTTGGTTATTTGCTTTAAAGAAGGGTTTGAAGATTTGTCGATACAGACTAGGGTCGATACCCGGACCTGAATCAGTAATCAAGATTTGATAATGATTGGATTTGGTGAGAACACGAATGTCTAACGTTTCTTTTGTTTGTGTGTATCGCAGACCGTTACGAATGATGTTCTCCAAAGATTGGCTGAGTGCCATTTGGTTCGAGTCCTGTAGAGGAAGAGAATGATCTTGCAGCAATGAAACCTGTTTATCCGGGTATTCAAAACGCGCATCTTCTACGATGATTTCAATTAGCTCGGCGAGATCAAACGACTCGGTTCTTAAGTTTGGTTGCTCATTTTCAATCCACGCAAGGGTCAGTGTGTCTTCGGCGGTCGCTCGCATTTTTTGAGTATCGCTTTTGATTCGTTCTAGCATTTGCTCGCGTTCGATATTTTTATCTACGCAGTCAATTGCCATCTCAATTCGAGCGAGTGGGGTACGTATCTCATGTGACATGTCCGCAATAAGGTTGCGGTTGTGCTGAATCACATCTGACGTTCGTTCCGCCATTTTGTCGAAAGTACGAGCGACTTGGCTAATCTCGTCGTTGCCTAGTTTCATGGTATGCCCAATACGGGCAGAGTAATCGCCCTGACTGAAAGCTTGACTGGCACGATGAAACTGCTGCAAGGGGCGCATGACATAACGGTACAAATACACAGTCAGTGCTAGTAGAGAAAGAAAGGGAATCACAAAGCGAAACAACCAAAACGCGTGAGACATGTAGGTTCCCGGTCGCATTCGATCTGGTAGCAGAATCAAAAAGTGGTATCCGAATGGAGAGAGTGGGACTTCCATAATTGGGTTGTCTGGGAAATCGAGGTGAATCTTCCACTCTACACTTCGACCAATTCCATAACCTTGCCAAAAACGTTGGTTGAGCGGGTTCCCTCCTTTCACGTCAAGATGGGATTGCAACACGGTTGCCCAAGTTGATTCTTTGATAGCAAGCTCTTCCAGCCAAACATCAAGTCCGTGCCAATCTTGTTGGTCAATGAAGGTTTGTGCGGTATTGCCCCAATCTAAAATTTGTTGACGATGAGACTTCTTTAAATAGCTCATTTTCTCGTTAGAGAGGATGGCAGCACTATGAATCAAAGAGAAAAAGATCACCACTCCAAGGGATAAGACGATAAATAGCCGCCAAAACAGCATTTTTTTCATTTAAAAATGTATCCCTTGCCATGAACGGTTTGGATGCGGTCGTTAGACATTCCCTCTGCGATGAGGCGCTTGCGTACTCGGCTTAAGTGCATATCAAGAGCACGGTCGTATTGACTGAACTGACGCTCTAGAACGGTCTGATAGAGAAAGGGTTTACTTAACACTTCACCGCGATGTTCGATTAAAGTCCAAAGTAACTTGAACTGAATCGGTGTGAGTTGAACAGGTTCCATTTCTGGGCGGTGATGAAGCGTAACGGAATGCGTCTGCTTACTGAGAAGAAGCTCTCTATCACTGAGTTTTGTGGCAGAGTTAGGTTGTTGAATCAGTTGGGTTCGGCGCAGTATCGCTTCAACACGTAAGCTAACCTCGGTGAAGTTACAGGGTTTAGTAATGTAATCATCAGCACCACATTTAAGACCTTGAATCCGATATTCTTCCGCACCGTAAGCGGTGAGCATGACAACCGGGGTTTGCGACTGAGATCGAATCACATTGAGCACTTCAAATCCATCAAGGTTAGGTAGGTTCACATCTAAAATCACCAAGTCGAACGTTTGTTGATGAAATGCGCTTACTCCATCGTCACCACTGTACATAGAACTCACGTTGTAACCTTGCTCTTTGAGTAGTTCTGTGAGTTGAAGGTTGAGGTCGGGATCATCTTCAACTAACAAAATAGAAGGAGCAGTTGAGGGAGCACTAGAAGACCAGTTTTGATGAGAAGTGCTAGTGGCTGACGTTGGACTGAACATGTTGATGCATTACTCATTACTTGATAATGCGAACTATTATCAAAAATCAACTGGTGAAAATCAATGTGCTGAATGAGAAAGCTATCAGTTATTAGTAATAGAGCGTCAAAGTGCGACCTAATTAGAAGTTTCGTTATCTGAGAGGGAGGTGATGCGAACGTGTGATATAGGGCGGTCAATTATTAAAGAACAAGCGACCAACGGATAAAAGTGAAAAAAGAAAACCCACCAGGCTGGCGGGTTTTTTCGGTAGTAGCAAAAGAAACTATTTCATTTTCTTAACTTCTTGCTGAAGTTGTTCTAGCTGTTTCATTTTCCCTTGTAGACCAAGAGATTGGTAGCTAATTGATGCAGGGTTCATCATTTGACCTTGCTGCATTGGGTAATCCGGTAGTGTCTTGAAGAACTCACCTAGCACGTCTTGGATAGGTACAAACAACCACATGTTGTCAGCCATCCAGCGCAAGTACATACCAGACTCGTGAGGCGCTTTCTCGAATGGGTCAGCACGTAGGTGGATGATCTTCGGCCAGTTTGGTGCGAAGCGTACCGCGTCCGTAATGTTACCTTCTAGTGTTGCGAAATGCAGTTTCCAATCGTTCCAGCGAACTGCGTTTAGCTCACCGTTTGCTGTGAAGTACAGTAGTGATTCACGCGGACCTTTCTCTTCTTTACCTTGGAAGTAAGGCATGAAGTTGTAGCCATCAATATGTACGCGCCAGTCTTTGCCATTTGCTTTGTAGCCTTTAGCCAGTTTCTCTTTCACGTCAGGAACGCCTGCTGCTGCCATCAGTGTTGGTAACCAGTCTTGGTGCGCCATCATTTCGTTGATCTTAGTACCTGGTTCGATTACGCCAGGCCAACGAACGAGCTGAGGAACACGCATACCGCCTTCCCATGTCGTGCCTTTTTCACCGTGGAATGGTGTTGCACCACCGTCAGGCCACGATACAGTCTCTGCACCGTTATCGGTTGAGTAGATAACGATGGTGTTGTCTGCGACACCTAGCTCATCCAATTTGTCCAGTAGAATACCCACTTGATCATCATGCTCTAACATGCCGTCGGCGTAGATACTGATGCCAGATTTACCTTGGTATTTCTCTTGAAGGCGAGTCCATACGTGCATGCGTGTTGTGTTATGCCAGATGAAGAAAGGCTTGTCCGCTTTTACGGCTTTTTCCATGAACGCCAATGACGTTTCTAGGAATTCTTCATCGGCATGTTCCATACGCTTACGCGTCATAGGACCTGTGTCTTCGATCTTACCGTCAGCAAATGACTTGATTACACCGCGAGGGCCGTAGTTTTTACGGAATTCAGGGTCTTTCGGGTAGTAATATGTTTCTGGCTCTTCTTCAGCGTTTAGGTGGTAAAGGTTACCAAAGAACTCGTCGAAACCATGGTTAGTTGGCAAGTGTTGGTCTTGGTCACCCAAGTGGTTCTTACCGAACTGAGCCGTCATGTAGCCTTGCTCTTTTAACAAGTCTGCAATGGTCGGTGCCCAATCAGGGATACCGTGAGTTGAGCCTGGCATACCAATTGTAAGCAAGCCAGTACGGAACGGTTCTTGGCCTGTGATGAATGCTGCACGGCCTGCAGTACAAGATTGCTGACCGTAGTGATCAGTAAATAGTGCACCTTCGTTTGCGATACGGTCGATATTCGGGGTTTCGTAACCCATCATACCTTGGTTGTATGCACTGATGTTCCAGTAACCAACATCATCACCAAAAATCGCTAGGATATTCGGTTTGTCTGCCGCCACTGCTGCGCTTGAGGTTGCCAGTACGCCGAGACCGACAGCCAGCTTGCTCATTTGGTTAGCCATAAAAACTCCAAATTGGTTGAAAGTTGGAAGAGAAGCTTAGGGACCGCCTACGCTTCGTTGGCTATTAAGTTAATGATGCAATTGAAGAATGTCGCTTTATAGTGTTTATAACCATAAGTTATGCAGACGCGTAACTCTTTGTTTTCTTAGTTTAATATTCAAACCTTACCTTTTGTATGGAAAACTGAAGCGAGACTTGGGTCACGTTAATTCCCCTTTGGTTTAGAGCTTATAAGACCTTAGTTTTAACTTAACTTTAATTATGCTATTAGATTCGCATTAGTCTGTTTTGTGAGCTATACGTTTGTGTGCAGGATGCACTTTTCTAATACAGACAGAGGTTTATATGACAGCGAATTATGGCGTTAAACGCCGATTAGCGATTCTTGCCGCTGCTTTTATCGGCGCGACAAGTAGCAGTATCGCAGCAGAAAAACCGAACATTCTGGTTATCTGGGGTGATGATATTGGTCAGTCGAATATCAGCGCCTATACGTTCGGCCTCATGGGCTACAAAACCCCAAACATCGATAGAATCGCAAAAGAAGGTATGATGTTCACCGACTACTATGGCGAACAATCATGTACCGCGGGTCGCTCCACCTTTATTACGGGTCAAACAGTGCTGCGAACCGGCTTGAGTAAAGTTGGTCTTCCGGGGGCTGACCTAGGCTTGCAAGCAGAAGATGCAACGATTGCAGAAATGCTTAAACCTTTAGGTTATATGACGGGGCAATTTGGTAAAAACCACTTAGGCGATAAAGACGAACATCTTCCAACCAATCATGGCTTCGACGAATTTTTTGGCAACCTTTATCACTTGAACGCCGAGGAAGAACCGGAAAATGTTGATTACCCGAAAGACCCAGAATTCCGTAAGAAATTTGGTCCTCGTGGTGTCATTAAATCCTTTGCTGATGGCAAAATTGAAGATACGGGGCCGCTCACTCGTAAGCGAATGGAAACCGTAGATGAAGAAACGCTAGATGCGGCACTTGATTTTATGGATCGGGCGGTGAAAGCCGACAAACCGTTCTTCGTTTGGTGGAATGCCACACGCATGCATTTCCGCACTCACGTCAAAGAAGACAACTTGGGCAAAACTGGCATCAGTTTTTATGCCGACGGCATGGTTGAGCACGATAACCATGTTGGTCAGCTATTGAAGAAAGTGGATGATCTTGGCATTCAAGATAACACCATCGTATTTTACTCCACTGATAACGGTCCACACATGAACTCCTGGCCAGATGCAGGTACAACGCCATTCCGTGGTGAGAAAAACACTAACTGGGAAGGCGCATTCCGCGTTCCCGCTATGGTTCGTTGGCCGGGTAAAATTGAGCCGGGAAGCGTGTCTAACGAGATCATGCATCATATGGACTGGATGCCAACATTCCTAGCGGCTGCAGGCGATGATCAAATCAAAGAGAAACTCCTGAAAGGCTATAAAGCAGGAGATAAGACGTTCAAAAACCATCTTGATGGTTACAACTTCCTGCCTTACCTAACTGGTAAAGAGGACAAAGGACCACGTGAAGAAATCTTCTACTTTACAGACGATGGTGATTTGAGCTCACTGCGTTTCCGCAACTGGAAGATTGTATTCCTAGAGCAGCGCGCGAAAGGTACGTTGCAAATTTGGGCTGAACCGTTTACACCATTGCGTGTGCCTAAGATCTTCAATCTACGCATGGACCCATACGAAGTCGCAGATATTACGTCGAACACGTATTACGATTGGTTGATCGACCATGCGTATATGCTTGTTCCTGCACAGGCTTATGTGGGCAAGTTCTTAGAAACATTCCAAGAATTCCCTCCAAGGCAGAAAGCTGCGAGCTTCTCACTTGATCAGGTGATGGAGAAACTGCAAGAAAGTCACAATAAATAGATTGATTGCAACCAAATGTGGGGCTCTTCGGAGCCTCTTTTTTTGCGCCTTGTTTGAGTTTTTCTTAAAACCTATGTAATTGCTTGTCTAAAAAGAAAAAACACTTCTATCTTTGATCAGAGAATAAAAAGAATCACACAAGGACAGTTATGACTCAGTGGGCAAGTTGGAAGCAGACCTTAATTGGTCTTGCAGCGCTCGTCAGTTTTTCTCTGTTTGCGCAGGAAACACCGCAATCAACCGAATCATCAACGCTAACTTACGTAGGCAGTGAAGCTTGCGTAGATTGTCACCAAAAAGAAACCAAAGCGTGGCAAGGATCTCATCATGATATGGCGATGAGGCATGCTGATGCACAGTCCGTATTGGGTGACTTTAACGAGCACACGTTTACATTCGAAGGAAAGCCAAACCGTTTTTATCGAAAAGGGGACGAGTATTGGGTCAATATCCAAGGTCCAGACGGAGAGTGGCACGACTACAAAATTAGCTACACCTTTGCATGGGAACCGCTTCAACAATACATGGTGGAGTTTGAAGATGGGCGAGTCCAACTCATTCCTTTTGCTTGGGATTCGAGAACCAAGCAACAAGGTGGTCAGCGCTGGTTTCACCTATATCCAGATACCACGCCAAAAGATGAATTCTACTGGACGAATACGGGGCAAAATTGGAACTTCATGTGTGCCGATTGCCACTCAACGAATCTAGAAAAGAACTACGACGCCAAAACTAATACGTATTCAACCACGTGGTCTGAGATCAATGTGGGTTGTGAAGCGTGCCATGGTCCTGCCAGCGAACATGTAGAGCTTGCCAAACAAGCGGAAAAATCTGGAAATACCATCGTCTCAGCGAATCACTATGGTTTTGATCGAGATTTAGGTCTGGCTGTAAAAGAATGGGTCTACGAAGAAGGGCACAGTACGCTCCAGCCAAAAGAAATAGCGATGACGCACCAAGTTCAAACGTGCGCGCAGTGCCATAGTCGTCGTACGCAGCTCAACGAAACTGAAGATCACGTAAAAGGTTCGTTCCTAGATAAATATCGTCTTAGCTTAATCACACCAGAGCTCTATTATCACGATGGTCAAATCTATGACGAAGATTACGTCTACGGTTCATTTTTGCAATCTGCCATGGCAGAAAAAGGCGTTACTTGCACTAACTGCCATGATCCGCATACCGCAGAGTTGAAGATCCCAGAAGAAGCGGTTTGTGCTCAGTGCCATATTGCGTCTGACTACATGCCGGAAAATCACACTTTCCATGAGGCAAATACTGAGGCATCCCAATGCACAACTTGCCACATGCCAGAAACGACTTACATGCAAGTTGACCCGCGTCGTGACCACAGTTGGCATGTGCCGCGCCCAGATTTGAGTATGCATATTAATACGCCAAACGTTTGTACGTCTTGTCATGAAGACGAAACCAATCAATGGGCAGATACGAAAATAGGCGAATGGTTCCCGAATTCAAAATACCGAAATCAACAACACTTCGCGGTCGCATTTTACGCGGATTCTATTGGTCATCGTGGTGCGCCAGATGCATTAGCATATTCGGCTCAAGACGCATCGTTAAGCGATATTATTCGTGCGTCTGCTCTAGAACGTATGGGTGGCAATGCTGGACAGAACACTTTGGTTTCATTAGCGAGGGCAGTAAAACATGAAAGCGATATGATCCGTTTGGGTGCCGTTGCTGGTTCTTCTGGTTATGAATTTAGCGATCGTTGGCAAATTCTCGAACCATTACTAACTGACCCAGTATTGTCCGTTCGCGCTGAAGCCGCGGCTGCTTTGGTTCGTCATTATCCAGAAATGAATCCGCTGCAACGCGACAAGATCAGACAACCACTGGAAGACTATATGGCAATCCAGCGTTTCAATGCAGATCGAGGCTTTGGACGAACCAACCTAGCAAATGTCTATCGAGCTCTTGGAGAAACAGGTAAAGCCATTGCGTCTTATCAAAAAGCCATTGAAATAGAGCCTTACTTTGAGAACAGCTACGCCAACTTAGCAGATTTGTACCGTACACAAGGTAACGACAGAAAAGCATTAGAAACCTTGATGGCAGGGATTGAAGCGCAACCTAAATCGAGTGCTTTGCCTTACAGCGCTGGTTTGGCATGGCTTCGTGTTGGAGATGGCGTTAAGGCAAACCAATATTTGAAACAAGCGGCTGAAACGGCAGAACACAACCCGCAGTATTGGTATGTGTATGGCTTGGCGTTAGAGAAGAGTGACATACTCGCGGCAAGCAAAGCACTGAGCACAGCCTACCAAGTGGGTGGAAATCCGCAGCATTTGTACGCCGAGTGTGAAGTGTTAGCGCGCAACTATAAACAAGGGGCCGTAGCTTTTGCTTTTGAACAATGTGTTAAGCAGATTGCAGAAGTGGCTCCAGCGGAGGTTGTTCAACGCTTGAGAGCTTCTATAAATCAATAGGTGCTGGATTGGTAGACTCCAACTGATGTTGAATTTGTTCTCTTAAGCGTTGATGGGCAGGGTTGTGCTCGTCGCGCTTATGGTAGACAAATTTATAAGGAATACGCTCTATTTCTATTGGACAATCAAGCACTTGTAATTTAAGTGCTTTACTCCATTTCATCGCAAACGAGCGTGACACGACACCGAGGCAATCACGTTGTGCTACATACATTGCCATACCTGCTAATGATGACGTCACGATCTCGACATTTCGCTCCTGAATCGGCTCTTTTGCCAACTGTTCAAAACCGGACGTGTTATTCCATTTTCCTGAAAACATGCAGTGATTCTCATGATAGAAGGCTTCTTTGCTGAGCGAACCTTGAATCCTAGGGTGGCTTTGGCGACAGATCACCATGGCGGGCTCGTCGTAAGCCGTTTCTATCACGAATGAGGAGTCCTTAGTGATGATAGTATCAATCACCAAGTCCATTTTCTGTTGGCGAATCTGTTCAAAAAGTAAGTATTTTTCCGGTGGAGATTCGTGGAATACCACGTTCTCAATTGGATTTAAGCTATGGAGCAAGGTTTCGGAGCAGCAAACTTGAAAAGAGGTACGTTCAGAAATGGCGTTGTCGACAATACTTACGGCTTGGCGAAACTGCGGCATCAATTGATAGGCAGTCGAGGTTGGTGCAATACCACGGCCTTGTTTCACAAACAGCTGCTTGCCTACTACTTGCTCTAGTCGCTTTATTGAGGCGCTAACAGCAGGCTGTGTAACTCCTAAATGGTCTGCTGCTTTGGTGTATGACTGGTACTCAGCGACAACCAAAAAAGTCTGAATCAAGTTTAAGTCCATCTTCTTATCCATAAACTGAATTTATGTATTAACGTATCTGAACTCTATTTATCCGTCAAATTACAAGTTTTATCTTAATCAAATCTTGGCATCTGATTTCTCCCCAAGATTAGCAGCAACGGATTTATGGAGCTCTTTTATGGCAAACCACGATAAAAAACGCGGCAAGAAGTTGGTATTAAACGCTTGCACTCTTGCGATTGGAGCGGCATCAGCGACCGCTTATTCAGCAGAACAACCCAACATTCTCGTTATCTTTGGTGATGACGTCGGTTACTGGAACTTAAGTGCTTACAACGGCGGTATGCTGGCTTACAGCACTCCAAACATTGATAGTATTGCTAGAGATGGCGCTAAGTTTACGAACTTCTACGCTCAGCAAAGCTCAACCGCAGGTCGTTCGGCGTTCATTACGGGACAAATGCCAAAGCGTACTGGCTTGTCTAAAGTTGGTTTGCCGGGAGCGAAAGAGGGGATTTCTGAGAAAGATCCAACTATAGCGACATTGTTACGTGACCTTGGTTACGCAACGGGTCAATTTGGTAAGAACCATCTAGGTGACCGTGACGAACACTTGCCAACCAACCACGGTTTTGACGAGTTCTTTGGTAACCTTTACCACTTAAATGCAGAAGAAGAGCCGGAGAACGTAGACTACCCACAAGATCCTGAATTTAAGAAGAAGTTCGGTCCTCGTGGAGTGATCCATTCTTATGCGGATGGCAAGATTGAAGATACAGGTCCATTGACCCGCAAACGTATGGAAACAGTCGATGATGAGTTCTTAGATGAAGCAGAGAAGTTTATAGAGAAACAAGTCAAAGCTGACAAACCATTCTTTACGTGGTTTAACACCACGCGCATGCACAACTTCACGCACGTTCCTGATGAATACAAAGGCAAAACTGGCGCTGGCTTCTACGCCGATGGAGTGAAGCAACATGACGATCAGATTGGTCACTTGCTCAATAAGGTTAAAGAGCTTGGTGTCGACGACAACACCATCATTGTTTACACCACAGATAACGGTCCAATGATCAACTTATGGCCGGACGCAGGTATGACGCCATTCCGCAGCGAGAAAAACACGGGCTGGGAAGGCGGTTTCCGCGTTCCTGCATTGATCAAATGGCCAGGTCATATCCAAGCTGGCACAACGCTTAATGGCATTGTGTCTCTGGAAGATTTCCTACCAACCTTAGTAGCTGCGGCGGGCAATAGTAACGTCAAAGAGGAGCTACTCAAGGGTAAGAAAGTGGGCGATATGAATTACAACGTCCACTTAGATGGCTACAATCAGCTGCCATATCTAACGGGGAAAACGGACAAGTCTGCTCGTAACGAGTTTGTCTACTGGAGCGACGACGGAGATTTGTTGGCTCTGCGCTACGGTAAGTACAAATATCACTTCATGATCCAAGAAAATGAAACGGGCTTGGATATCTGGAAGAAACCATTCACCAAACTCCGCGTACCACAAATTTATGATTTGAGTATCGACCCATTTGAGCGTGGCGATACTGGTATGGGTTACGACCGTTGGATGTACGAACGTTCGTTTTTGATGATGCCTGCCATCGAGAAAGTGAAAGAGGTCATGGATACTTTCAAAGAATACCCGCCGCGTATGGCTCCGGGTTCGTTTGTTCCGAAATAACGTTTTGTCCATAGGTCGATAGACCCTAGTTATTGTCCTTAAATACAGCGCCCAACTTGGGCGCTGACTTTCTTCTGCTTTCGAGATCGTTCTTTATGAAAAAACAAACTCACATTCATACCACTCAAATGGCATTAACTCCTCTCAAAACGGCATTTGCATCTAATAGTGATAAAGTCGAACGACGTTTTCACGTGATGGCGAAACCGGGCGGAGCAAAATGCAACATCGATTGTCAGTACTGTTTTTATCTGCACAAAGATGAATTACTCAATCAAGGCACTCAACCAAAAATGGATGATGCAACACTTGAGGCATTCATAAAGAGCTATATCGAAAGCCAAGACGGTGACGAGATTGTGTTTTCTTGGCAGGGTGGTGAGCCAACATTATTAGGTTTGGATTACTTTAAGAAGATTGTCGAACTGCAGAACAAATACGCTAAACACGGCGTTTGTATCGAAAACGACCTTCAAACCAATGGTCTTTTATTGAACGAGGCTTGGTGTCAGTTTCTGCATGACCATGGGTTTCTGGTTGGTCTATCGATAGATGGTCCTGAGTTTATCCACGATAAATACCGTAAAACCCGAAGTGGAAAGCCGACCTTTCAACGCGTCATGCAAGCCGTTGATTTGATGAAGCGTCATAATGTGTCATTCAACGCTTTGGTGACAGTAAACCGCTTTAACGCCAAATATCCGCTCGAAGTGTATCGCTTTCTTGCTCAAGAACTCCGTGTCACTTATATCCAATTCACACCTTGTGTTGAACCTCGATCTTTCACTCAAACCGCTCCCCATTTCTGGAAAGAAAACATGTCTCCAAAACTTGGCAGCGAATTAGCAAAGCCGGGGCATTTGATGTCGGTCGTTACGGATTGGTCGGTCGATGCAGAAGAGTGGGGCGAGTTTCTGATTGCTGTATTTGAAGAATGGGTGAACAACGATCTTGGCAGAGTCTTGGTCAACCTTTTCGAAACCGCCGTCGCGCAAGTGATGGGGATGCCTTCGCAGTTATGTGTTAGCGCAGAGTTCTGCGGCAAAGGTCTAGCGATTGAACACAATGGGGATGTGTTTAGCTGTGATCATTACGTTTATCCGGAATATCAACTGGCAAACATTCATGACCGCTCTCTCAATGAAATTGCTATCTCAACTCGTCAATACAGCTTTGGCATGGCGAAAAAGTCTTCTTTGCCGCAATACTGCCTCGATTGCCCGTATTTGAAATATTGCTGGGGAGAATGCCCAAAAAATCGGCTACTTACCGCGCCGAATGGTGAGGCTGGTCTAAACTACTTGTGTCCAGGAATAAAAATGTTCTTTGACCATTCGCTGCCAATTTTGGTTGGTATATCTACGTTAATAAAGTCTTACAACTCAAGTGAATATAGCGAATATAACCTTTAGTTATTACTTTCAGTCTTATACTCAACTTTTAACGCTCAGGCTCCCGTAAACTCAATAGGTAGACTATGAACCACGCACAACAAGCCATTAATGAATTAATCGAACAAACTGAAAAAAGTGTCATTGGACAAAGCCATGTGGTTCAGGCTTTGGTGATAGGGTTACTGACCAATGGTCACGTACTTTTGGAGGGTTTACCGGGGACGGCAAAAACGCGCTCGGTGAAATCGCTTGCCAATCTACTTAATACCAGCTTTGGTCGTATTCAGTTTACCCCCGACTTGTTACCTTCAGACGTTACAGGTACCGAAGTGTACCAAGAACTAGATGGCAAGCCTCAACTCCACTTCCAACCAGGTCCAATCTTTAACAGCATCGTATTGGCGGACGAGGTAAACCGTGCGCCAGCAAAAGTACAAGCTGCACTGCTAGAAGCGATGGCAGAAGGTACGATTACAGTGGGTGATAAGACGCACGTCTTGCCAGAGTTGTTCATGGTGCTTGCGACGCAAAACCCAGTTGAACAAGAGGGCACTTACCCATTGCCAGAAGCGCAGATGGATCGCTTTATCATGAAAGTGACCGTCGACTATCCAGAAGATGAAGCTGAGCGTGACATTATTCGTTTAGTGCGCAGTGAAGAGCTGGGTTCAGAAACCAGTAGTGAATTAGTGACGCCAAAACACATTGAGCCAGAGCTTGTGATTGAAGCGCGACGTCAACTGCCAAATATTACTGTTTCCGATTTGGTCGAGAACTACATCGTTGCGCTTGTGATGGCGACGCGTAAACCAGAGCGCTACGCGGATTCCCAGCTACAAAAATGGATCGAAATCGGCTCAAGCCCTCGCGCATCAATTTCGTTGGACAAATGTGCTCGTGCTTACGCATGGTTACAAGGGCGTGACTATGTAACGCCTGATGACGTACGTGCGATGGTGCCATCGGTACTTGGACACCGATTCTCACTTTCTTACGATGCACTTGCCGATGGTGTTGATCACCATCGAGTGGTGCAAGAGCTGCTTGATTGTGTAGAAATCGGATAAGCAGGAGGGACTATGGCAAAGCCAACGCTTGCTCCTCAATCCCAAGGGCTCGATCCTCGCTTGTATTGTGATTACGCTCGCTTAGTGCGTTTACAAGCACAAGCCGAATCCTTCAGTCTGCTGCCTCACTTAAAAGCGGGCAGTGTGCTTTCTGGGCGGCACAACTCATTATTCCGTGGGCGTGGTCTGAACTTCGAAGAGCTGCGTCATTACCAGCTAGGGGACGACATCCGAAACCTAGATTGGAAAGTCACCATGCGCACAGGCAAGCCCCATGTGCGCAGTTACACCGAAGAAAAAGACCGCAATGTGATTGTTTGCGTTGATCAGCGCAGTGCGATGTTTTTCGCCTCTACCGAGGTCATGAAATCCGTGGTCGCTGCTGAAGTCGCGGCTATGTGTGGTTGGCGAGTATTGAAAGACGGTGATCGAGTGGGATTTGTTATCGCTTCTGACTCCGCTCTATATCACAGCAAAGCCCAGCGTTCACAAAACGATCTGCTTGCACAACTGAAACGACTCTCTCAAGTTAACCAGCGCTTAAATGTGGACTCGATTGATGCAGATAACGTGACGTTCAGTAAATGGATAGAACTCATCAAACGCATGAAACTAAAACAATCCACATTGATTTTTATTAGTGATTGGCGTGATTGCGAAGAGCACCACCTAGATCACCTTAAGCAGCTTCAACAGCACAACGATGTTCTCGCGGTGATGGTGAGCGACCCTTTAGAGCAGTCGCTTCCTCAAGATTTGGCAAAAGTGAAATGGGTGATTGGTGACGGTCGTTACCAGCTCAACTTAGACAGCAAAGCCAAAGTCGACGCCGCCAGTGCCAGTTTGGTTGAGAAAGCGCAGTTAAAACGTCAATCACTGGCGCAACTAATGGCGATGAAAAAGCTGCCTCATATTGAAATCGATACATCAGGTGACCACATTACTCAATTCCAAAAACTCGTTGGAGGTCGATAAATGACAGACTTACACACGCCTCCAAGCACGTATATTCTGCGTGAGCTGCATGACGTTGCGGTGCCAGAAAGCGTAAGCTGGTTACCACAAACCATTGGTTGGAAGATCCTTGCCGTCATTGGTGCGATTGTACTTATGTATCTGGGTTACCGACTGCTGCACCATTGGTGGGATAACCGCTACCGTAAAGAAGCTATTGAAGCCATTTCTCGTTTGAATCCAGATGACGCGAGTATGCCTAAAGCCCTGTTCTCGATTTTGAAAATTGTATTGATTCATCTCGATAGCCGTCATGCTCGCTTGTTTGACACCGC
The DNA here is from genome assembly GCF_027587135.1 of Vibrio sp. MM46. Lineage (NCBI taxonomy): Bacteria > Pseudomonadati > Pseudomonadota > Gammaproteobacteria > Vibrionales > Vibrionaceae > Vibrio > Vibrio sp. MM46. Next base: position 140,975 of record NZ_JAPPTO010000016.1, read on the forward strand.
GTTCCTGCGCAAGTTAGATGAGCTTAACCCTAAGCATAAAATGTTTGATGACGAAGTCTCGAAGCGATGGCTGCAAAGTATCGTTGACCCAAGTGTTGAACTGGAAAAAACAGAGTGTTTACAACTTCTTGAACACGCCACTAAGTGGGTGAAAGAGCATGATGAGAACGCTCAAAATATTGAAAAGCGCACGCTTGCCTACAAAGCGCGTGTATTAAAAGGAGGTCGCCATGGGTGATCTTCTTGCGTCATGGCTGGGCATGAGCAGTTTTGAGTTTGAGCATCCGCTTTGGTTCATCATCTTGCCACTGCCTTTGGTGGTGTATTTCCTCGTTCCAGCTTACCGCACCAAACAAATGGCCATCAAAGTGCCGTTTTTTAGTCAGCTTGTGGACGCCATTGGCGAAACGCCATCAGAAGGCGCAAGCCAACTGACTCCGAGCTGGTGGCAGCGTGCGACGCTGATTATTTCTTGGCTTTTGGTCGTGACCGCAATGGCAAAGCCGACAGTACTTGGTGAGCCACAGGTGCGTGAAAGCTTAGGGCGTGATGTCATGGTCGTTGTCGATTTGTCTGGCTCAATGGCAGAGCAAGACTTCACGTCCAAAACCGGAGAAAAGATCACTCGCCTTGATGCCGCCAAAGAAGTGTTGAGCGATTTTGCTAAAACGCGCAAAGGCGACCGTTTAGGTCTGATCTTGTTTGGCGACGCAGCATTTGTCCAAACTCCATTCACCCCTGATCAAAAAGTGTGGTTAGAGCTGCTTAACCAAACGGATGTAGCGATGGCAGGGCAAAGCACTCACTTAGGTGATGCAATTGGTTTAGCGATTAAGGTGTTTGAGCAAAGCGAACAGTCACGCACCGACGTAGAAGAGAGCAAAGAGAAAGTCGCCATTGTTCTAACGGACGGTAATGACACCGGAAGCTTCGTTGAGCCTATTGATGCGGCGAAAGTAGCAAAAGCCAAAGATGTACGTATCCACGTGATTGCCATGGGTGATCCACAAACCGTGGGTGAAACTGCGCTAGATATGAATACGATCAAACGTATTGCGAAGGAGTCCGGTGGTGAGGCGTTTGAAGCGCTCAACCGTGACGAACTTGCTAAAGCCTATGATGAGATTGGTAAGTTAGAGCCCCAGCTTTATGAAAGTACCACGTATCGCCCCAAGCAAAGCTTGCATCATTATTTAATGGCTTTAGTCGTTGTGATGTACTTGACCGCGTTCACGTTAGCGACATTTAAGCGTCGTCGACTATCAGTGACTAGTGGAGCTTCCACGCAAGCAGAAAACGGAAAAGGAGAGCGCCATGTTTGATTCTCCTTTCTCTAGCATGGGACTAGAACAGTTCTTCACACAGTTCCATTTCATTCGTCCAATGTGGCTATTGGCGTTCATCCCAATGTTTCTTTTGCTTTGGTTAAGGTGGCGAGAAGAAGCCAAACCTAGCTGGAAAGACATTCTTCCAGAGCACTTACGTAAAGCCTTAACGATTGGTGATTATGGTTGGCGAAAGCAACTGCCGCTCAAGCTACTTATGGTGATAGTGGCGATTGCTATCATCATCTGTGCCGGACCTTCGTGGGAGCGCCAAGCTTCTCCATTTGGCGAGGATAAAGCCTCTATGCTGGTGGTGTTGGATAACAACGATTCGATGTTGCAAAAAGACCTTCCGCCAAGCCGTTTGGAGCGCTCTAAGCAAAAGATCCGCGACCTATTGGCAGCAAGAAAAGGAGGCAGTACTGGGCTAGTTGTGTATGCGGGGTCTGCTCATGTTGCGATGCCTGTGACGCAGGACAGTAAAGTATTCGAACCGTTTCTTGCTGCGATAACACCAGAAATCATGCCGGTTGAAGGTAAACTTGCTGAAACGGCGCTGCCTTTGATTGACCGACAATTACAAGACCAACCGGGTTCGACGGTTCTGTTGGTCACGGATGGGGTTAATCCTGCAACTATTACCGCTTACAAAAACTACTTCGCTGACAAGCCTTATCAATTGCTTATCTTGGCTGCGGGTAACTCAGACATTGTTTCTAACAACCCGGTCGATTTGGACTCGTTAAATAATCTTGCCAGCGCGACTGGTGGACGCCTTGTGGAAGTGACGGTAGACAATAGTGACATAGAGAAGCTGAATCGTTTTGTTGAGCGAAACATGCAACTCAATGGTGAATCCTCAATGCCTTGGAAAGACATGGGTTATCAACTGTTGTTCCCAATTGCGCTCATCATGATGCTTTGGTTCCGCAAAGGGTGGTTAGTGCAATGGTGTGTTGTCGCGATGGTGTCAACGTCTTTGTTTATGACGCCAAAAGTCATGGCGGAAACCGTCTCGCTCAAAGCGAATAAGCCCGAAGTGGTGCAAGAGGTTACGGTCTGGGATAAAGCGTCTCAATGGTGGTGGGATTTATGGCTCACGCCAAACCAACAAGGGCAGCGCCTGTTCAACAACAACGAATACCTTGAGGCAGCAAAGCACTTTACGGATCCGTTGCGAAAAGGGACGGCTTATTACTACGCAGGCGAATACAAACTGGCTCATACGGCTTTCTTGGAGATGCAAAACAATCCATCAGATGCGGTAAAGGACTATGGCTTGTACAACGCTGCGAGTGCGTTGGCGCGTCAACGTGAGTATTTGGCAGCGCGTAATTTATTGCAAACACTGGCAGATAAAGACACCTTGAGCGATCAATTGCGACCAGACGTCGAGCACAACCTAAAAGTCATTGGTGGTATTGTCGAAGAGATAAACCGCACCAGTGAAAGCCAAGCGGGGACAACAGATGGACCCGAAGAGTCATTTGAACTGGGTGACAACCCGCAAACGGCAGATGGGGCAGACGAAAAAACCGCTGCTGAATTAATGCTGAAAGAGAAACTCAATGCGAACGAAATCCTTGGCAGCCAAGAACTGGCGGATAAGTGGTTAAAACGCGTAGAGGCCGACCCTAAGTACTTCTTGCGCGCTAAATTCCAAATTCAACTGCGTGAACCCGTGAAAACGGAGCCGAAGCCACAACCGCAACGACAACAAGAAGAGGAGCAAGCACAATGATGAATGTATTCAAACTTGGCGCTGACTCTATTGTTGGGCGTCTAAGCACTATCTTGATGGTGTTTACTTTGTTTTTTACTGGTTTGGCGAACGCACAAGACATTCAAGACTTGCAGCGCAGCGATAATGTTGAATTGTTAGCATGGGTTGGTAAGCAGGGAGCAGGGACCGATAGGAAGGAAGCACCTAAGTTCAGTGTGAATGAGCAGGTGATTTTGTACATCGAAGTCGCAACTCCTCGTTGGTTCACAGGTGGTACACGCATTGGCAGCGTAGAAATCCCTAACGTGATTGCAAAGCAGCGTAACCAATTAGCAACCAACTATACCGAGCGCAAAGGGGGACAGACTTGGTCTCGTCAGCGTTGGGAAATAACTTTGTATCCGCAAGCCTCGGGTCAGTTTGTGATTCCACCGGTCGCCGTTGGTGTGCAAGTCTCTGCGCCTGATGGTTCGAAGGTCGCTGGCACGCTTTATACGCAGCCAATTAAGTTTGAAGCGTCTATGCCTTCTGGATTGCTCAGTGATGAGTCTGAATGGTTTACTGCGACTAAGGTGAGTGTGGATCAGAAATGGACAACGTCTAACGATGAGCTGAAAGTCGGTGATGCAATCACTCGCACCATTACGATCAATGCACAAGACAGTTTGTCAGTATTGCTTCCAGACTTGTTATCCAATGATTCTACTGCCAGCTATCAAGCCTATCCTCAACCAAACCGCTTAGATGATAAGCAAACGCGTGGCGATTACCAATCGAGTCGCATCGAAGAAAGCGTGTATGTGATCCAACAGGGTGGTGAGTTCACCTTGCCTGAGCATACGTTCCAATGGTGGAATAGCCAGAGTAAACAGCTGGAAACGGTGGTGATTGAGGGTAAGACCTTCAAAGCCAAGCATACATTCAAATCCTTTGTTCGAGCTTATTCTAGCTGGTTGATTGGCTGCGCAGTGACGCTATTTGTTCTCGTTATCGCCGTCTTGAGCATTCACCGTTATTATCGTTCTCGTCCTACGCCTCCTTGGTTAGTGTTCAGACGAATGGTGAAAGCAAACCGATGGGGTGATGTTCGAGCAAGCTTGTATAAGCAGTTGAGAAGCAACACAGGTGGTCTTGAAATGAGTAAAGCCAGTGACTCTGATGTTTGGCAGAAGCGTTCACAGCGCCTACAAGAGGGGCAGGAGGACGCAAGCTTGATGAATGCTCTTTGGAAAGGGATACAAGCGTTGAAGCCAAAACGCTTCAAGTGGGTGATACCTAAAGCCTTGCCACAACTCGATAAGCAGGCAAGCAATAAGAAATAAAAACGAAAAGGACGCTAGTAAAGCGTTCTTTTTTATATCCTTTAATAAACGTCATGTTGTTATTTTTGCGTGCTACAATGGGCGTGACCAAATAATATATTCTACATATATTTAATTCTTGTCACTTCGACGTTCTGCTTTTGATCTATTTTATCTTTATATTAAACAGGTTTATTAATCGGCTATATATTAAAAATAGTATATTTAAGATTATATAACCAATAAATCACTTTAATTCCTTTCGTGATGGAGTGTCACTTCCATGTGACAAGCTTTTCGTCTTAACCCTGATAAAGACGGCTTATTCAATGTATATTTCATTTTTGATTTGTTCAAATAAAATAACACTTCAAAAATGGAATGATAATTTGCAAGTTTTTCGATTTAGATTATTAAAATTATCGGTGTATATTTCTGGGGAAACGGAAATGCGGAGTGATTCCGTTTTGATTTTTAAATATGTGAATAATAATTATCAGATTAAATTTAATTCTGTGTATTAAATTCATCTTAATATAATTCATCGTCACTAGGCAGCTTTATTTTGTGAAGTTTAATTATCAGAAGTTTTAATTCGATATTATTTTAAAGGGTGATTTATGGAAGCTAATATTCACGACGACCCAATATTGGTGGCAGGCAAGAGGATTCTGATTGCTCAAGCAGCTTTGGGTCTGGTATTCATCGCGTATGAGTACATGCGAAGCGGGACTCTAAGCGCTGAATCAGCAATCACTGGGGTACTGATTGCGATTCTTCCATCTCTGTTTGGCATGGTATTCGCGTCCATTAAATCTAGGGTGAAACCAGAAGAGAGTTTGCGTGACCTCATGCATCTGAGTCGAAATATCAAAGTCATTTACACCATAGTGATGTTTGTTTTGACGTTTCGATTTATGGCTCTTCGCAACATCGTGGTCCTGATAGGCTTTTGTGTGACGATGTTTGGTCACTTCTTAACGCCGCTGTTCAGAGACCGCTTCGAAAGGAAGGCATAAATGGAGACTGTCCAGTCCGCTCATGAATATATTGAGCACCACTTGACCTTTCTCACCGCCGGCGACGGTTGGTTTGGAATTAACCTTGATTCCATGATCATGGTCTGGTTGACGGGGCTCGTTTTCATCCTTTCATTCCGTTATGCGGTGACGAAAGGAACGAAAGGAGTACCAGGACGATTCCAGTGTTTGATCGAGATAATATTTGAGTTCGTCGATGATATCGTAAAAGAAATATTTCAAGCGAAGGACAAGTTAATTGGTCCTTTGGCACTGACAATATTTGTTTGGGTGTTATTAATGAATGCCGTGGATTTGTTACCGATTGATTTAATTCCTGCACTTACTCGTGCTGTAGGGGTTGAACACTTCCGTGACTTACCATCCGCTGACGTCAATATTACGATGTCGATGGCATTAGGCGTATTTATTTTGGTGTTAGGTTATACGTTTAAAAACAAAGGCGTGAAAGGTTTTATTAAAGAGTTAACTACTCAACCATTTTCACATCCGTTGTTATATCCAGTGAACTTAGTTCTTGAATTGGTGACGTTAATTTCTAAACCAATATCTTTAGGTCTTCGATTATTTGGCAATATGTATGCAGGTGAAATGATCTTCATTCTAATTGCATTAATGCCATGGTGGATGCAATGGGCACTAAGTGTTCCTTGGGCACTGTTCCACATTCTTATTGTTGTTCTTCAAGCATTTATTTTTATGGTACTGACCGTGGTTTATCTCGGCATGGCTGTTGAAGAGCATTAATTTCAAAAATCTTGTTTATTAATTAAAAAATTCAATTCTAGGAGTTGTTATGGATATCGTTAGCGCAGTTCTTTACGTGGCGGGTGCACTACTGATCGGTCTTGGTGCAGCGGGTGCCGCAGCAGGTATCGGTAACCTTGCAGGTAAATACCTTGAAGGTGTGGCTCGTCAACCTGATTTGACCCCAATGCTTCGTACTCAATTCTTCATCATGATGGGTCTTGTGGACGCAGTGCCAATGATCGGTGTTGGTATCGGCTTGTACATCATCTTCGCTGTAGCGTAATTCGAATTAATAATTTTCATAACGTTATAGAAGAGAGGGTGCTATGAACTTAAATGCCTCAATGTTTGGTCAGGCGATCTCCTTCGTGATTTTCGTTTGGCTGTGCATGAAATATGTCTGGCCACCACTTGTAAAACTGCTTGATGAGCGTCGTGCTGAAATTGCCCAAGGTCTTGAGCAAACAGAAAAAGCAGCACAAGAGTTAGAACTGGCAAAAGCGAACGGTGAAGCGCTGCTGACAGAAGCTCGCTCAAAAGCTCAAGCTATCATCAACCAAGGTAAGCAACGTCAAGAACAGATGGTTGCGGAAGCGGTTGATCTGGCAAATCAAGAGAAAGCGCGCATTGTCGCAGAAGGCAAAGCAGAAGTGGAAAGCGAACGCAGCAAAGTTCGCCAAGAGCTGAAAGATGAAATGGCGGATCTGGTGATTGAAAGTGCCAGCAAGCTGATTAATCGCAATCTGGATAGCTCGGCTAACCGCGACTTGGTGAACCGCTTCATCAACGAAATGTAGGAGGGCACATGTCCGAATTGACAGTGGTAGCTCAACCCTACGCAAAAGCGGCGTTTGATTACGCACGCGATGCAGAATGCTTGGACGATTGGCAACAAATGTTTGCGATTACCCAAGTGGTCTTGGAACAACCTAACACGCTTCTGGTCTTGAATGACCTTGATGAAGACGGTTCTGAACAACCATTGTTGGATCTGATTCTTCATGCTGGTGGTGAATGGTTGAATCAAAACTTCGAGAATTTTCTTCGCATTATGGAAGAGAACAAGCGTCTAAAAGCGCTCAGTGAAGTAAACGTTCAGTTCCAAGAGATGAAAGCGGATTACGAACGAACCATGACAGTAACAGTGCGTGTTTCAGA